>NZ_JBHZSG010000002.1:155220-207378 GCF_043642205.1 Thalassotalea litorea | reverse complement strand
TTCTCTGCAATCAAAGCCTTGCCTAAAAGCCTTTAAATTCTCACTGAGTGAGCAATAATTTAATGTGATTGGTATAAGTATAGAAAAATTATGGAATTTGCCGAGAAAAGGCGAAAAAGAAAAAACCCCAAGCCTGGACTTGGGGTTTACTGCGATTAAGTTTTAAATCTTAGTATTAAATTTGCGACAGCTTCGCTGAAGCTATTTCCAGCGTTTGATTTTATAACCTTTAACGGCATAAAACAGAATAAAGAGATAACAAGGTAGCATTACCAAATACGCGCCCTGTTGACCTGCATCCGATGCCGAACTTGCCAAGCCCCAAAACAATGGTCCAAACGCTCCGCCTGCAATCCCCATCACCAACAATGCTGAACCAATGCTGGTGAGTTTGCCTAGCCCTGATAATGCCAAAGGCCATACCGCTGGCCAGACGATGGCATTAGCCAGGCCAAGCAAGGCAATTAACAATAAGCTGTCAGGCAGCATTGCACCGCCAAATGGAACTAATAATGCATTTGCTAACATAAACGAGTCATTATCGGCAACGACAATTAATACTGTTAAAATAACCCCTAATACGGCTGAAATCGTTAATGCGGCAGGCTGAGATAAAAAGCGCGGGATGGTGATAATGCCAATGATATAACCTAACACCATACATGCCATGGTGTAGGAGGTCATCACCGCGTAATTTTCGATGCCGAGCGATAGCGCATAGGTACCAATGGTATCACCGGCAATCACTTCTACGGCCACGTAGAAAAATAGCGCCGCAACGCCAAATACCAGGTTCGGATGAGCGGCAGCGTCTCGCAATCCATGTGCATTGCCAGTGCCTTCGTCCTCTTTTTCAAGTTCTGGTAACGGCGACTTTTTAACCAGCAAGGCCAAAAAGCCAATAAATAACGCCATGCCTAAATACGGAAATACTAAGCCATTAGCCATTTCTTCAATCTGAATTTGTGTTAAATCCGTGCCTACCCGATCTTTAAAGCTATCTAAGATCAGTGCAGTAAATACCATAGGTGCAACGACCCCGGCACTTTTATTCAAAATTCCCATGACACTAACACGTGCCGCAGCAGACTCTTCAGGCCCTATACGCACCACATATGGATTTACCGCCGTTTGCAACAAGGTCTGCCCTGCCCCCATCACTAACTGAGCGAATAAAAACAGACCGAATATTTGGGTTTTGGCCGCTGGAATGAAAAGCAAACCGGCGATCATCATACCGACCATGCCAAGCGCCATACCGGATTTATAGCCGACTTTACGAATTAACCACGCCGAGGGCAGCGCAGTGAATGTTACAGCGATATAAAAAGAAAACAGGATCAAAGACGCCTGAAAGGGTGTTAATTGTAGGATTTGCTTGAGATATGGCATTAATGAACCATTCAGCCAGGTCGCAAACCCGAGAATAAAAAATAACCCGGCAACGATGGCCATGGGCACGAAACTACTTTTGGATTGTTGTGTCATGGTCGAAGCCATATTAGCACCTTCTGTCTGTTGCATAATTCCCCAACTATTTTTACGTGTTTTTATTGTTTTAAATAAAGCAAAGGCGCGATTAAAATAACCGCGCCCCGTTAACCCAAGTTTGAGTAACATTGAAATCGTCATCGAAAATCACGAAATCGGCTGCCGCTCCAACTTTTAAATGTCCTAATGTTTTATCCTGATGAAGAAACTGCGCCGGATACAGCGAAGCCATTCGCAGCGCCTCCGTCACCGGTTGTTGTAATTTTTCAATGGTGTTCTTTACCGCCCTTGCCATATCCAGACAAGAACCCGCTAATTCACCCGTGGTGGCGTTTAATCGATCGCCATTTCGCAATACTCTGGCGCCAAGTAAGTCAAAACTGTCTTCATCACTTCCTACTGGGGACATTGCGTCTGTTACCAGCATGATTTTCCCAGCGCTTTTCGCTTTGATCGCAAGTTTGAGCGCATCATAGTGGACATGATGACCGTCGACAATCACCCCACACCAGCTATTATCATCAAGCAAGGCTGCACCAACCATCCCCGGTTCACGGGATTGAAATGCAGACATGGCATTAAACAGATGAGTAAAACCGGTTGCTCCAGCGTTAAGGGCCTTGGTTACGGTGTCAAAATCGGCATTGGAATGCCCCAGACATACATGCACGCCGGCGGCAACCAATCGGCTGATATCATCAGGAGACACGGTTTCCGGCGCTAATGTAACAATTACATTGCCCAGATCCTGACGACAGAATACCGCCATTTCCCGTTCTGTAATTGGGCGAATAAAGCTGGCATTATGAACACCTTTTTTCGGCACCGAAAGATGCGGGCCTTCAAAATGCACACCAATGATGCCCGGTAGTTTATCCGCCAGAGCCGCACTTATCACATCCGCAGTTTGCTCCATCACTTCGACATCGTCGGTGATCAGAGTCGGTAACATCGCGGTTGTTCCAAATTGCGCATGGGCGTTAAACATGGCTTCAAGTGTATCGATGCTTGGTGCAACATTAAGCAGAACACCACCGCCACCATTCACTTGTACGTCGATTAATCCAGGTGCCATCAGGCCCTGAATTTGCTCCGCTTTCGGATGATGCCCTTGAATTTCTTCAGTATGGATAACCCGCCCATCGAGCAATTCAACCACACAATTTTTGTGCAGTGTTTCACCATCAAAAAACGCGCTAACCTGAAGTAATTGCTGCATATTATAGAGTCCGTGTTACTTTTTTAAGTCCTTGTGGTTCATCTGGATTAAAGCCCTTAGCTAAGGCCACTTTTTCAACATCCAGATAAAAGCGTTGCAAGACTAACAATGGTGCTAACCTTGGGTGAATGTTGTTAACCACCTGGTCCAAATGAATCATATCAGCACCACGATTCGTGACTTCAACAACCTGCTCTTTGTGGGCCGTTGCCGACTCATCATTAACATGACAGTCGATGATAGTAAGTTTCTGCGCCACCAGGGTTACCGGACCATGTAAAAATTCGGCACTGGAAAAGGCTTCTGCATGAATTGAACAGACTTCTTTGAGTTTCAGTGCAATTTCTTTGCTTACCGCAAAACCAAGACCACGACCAAGAACCACGAGATTACGAGTATCGGCCAGTGCTTCTGCCGATAATTGCACTTCACTGTCTATCGCCTTTTGCAATCCTGCAGGCAAGGTTTGCAACGCATTAATAAGTTCTTCGTTTTTACCCCAATTTGCCGCTAACTGCAATAACGCGCTCAAGGTCGCCAGGTAACTTTTCGTCGCTGCTACCGAGTTTTCTGGGCCGGCTTTTAACGGTAAAACATCATCCACTAGCTCTGCAAGCGGAGAGGTCTCATCATTGACCAGGGCAATGGTGTAGGCACCCGCATCTTTGGCCATCTGCGCCTGAGACAATATATCCGGGCTACGACCCGATTGCGAGATAACGATCGCTAATGCTTTATCAAGTTTGAGTGCTTTACCATATACACTGGCAACCGATGGTGCAGCCGCAAACGTCGGAACACCCACTTCAATCTCAAATAGATACTTGCCAAACACGCCAGCATGATCGGAGGAACCACGACCAATGATCATCACCATTTTTGGATCAAATTGATTGAGCTTATCGCCAATTCTGGCGGCAGTATCTGCGTTTAACTTAAGTTGCTCGGCAATTACCTGAGGTGCCTGACGAGCTTCTTTTTGCATTAGAGTTGACATGATAAGTGTATATCCTGCTATTACGTGAACGATTGAGTCTTTTGTCTGGCGAAAAGCACGGCGCCGATTTCCGGTGCCTGCATTGGTTCGCTAAATTGACTGAAAATGTCGGTGGCAAGCCAGTCCTTTAACCGGACTTGCAAGCCACCGATCAGGGAGATCCTAGCCGGGTCTTTGGCCATCAGTTTATGAAATACCGCGGTAAAATAGTTGCTTGCCTGGGCCAATATTTGTTGTGCGACCAAATCGCCTTCATCGGCGGCATCGAACACATGGATGGCTAAACGTGCATAAAAGGTAGCCCCCTGAGCGCATAACTGGCTAACCAGATCATTTGAATCACTGCAATCAAGCGCATGATAAATGCGTTCGGTTAAGCTGGTTTGCGCGCCTAAATCATCGGCGGCTAACAACACTTTTTGTACCGCTTGCAATCCAAGCCAGGCACCAGAGCAGGTATCACCTTGCGGAAATCCATGGCCACCGACGATTAATGACGCACCATCAATACTGACATAGCCAACAGAGCCGGTACCGCAAATCATAATGGCGCCGTTTTCACCGTTGTGCGCGCCAAGGCAGGCAATGTGTAAATCCGTGGCTAAATGCATAGCCTGAAACGGATGCTGCCAGGCATTCATTAAATCGAAATATTTTGGAATGTTTACACCAGCCAGACCGACACCGGCAATTAACTGGCTAAGTTGTTGCTCGCCAAGCCCGGCATCAGCTAATGCAAGCAGCGCTGCGTCGATAATCGACTTTTGGGCCTTTTCAACACTGTGAAAAGGGTTTGCAGCACCCGCGATGCCTTCTCCCAGGCATTTCATTTGGGCATCAAGGATCACGGCTTTGCATTTACTGCCGCCGCCATCGATCCCCAAAAAGAGTTGTTGTTGACTTGTAAGCATCGAAGCCTCTGTTCACAACCGGGGCGACTTAATCTAAAGCCGCCAGTTTACAATTTATCTAAGTTGAAATAAGTCTACCGACAAATGACAACGCTGTCATTAATTATTTGATGTTTTTTATTACCCGTTAAAAAACATCAAGTTAGGGGGTGATTATTGGACCTTAAGTGCCCTACCCGCGCGATCTGAAGTGATGGCTTTGGCACGTACCCAAACCTCACTTTCCGTCACTGATACCGGCGCAGTATAGTCCACCCAGGTCGAATTTCCGACTCGGTACTGGAGGGGTAATCCCGGATAAATACTGTTGATATGTAACATGCCATCAACGATTTTGGCACCAACGGTAGGAATCCGGTAATGAATATTTGCCAATTCCAATTTTGCGAACTCTTTATTGACCATGGTATTGGCAAAGTCGCGCCATTTCTGTTGACGCAATTGGTGTTGTTGCTCGCTGATTTTTTGGCTTTGGCGATCATACACCTGACCCGAATGATCATAAGGCAACGCCCATTCAGGCGAGTACCATGCACGCTCCGCTAAGGCGAGCAAACGCGGAAAGATTTTATACTCGGTTAAATCATCATTGCGGGTATTCTCGCTCCACAATTGTCCCTGGATCCCGACAAACCCTTTGCCTTGTGCCATCGGCCCGTGCAACACATTGCCCTGGTCATCTTTTCTCAGGGAATCATCCGACTGATACGGTTGATCTTCACGGTCAAGCCAGTATTCTGCATGTGCCGGTAAATTATCAGGCATAAAATTAAAGATTTTTTCGGTGTTAATGTGACGAGATGCCCAGTAATAACCGTGCTCTTTGGGATCCGGTTCATAAGGAAAATCAAAATACATCACATCTGGACTGGACACGACCACTTCCCACCCTTGATTAACGAGTTGATGCGCGGTCTGATGGCCTTGCCAGAAAAGTACGCCCCAGGCGTTGGCCTGAACCACTTCTGGCATATTCTCAACTTTAGTGTGGCTCATGCCGTCGCTCCAACCGGCAACTTCAATATCCCGATCCGCCAGAATATGACCGACTCGCTCGATAAAATACCCAACCAAGTCTTCTGGCTTCGCAAGCGCATCATTGGCAGCAATAAATGCCTGACATTTGGGCGATTCCACCCAGGCGCCTGCGGTTTCATCGGCGCCAATGTGATAGCGGGTAAGCGGATAGCCCGCCTCATTATGCATGGCTTTTACTTCATCCATCACCTTGGCAATAAACGCATAGGATGAATCCATACAGGCATTAATGGTATTGTCATGGTAATACTGCACTGACGAATAGACGGTAGTATCGTTTGGATCATGGAGCATATATTGCTCGGCTTTGGCTTGTTCACCCGCCTGCATATAGTTGTCATAGCGCCGCTTCATCGAAACGATGGCGGCTCGGGAATGGCCGGGCATGTCCAATGAAGGGATCACCTGAATATGACGCTCACCGGCATATTTAAGGATCTCTTGATACTGAGCTACGGTGAAATAACCATTTACGTCGCTATTACTATCCACGCCAGCGCCTAGTTGAGGCAATAAACAGGTTGTCTCACTGAGATCAAAGCAACGTTTAGAACCAATATCGGTCAATTCTTTCAGCCCCGGTATTTCCAGACGCCAGCCCTCATCATCTGCCAGATGCAGATGCAGCTTGTTCAGTTTATAAGCCGCCATCTGATCAATCAGGTCGAGTAAAAACTGCAGAGAATGAAAGTTTCGGGATACGTCGACAAACATACCACGAAAATCGTAATGCGGCTCATCTTCGATGGTCACCGGTTGCGCGGTTAAATCGTCAATACGCACCAAGCCTGCAAGTGATTGCAATCCATAAAAAAGCCCTGTGCTATCACTGGCACTAATCGAAATTTCCTCACTGGCAACCTGGAGTCGGTAAGCGCCGCTTATCGGTTTGGTATTCGCATCCGAGCTACCATCCAAATTGTTATGTAGCTCAAGCAATACTGGCACACCACTTTCCGTTTGCTTAACGCCAAGCATCGCAAGGCGTTCAAGGGCGGTATGCACCGAGCCCGCATCTACCTGATTAAAGCGCACGTTTATGCCTTTGCTTAAGTCAAGAGTAGGTGCCGCGCTATCAACAGATATCGATTTCGGTGTTGGGATCAACGATGTTTCAAGATCATTACGGCTGGGTTGTTGCCCATCATAACGTGTAAACAAAGCTGCAGCGGTCGCCCATTGGGTCTGATCGGTATCGGTACGTTTAAATTGTTCACGAACCTGAGTGTACTCTTTTACAAATGGCGCAATTTCCAACCCGGTTTCAGGATCAATCTCAGTACGAGTACTTTCAATGACGCGGGCCTGCCAGTTGCCTTTATTAGCCAGCGCACTGGTTTCATCAACCGTCAATATATAGTTGGGGATCAGATCGGTTTCAGACAAACTCCAAAAGTCAGCACGAAAATCCAACGATTTCGTCTCTCCGGCTTTAAACCCTGTAAAGCTGTCAGATAACGCGATTTTATGCAGATCGCCATTTACGTGAGTGATGGTAAATTCGCCGCTCGAATGGGTTTGCACAGGATTAATCAATGAGAAGTAAATTGCCCAGTCTCTATCGGGAAAGTCTTCCTGGGCGGTAAAGTTCAACCGCCCCTGATAACAAAGACCATCATGTTTAGCTTTGTCACATTTTTCATCGGCAACATTCGTTACCAATTCAAATTCAACCTTTAACGATTTCGCAAAATTGTCGAGCTTTGCTTGCGTCAGTTGTTGTGCATGAGTGAATTGTTCGGTTCCATTTGCTGAATATATTTCAGGCTGAGGTTGACAACCTAACAGGGCACTCAGGCTAAAACTCAATAGCAAAGTTTTTTTGATCATCTTTAATATCCTTGCGCAACTTCTTAGTAATATTTATTGAAATTAGAGAAACTTAAATTTTTGGGTGTTCTCGAATTTTTTATGCGTTAATACATATTGCTAAATTTTCAACCATTGTAGACGGTCAAAACAATATTTATAGGGTTTACTAAGCGAGCGCGAGGAAAGATATTAAGCCACCTTGTACGGTGGCTTCGAGGTAAAGTCCAATTGCCGAAAAATCGCATTGAGACCATCTATTATCATTCAGGCGGTGAGCTTAGTATAAAAGCTCACCAAACTGAATTAAGCAGCTTGTTGTGCTTTCTTTTGAACCAAACGATGTACCTGGTGCATTGAATTTAAATGAGCAAAAATTGGGCTCATAAATCCACGTTTGCGAAGTTCCAGATACTCTTCATCGCTTAATTCATTCAATTTCTTTTCATTAACCAGATATAAACCGTTAATCGCGATTTTCTCGCCATTTAAATCGATTTCAAGATTCTGCTGAACAAGTAAATCTTTATCGGCCAATTCCTTGGTGAACATACGCGTAATATGAGCATGCTCTAAATATGACGCCATGGCTTCTTTGCGTTTGGCTAAGTATTCAGTCTCGTCACCGTTTTCTTCGAATAATGACTGACCTTCTTCTTCATTTACTACGTCATTATCGGTTGCGATAATCACCATGTAGTTGTCTGAATCTTTTGACTCAGGTACTAACGCCATCGGAAAATGGGTAATACACGCTGGTACGTATGTTCCGCCCCAACTCTCACTTGCCGTATATAGGTTTTCCCCTGGCTTAAGACCAAATAAGGCAACCGGTTGAAAGGTGCCATTTTCAGAGTTTTTCACAAACACGACCGGGAACTCGGCACTTGCTCTTGAAAACTCATGAACAACCAGTGGAACTAAATGCTGTGATTCAACCTGTTTGAAATTCTTTTGTGCTTTAATTTTTGTGTTGCCGTGTACGTTCTTATTTAACGGCTGTACGTTTTGCTGGCTCATTCTACTTCTCCAAACGTGAGAACCTTTTTTATCGAAACCGTAGACTAAACCTTACGTACACAACAATACAAGCGTTTTTTATTAAAAATTAAAATTAGATTTTCTGGACACCGTAGCGATAAATCTTTTCGATCAATTCTCTATGTTTTGGCAAAGCATCCAATAATTTTTCTGCTGTTTGTGAAACACGTTTAAAGTGCATTCTTGCCAGAGCAGATTCAGCAAATGCCGATTGATTTGGTGACAATTCAACATCAAATTCCATACCATATAAAACAAACAAATAGCTATCTAAAACAAAAGGTTCATATGCATAGTCAAAGTCGTATTTGCCTGGAGGATGATATTTCCAATGTGCTAATCGCTTTTGCAGACTTTCTGGTATAGATTCTTTACGACGGTTATCTGACCAATAGCGCGTATCACACCTTTTACTTATACAGTAATGTAACTTCACGAAATCAACGCTTTTATCCCAACGGAGTCGAAATGTATCATTAAACTTTTCTTCAACATAAGGCATTACTGCACGCTGCCTGGGGAATTGCTCAGCAAGCATGTTAGCAGCGGCCTCAACTAAAAATATTGCACTGGCTTCAAGAGGCTCTATAAAAGCGGCTGACATACCAATTGCAACACAGTTTTTATGCCAAAACTTTTGTCGATAACCTAGATTTAACGGAATTTTCCGTATTTCCTGATCGGCGCCCATTTTACCAGCGTACTGACGCAAAATTTGCTCAGCTCTTTCATCGGTCGAATATTTGCTACTATATACGTAGCCAATACCTCGGCGATGGTGGAGGCCTATATCCCAAATCCAGCCAGCTTCCTGAGCTGTAGATATAGTGTGAGTAGCTATCGGTGAATCCGGTTCCTCATAGGGCACCTGCATCGCCAGAGCCGTATCATTAAACAAGACATCATCTATTTTCTTCCACTCAACACCTAGCGTTTCGCCTATCAGCAATCCTTTGGTTCCAGTACAATCCAGAAAAAAGTCTGCAACAATCTCTCCTTCAGTGTCCGTCTCGACAGAGGTAATCATGCCCTTTAAGTCAACATTCACTTTTTCGACGTTCGCTAGAACATGTTGAACTCCAAGATTCCTTTGACAAAAATCACTCAAGAATTTTGCAAATTTATTTGCATTCAAGTGATAGGAGTAGTTTTGAATTGCATCATACGCTTTAGTGGTGATTAATTTGGGCGCGAGACCTGCTTTGCAAACATGTGTTTGACTAGCGACGCTTTCGTCGTAAGCTAATCCAGGGTTCTCACCGAGCAACCAGTATGGTGCAAGGTTAAAGTCATACGATGAATGAAACACTGCCGAAAGAGGATGAAAATAACTGGAGTGCTCACCTTCTGCGGGGGTGCGAACCCAATCTACGAACTCAGATCCTTGCTTAAATGTGGCATCACATTCACGCATGAATTCCCCTTCGTCAATTCCCAGAGTCTCTAGTGTTGTGCGTATCGTTGGCCACGTACCTTCACCAACCCCTAATATTGGAATGTTAGGGGATTCAACCAAAGTGATTTTAACTGCGTCGGTGTTAACCGCATTTAATTTCTTAGCAAGAATTGCTGCACTTAACCACCCGGCAGTACCGCCGCCGACAACAAGTATTGATTGATTAAGCTTTTCCATGATATTTATTCTCTTGATTACTCATTACTAACTCTTACTGACGAGTTTCCTTAAATCGCCTGAAATTCATAATCTCGAAGCTTTTCCAGTAATTCTCTATTTGTTGGCAATTGGTCTCGTAATTTAGATTTAATCTGTTGCACCTGCGCACAAGAATGTTGTGCCCTTGCAACTTCTGAATATTGCATTTCCCGTTGTATCAAGTCTTGTTTAAAACCCATGCCATAAAGCACATATTGATAACTTTCTAATGGGAAAGGTTCATAAACATTATCAAAATCATAATCGTTCAATGGTCTGCTCTGCCATTGTTCAAGTTTCATTTGCAAACTTTTGGGAATCGTATCGGGCTGCTTATTATCCGTCCAAAACGACTCTTTGCGGTTTGACAGTAAGTAATGCATTTTGATGAAATCAACTGTTTTGTGATATCTGAATGAAAAAGATTCATTGAACATTTTTTCAGATAACGCTAGCCCCGCCGTATTAGCAGGCAAGAGTTTAGTTAGCATATTTGCTGAGGCTTCAATTAAAAAGATCGCCGATGCTTCTAAGGGTTCGACAAATGATGCTGAAAGGCCAACGGCTAGGCAGTTTTTATGCCAAAATTTCTCTCGATAACCAAGTTGCATCGGGATCCTTCTTGCGTCAAGCCCCTCGGCTTGCGGACCTAAATAGTCTCTTAATACCTGCTCAGCTCTTTCATGAGACGTATGATTGGAAGAATAGACATATCCTGTTCCCCGCCGACTTGCTAAGCCAATATCCCAAATCCATCCTGCCTCCTGAGCTGTTGATAGGGTACAGCTGGAAACTTCATCATCTTCAGGTTGGTAAGGAATTTGAATCGTTACTGCATGATCCGTTAATAAAACATCATTGATAGGCTTAAATGGAACTTTTAATGTCTCCCCAATTAATTTAGCCCTAAAGCCAGTGCAGTCGACAAAAAATTCACCTTCGACAATATGGCCCTGTTTTGTCTGGATAGCTTCAATACACCCGTTTTTTGTAAGCTTACAATGTTCAACATCCGCCCGAATATGATTGACCCCCAATACTTGAGTCGAATGTTCGGTCAACATTTTTGCAAACAAAGCCGCGTCCAGATGGTATGCATAATTTTGCATACCTTCATATTCCCGATTTGTGATAGTTTTTGGACTAAGGTTTAAATCACATATTTCTCCCTGAACACTAACCGCTTCGGCATAGGTAAAATCTCTACCTAATTTCCCTAACTGCCAGTAAGGCGCTAGATTAAATTCTGAGGGATCAAATATTGATGTAAATAAATGGTAGTAGTGATCAGCAGCTGATTTGTTATGCCAATCGACAAATTTAGTACCTTGCTTTAACGAGGCATTGCAATAGCGAATAAAATCCGTTTCTTTAATGCCTAGGTTTGCAAGTGTTTTTCTCATCGTGGGCCAAGTCCCTTCCCCAACACCAACGCTAGGGACAGTTGGTGATTCTACTAACGTAACTTTGAGAGCTCCAGGGGACTTTGAGTTAAATTGCTTAGCAAGATTTGCTGCCACTAACCAACCAGCAGTGCCACCACCAACGACAACGACATGTTTTATATTTTTATACATAGGCTGAATTACTCTTGATACGACATTTAAGCTGCAATTGCAGTGTATCGATATTGAACAAGGCTTGCTAAGAAATTTATTAAAAGGGGAAAGGTTAGCCTTTCCCCTTTACGAACATATTATGTTATAAACGATACGTCGCTTTTAAGAAATAACGACGGCCGTTATCTACAGCTGTACGTAAGGTCTGTGCTCCACCGCTGTGGCGGGCAAAAACTACTTCTTCGGTCAGGTTGATACCTTCAACAATGATATCGAGGTTATCCGTAACATGCCATGTAAAGTTAGCATCAAGGAAAGCTTGTTCGTCATTAGTATCTAACTGATTAGCGATTGCTGTACCAGGTGCCAGAAAGTCACTACGATAGGTATAAGCAAGTCGCGCCGCGAATGTGTCATTTTCATAGTAACCTGTCAGGTTATACGAATTTTGCGAGTTACCAGGTAATTGAATGAGATCGCCATTATCATTTTCGGCTTCTGAATCCGTGTAGGTATAGTTAAATACCGTACCGAAGTTACCAAAAGTTTGTTGATACTGGAATTCAATACCATCGACATTACCACCACGACCTTGAGCTGGAACGGTTACGCGCCACTCTTGATCGATTCCATCTTCATCAGGGAACGTAGCAAAGACTTGCTTATCCGTAATGAACGACTTGATGTCTTTAGTAAAGTAAGCCAGTGATAATAAGGATTCATCATTGAAATACCATTCAAGACCGATATCCGTCTGAGTAGCTCTAAATGGTTTAATATCCGGGTTACCACGAGCTGCAGTATAAGAAGTCGGGTTGATATTACTGTAAGATGGCGTGAGTTGTGAATAACCCGCACGACTCATTACACGAGCAGCAGACATACGAAGAATCAGCTGATCAGATAAATCGAGAGCTAGATTAAAACTCGGTAACCAATCTTCATAGTCTCCACCAACATCAGACAATTCGCCTGTTGGGTCGTATGAAGTACCTGTGATATCAGTACCAGCATAACGAAGACCTACATTACCGCGGAACCCATCACCATCAAAGTTACCTTGAACATATAGAGAAGTAATATCTTCTTCAACTTTACCATATGCGCTTAGGTTTTCATTCCAACCCGTGACAGCATCATCAATCAACTTGGTATACTTACCCGCATCTAATGCTGGGTATGAAGAAATCGATCCTGAAGCCATAACATTGCCAAAATCGGAAATGGTACCATTTGAATAATCCGCAAGATTGGTTGCCCAACCACCCTCTAAAACGGCATTATTTTGCGCTTGGGAGAATTCGTGCTGGCGAAGTTTAATACCGGTTTCAATACTACTCATTACCCCTAATTCAACGTCAAATTGAGCATCTAATTGGAAGTAAACTTCTTCATCTGACAATTCCGTTGCCGTTAAGGAACGATCTGCATGCATTTGCCAAGTACCGTCCGCGGCATCAACACCGTTAACGGCCATGTACATATCATTTTGGCGATCCATATCAAAATCAACGGTTACGCCATTGTCAGCCATAGGATAATGATTACCGGTATTATCAGCCCATGTAAAACTAGGATTGTAACCTGCCATACCCCATAGACCATTATAGTTACCACCGTTACCGCCCTCAGACTCGGTATAACCCGCTACGGCCTTAATGGTATAACCATCACCTGTGTACTCGGCTGTAAAATCGATGACATCCGTCGTAATTTCAGCTTTTCGGGTATTAGTATCCTGTGCTAACCAAGCTGGTGCAATAGCGGTACCCGTTAATGGTAAGCCATTAGGAGCAATTCGGGCGCCACTAGCAGGGTCGATCAAATTATCACGAATTCCGCCAGTTTCTGTACAATAATCGCCTGGCACGGTGAAAGTACCATCGTCAAAACAGCCGAGGCCAGTGGCCCATTGCGAGTTAATTGTTAAGAAGTTTTGGTTGGTATTAAAGGCATCTAACTCTGTACGGAAAAAGTGACCGGTTAGAATTAAATCATCCATTGGTGCAAATTGAGCAGTGAAGTCGATAGCATCGCGCGTTCGGTCTTGATCAAATGCTGCAACACCAGAAGCTGACCAGCCTTCTTCCCAGTAATTTTCAGCCTTTCGTGCACGACCAATTGTTTCCAACGTAGAAGCCGTTACCAATACTCCAAATGTCTCCGAAGGATCTTTCCAACTATACATACCCGTAAAACCAAGACCAGTATCGTCGGCCAGGCTGTTAGTATTTGCTTCGACTGAAGCATATAATGTATTTGCGTCCAATTCTAAAGGACGACGTGTGCGCATGATAACGGTACCACCAACACCACCTTCATCGATTGATGCTTGTGGCGATTTATATACATCGACACCAGCAACAAGCTCAGATGGCATTAAATCCATATTAAAAGCACGGTTATTCGCTGATTGTGAAAACCAGGCTGTTGATGCAACAAAGTTGCCATTTAACTGTACTTGAGTAAGTTGAGGATCAATACCACGAATTGAAACTTCATTACCTTCACCAGTGAAACCACGATTGATGGTTACACCAGATACGCGTTGTAACGATTCTGCGATATTTTTATCTGGAAACTTACCAATATCTTCCGCGGAAATTGATTCAACCACTGCATTTGCGAATCGCTTAGCATTAAGGTTTTGCTTTAGGCTTCCCCGAATACCGGTAACTTCAATGACTTCTAGCTTTTTTTCTTCAACGGCTGCTGCTTCTTCTGCAACAACAGAACCGGAGGTTCCAGCTAACACCATAGCAATACTGCTGGCAAGCAGACGCTTTTGGAATTTGAATGACGACATCTTCTTGTTCCTTATGTATTTTTTATTTTTTTCACCCTATGTGCTCCCATTAAATCAAGTCGCGACAGTTCATCCTTACTCCCTGTGTTTGACTCAACAAAATGACAACGCTGTCATAAAGCTTAGTAAAACCATACACGGAAATTTGGATTTTGGAAAGATTTTTTTTTAGACAGCACCTGTTGCTCACAAAACCCGCAAAAAGGTGCGCAAGGCTTAATTTTTTAATATGAAAAACAACAAGTTAATGCTTTACGCTATTTGTCGTCACGATTAAAACCTTACAAAACAGGTTCCATTTCCATCTAACTGAAACCCCTTACATTTTTCTAACAATCTCGATAACCCCATAAAAATAAAAGAAAAAACCAAAAAAGTGACATATGCTTAAAAAATCAACGGTAAGATGATGAACTTTCATCTATGCCCCCCTTTCACGATGATAAATTGTGCTGTCTTGTCATCCCTTTTGAGGATGCTTATATGACGTTATCTCAAAAACTTTTTGCCGAATGTCTCGGTACGTTTTGGTTAGTGCTTGGCGGTTGTGGTTCCGCCGTATTAGCGGCGGGATTTCCTGAGCTTGGAATCGGTTTTGTCGGCGTATCTTTGGCATTTGGGTTAACCGTGCTAACCATGGCCTATGCCATCGGCCATATCTCAGGCTGCCACCTGAATCCGGCCGTATCTATGGGGATATGGAGTGCAGGGAGAATGCCAACCGGCGAGCTAGTACCCTATATTATCAGCCAGATCCTTGGTGCCTTGATCGCTGGTGGTGTGTTATATGTGATTGCGTCCGGACAGGCAGATTTTAGTTTAAGCCAAGGGTTTGCCAGTAATGGTTACGGTGAGCATTCCCCCGGCGGTTTCTCGCTAACCGCGGCGTTAGTCTGTGAAATCGTCCTCACCTTCATATTTGTTATGGTGATTTTAGGTAGTACCGATGTCCGTGCTCCCGCCGGGTTCGCGCCACTGGCAATAGGTTTGTGTTTAACCTTAATACATCTAATTTCCATACCAGTCACCAATACTTCGGTTAATCCCGCCCGCAGTACCGGTGTCGCTCTATTTGAAGGTGGCTGGGCAATTAGCCAGTTATGGCTATTCTGGTTAGCGCCGATAGCTGGCGCATTATTGGCTGGGTTCATTTATCCCAGAGTATTTTCACCCACAGTTAAAGATAAACGCAAGGCGAAGAATGTGGTCGCCGACGCGCTATAGCTACAGCGGTTTTCTATGGTGTGTTTTATGTTTTGACGGTTTGCCCCCAGGTTGGTGGAAATCGTCATGGTTGGTGCGTTGATAGGCCAGCGTAGATTGGTATTTGAAACAAAGGTGTCACGCAAGCATAGGTGCTTTTATTAATGATAAGTTTATCTCGCCAACGATGCATTAGCACCGACAATCGTGCTGCGATCACTGTGATGTGATAACAAGAGCTCATTCCGTTCAAACCGATTGCGGTTCACCTTGGCTATTTGCCCCTTGGAGATTGACAAACCATTCATCCATAATATGCACAGCCAGACAATCCATTGTCTGGCTTTTGGTCTAAAACATGTTCAGGGATTTTTGCCTGAGCTCACCGAAAAAACATGGTCGCAGAGCCGATATTCAATAATTATCAGTGTTCAGCTGCCACGATACTTGCTATCCAGCTGTCATAATATTTGCTATCCAGGTGTCTCAATATTTGCTATATAGTGGCTAAAAAATAAAATAACCTATCGCTTAACAAATTCTGTTAACCTTTGAAAATTAGCTTTTGGGTCATTGCGTTATAGCAACCGAACGATATTGCGATGAACATATAAAGATAATTTTCACGATCGGATACCTTGATATAAAGCAATGGTGCAACATAAAACAGTATGAGTATGCACCACATTGTTGAGCGAAACTGGCCAGAACACGTTTCGCCGACGTTAAAGACATATAGAAGGACAGATTTACCATGACGGTAACCATTAACGACGTCGCCCGCCATGCCGGCGTTTCCATAAAAACGGTATCGCGGGTGATCAATAACGAATCATCTGTTCGGGCCGCAACCAAAGAAAAGGTCGAAGCAGCGGTCAAAGAATTAAATTATCAACCCAATGCCGCTGCACGTAATCTTGCCGGCAGCAAATCCTTCAGTATCGCCTTTATTTATGACAATCCGAATGCTTACTACGTCATTGACATGCAAAATGGTATTTTACAAGAATGTCGTAAACAAAATTTCGAGTTAGTCATTCACCCTTGTAATGCTAAAGCGGATAATATTCTCGACGAGATTTCCAATATGATCCGTCATTCGAGAATTTCCGGCGTGGTATTAACCCCCCCCTTCTCAGAAATGCCCAAGGTTACTGACAGATTGAAAGAGTTAGGGGTCAGCTTCGTGCGGATTTTTTCGGGTCATAATGCCCCTGATGGGATCTCACCCTGCGTTATGGTCAATGACTTTGACGCCGCCTATGCTATCACCGAACACCTCATCGAATTAGGTCATAAGAGTATCGGTTTTATCAGTGGTGGCAAAGAGCATAAATCGACATTTGAACGTATCGAAGGTTATAAAGAAGCGCTGGTGCAACGAGGCATAAAGGTTGACGAAAGTCTGATTATCGACGGCGAATACTCGTTTGATTCTGGTGTAAAAGGCGCAACTCAGTTGCTCGAGCATCCACAAAAGCCAACCGCCATATTTTCCTGTAATGATGAGATCGCCGCCGGCGCTTTATTCGCTTCTCGTCTTGCCAATATCGCCATTCCCGAACAATTATCCATTGTCGGGTTTGAAAACAGTCCGTTTTCGCGCCAAACCTGGCCTAAAATAACCACCGCCGATCAACCCAACCAGACCATAGCTCAGAACGCGACAACCCTGTTGATCAGTGAAATCCGAAAACAAAAAGCACCGGATATTTGTCAGCAATTCACGCCGACATTATTGGTCAGAGATTCAACCACGAAAGTGAGTCATTAAAGGAATGTAAGAAAGTTTTTGCTTATAGAGCAATCTGGCAAAAGCCGGTCATCGCTTCTGATAACCATATCCCGCGAGAAAGTGTCGGACTGAACTTTGGATGTACAATTTAACCTTTTCCCGACTGATAGGTTTTTCGATATTGTATTCTTTGTGCATCCAAATCTCGCCCTTAATCACCGACAAGAACTGTATGGCCGCGGTATGAATATCCTCAATATTAAGGATATGTTGTTGTGTATAGTCATCGAGAATGGTTTTCACCTCCGCAATAACACGTTCCGGACCGGCTTTATAAAACAATCGAGATACATGCGGGTAACTGGTGGATTCATTGATACAGATCCGGTGAATTGCCAACGCTTCCGGGGACAACAGCAATGCCAGAAAATGTTCCGCATATTGACAAAGCGTGGTATACGGATCGCTGTCTTTCGGGCTGGCTGTAGAGGCGGATAGGAACGCTTCACAACGGGCGGTTATGGTCGCCACGAATAATTCATCTTTGCTACCAAAATGGCTGTACACCGTTTGTTTAGATACCCCGGCATTTTTAGCCACCACGTCCATACTGGTTGCAGCAAACCCGTTATCACAAAACAATTGCGTTGCGGCATCATATATCTGCTGACGCTTTTCTTCACTCTTGCTTCTGACTTTCGGAATGGCCACTTCTGTCTCCTGAATGCTCTTAAAAATGCTCTTATAAATGCCGACAAACTTTAATATCAAGCAGTTTGAATGTCTATATACGAAACCTCATCGACTCAAACTACAAGCGCTATCGGTTACAGATAAAACCACGAATGACAAAAACGGGGATCTACTTTATACGTCTTGCTTGAACGTACGCTCGTGCATTCCAACTCAAGAATACCCTTGCTTTGATGCTGAGCCAGTCTTTGGTAATCACCGAAAATGTGATCAAGGCTGATCATTTGGTTATCGATTTATTATAGATTGTAACAAATCAAACTAGACAGTCTAGTTTAAAATATCTAAACTAGACTGAGCCGTCTAGTTTACTTTTACATATTAATTATCATTATGAAGCGCTTTTTGCCGTTATTTTCACCACCAAACCAAGTCTCGAGCCGTATGCAACAAGCGGACTCCCCTTCTGTGATGCAACGCGTCAAGCGCCGAATTCATCACCATCTCATGTTTATTGCGCTCAGCCCTATCCTGATACTGTCAATACAAGGTTGCAATGAACTGGAAAACGTTAGTGCCGATACGTCTGGTCAAGATTATTATCACAAGGTAGAAACGGTAGTACTGCAACCCGAAACTGGGTATCACGTCGAGCGTAAGTTTGCCGGTACGGTTCGTTCCAAACAATCGGCAAAACTTATGTTTGAAGTTTCCGGGCGAGTTGCAGAGGTGCTCGCGTTTGAAGGCGATCGGGTTAGCCAGGGGCAAATTCTGGCAACGCTCGATCCGGAGTTGCTCAACATCGAATTGGAGCAGCTAATTGCGCAGCAAGCACAAATCAAGGCACAACAGGTATTGGTTCACGCCAATCTGCAGCGCATCAATGCTTTGATTGAACAAGGTTACACCTCTGCCCAAAGCAAAGACGAATTATTGGCGGAACAACAGGTTCTCAACGCCAATCAGCGGCAAGTTCAGGCCAATATCGATGCCAAACACTATCAGTTAAAACGAACCAAAATCACCGCTCCTTTTTCTGGCACCATCAATAAACGATTAATCAATCGAGGCGAGCTGGTATCGCCGCAAATCATGGCGTTTGAGCTCCAGCAAGGCGCCCAAAATGAATTAAAAGTCGGCGTACCGCAACATCTGGCTCGTGCTATAGAAACCCAGCGACAACATAAACTGATCATAAATGATGAATTCATTGATGTAGAAAACGTTTCTATCAACAGTGACATCAGTCCCTATAGTCGTACCGTACAATTGCGTTTTTTGCTCCCAGATACTGTTAGCATCTATAACAATCAACTTGGATATCTGGATTATCAGCAATATATACAGTCCGACGGGTATTGGGTACCGTTGTCGGCGATCACCGATGGCGTGCGTGGCGTCTGGAATATTTATACGTTAGCGCCTGGCGAACAAAAGCATTTATTTACATTGCAAACCCACACCGTAGAAATTTTGTACGTTAATCAAGATGGTGCCTTCATTCGCAGTGATTTGCCGGCAGGCACCCGCATTGTCAAAAGTGGGCTGCAGCGACTGGTGAGTGGTCAGGTTGTCCGCGTTACAAATACGGTGACAGCGCCATGATAGAAATGTTTGTTCGCAATGGCCGTTTAATGGCTCTGCTTATTATTCTATTAATTGTTGCCGGCCTGGCATCGTTATCTGCTTTGCCCCGCTCAGAAGATCCGAGCATGGAAAACCGATTTGGTCTGGTCATCACCCAATTTCCTGGCGCCAGCGCTGAACGGGTCGAAGCGTTAGTGACGGAAAAAATTGAACAAAAACTACAGACGTTATCCGAGATTGAATACCTGGCGTCAACTTCCCGGCCAGAAATATCCGTTATTCAGGTAAAACTCGAAGGTTACGTGACCGATTCCACGCAAGTATTTTCACGAATTCGCGATTTACTTGCCGATATTGAGCCGCAACTGCCCGCAGAAAGCCTGCCACCGCGCTTTGATGAAGAGCGAAGTTTTGCCTATACCCGATTGCTGGCATTAAATTGGCAGGTCGATGATCACCATGGCGAGCCTGATTTAATTACCTTGGGGCGCTATGCCAAAGAATTACAAAGCCAGTTGCGGTTAGTTTCCGGAACCGACATTGTCGACATCCATGGTATTAATGATGAAGAAATATTGGTCGAGCTGGATCAACAAAAAGCCGCCCTTGCTAATATTTCCGCACAGCAGGTCGCACAGGCCATCATGGCGGCCGACGTAAAAATCCCTGCGGGTAAACTGTTTAATGATAACCATCAATTGCAGATAGAAGTGGTTGGCGCTCTGGATAACTTGCAACGGGTGCGAAGCATTCCGCTTCGCAGTGACAATAATCAAATTCTTAGAGTCGCTGACGTGGCATCGGTGTCTCGTCAACTCAAACAACCCCTGACTGAAATCGCTATCGTAAACGGCAAGCCGGCTTTGGTTGTTGCAACGCGGATGATCCGCGGCATTCGAGTTGATCAATGGAGTAAAAGAGTCGACGAGCAAACGGCAGTGTTTGCGAAAAACCTCCCCGCCAGCATGTCATTGGATGTATTATTCGATCAAAATACTTACACCGAAGCAAGACTGAGCGATCTGGTCGATAATATCTTTCTCGGTTTCATCATCATTGCCGTGGTGTTGTTTATTACCTTGGGCTGGCGCTCGGCGATTATTGTGGTTGTGTCGCTGCCGCTAACCGTATTATTTACGTTAACGGTGATGAACTTTTATGGTTTGCCGATCCATCAAATGTCGGTAACTGGCCTCGTAGTAGCGTTAGGTATTATGGTAGATAATGCCATTGTCATGACCGATAGTGTGCAGCAACGCAAACAACGTGGCATCAATGGGTTGCAGGCCGTTCTACTATCGGTGCGACATTTATGGTTGCCGCTATTAGGGTCAACATTAACGACCATTTTGGCGTTTATGCCGATTGTGCTCATGCCCGGTGATTCTGGAGAGTTTATCGGCGGTATCGCTCTGAGTGTAATTTTTTCATTGATTGGCTCTTATTTAATATCACATACCATAGTCTCGGGATTGTCGGGACGCTTTGTCAAAGGTAATCAGTCCAAACATTGGTACAATCAGGGGCTTGGCTTGCCATCCCTCAACCAACGTTTTACCAGAAGTTTAACCCTGACCCTAACGTACCCAAAAACAGTGATCGCTCTGGTTTTTACCTTGCCCATTGCCGGTTTTCTTGCCGCAGGGAGTCTTGCGGAACAGTTCTTCCCACCTTCGGATCGCGATATGTTCCATATCGAAGTATTTTTGCCACCGCAAAACAGCATCTACGCCACGCAGGCATTAACCGAAGATATATCCGAGTCGTTAGAACAACATCAAGCCATCAATCATATTCGTTGGTTCGTAGGAAAAAGTGCTCCGGCATTTTATTACAATTTGATCGCCGCCAAAGATGGCATGCAAAACTATGCCCAGGCGATGATCACCGCCAAAGATTTCAAAGCGGCGAACCGTCTGATCCCACAGTTACAACGACAGCTGGATGATGAGTTTCCCGAGGCGCAAATATTGGTGCGTAAATTAGAACAAGGGCCGCCCTTTAATGCCCCAATTGAAATTCGCATCTTTGGCCCAAATTTAGATACATTGCAATCATTAGGTAACGATTTACGCCGTATTTTTTCGCAAACACCAGATGTGATTCATACCCGTTCAACGTTGTTGGCGGGAACCCCTAAAGCCTGGTTAAACGCCGATGAAGATGCAATCAGTACATTACAGCTAACCTTAAGCTCTCTGGCAGGCCAACTTGAAGTAGGACTGCAGGGCCGTACGCAAGGTTCCATTATTGAAGCGACAGAATCGATTGGCGTGCGCGTCCGTGCCGGTGACGAATATCGACAAGGCGTTAATAACCTGACGAACTTCCCCATTATTAATAGTGTGAGCGGAGAATTTATCCCGCTTGGAGCCATTTCCGAGGTCGATATTAAGCCTTCTCGAGGCGCCATTCCGCATCGCGATGGGAAACGGGTGAATGTAGTTGAGGGCTATTTACGCGCGGGCGTACTCCCTTCGGTGGTATTGGCGAAAGTGAACGAGAAAATCGAAGCCGGTGAAATTAGTATTCCGACCGGTTATAGCCTCGAATTTGGTGGCGAATCTAATGCTCGTGATGATGCCGTCGGGAAATTGTTAGGAAGTGTCGGCGTGATCCTGGCATTACTGATCACTGTGGTAGTCCTGTCATTTAATTCGTTTCGGGTATCCCTGATTATTTTTATCTCGGCATTCATGTCGATGGGTCTAGGTTTGTTAAGCGTATTTGTCTTTAACTACCCCTTCGGCTTTACCGTCATTATTGGCTTATTAGGTCTCATGGGTCTGGCGATTAACTCTGCCATCGTGATCCTGGCCGAACTAAAAGCCGATGAACAGGCCATACAGGGTGATAAAGACAGTGTGATCCATGGCGTGTTAAGTTGTACGCGTCATATCAGCTCAACCACAATTACCACCGTTGGGGGCTTCCTGCCCTTAATTCTGGCTGGTGGTGGATTCTGGCCCCCGTTCGCTATCGCCATTGCCGGCGGCACAGTATTAAACACGTTATTGTCATTTTACTTTGTGCCCGCCGCTTTTTATCTGATGAGCCGTAAACGTTCCTTCGATATCACTGCGAGTATTGCCAACTAAATGTAAAAATTAGGTGGTCCAGGTTTTTCTGAAAAATAAAAAAAGCCCGAATCTTGGGCTTTTTTCTGAAGTTTAGGCCATTATTAACGCGAATTGGTGACTCTTTGAGCAAACAAACAGAAAGTCACAAAATATTCTAAAAAAAGAGTTGACGACCTCAAGGCAGATTTGCATAATACGCCGCACTTGCTTGAGGCAACTCAGACAAGTGATTGGAAGGCTACGTAGCTCAGCTGGTTAGAGCACATCACTCATAATGATGGGGTCGCAGGTTCGAGTCCCGCCGTAGCCACCATATCGCGGGAGTGGCGGAATTGGTAGACGCGCTGGATTTAGGTTCCAGTATCCTAGGATGTGAGAGTTCAAGTCTCTCCTCCCGCACCATTTACATTGTTGGGGTATAGCCAAGCGGTAAGGCAGCGGGTTTTGATCCCGTCATTCCGAGGTTCAAATCCTCGTACCCCAGCCACTTTCCTGAAGTGGCGCGTATCAAAGCAAACAATGTAAAGAAAGTCCCTGAGTTGGGGTATAGCCAAGCGGTAAGGCAGCGGGTTTTGATCCCGTCATTCCGAGGTTCAAATCCTCGTACCCCAGCCAACTTTTCTGATTTCCCCTATCTATCTTGCTTCATCTTAATTTATTTTCTCTTATGTATTATTGTTTTGACCTATTATCGTGTTAATACCAATCACATTAAATTATTGCTCACTCAGTGAGAATTTAAAGGCTCTTAGGCAAGGCTTTGATTGCAGAGAATGGTCGCTCCATTGTCTCAAAATCGGCCAAAATCAGTAACGTAGGATAAACGCCTTTAATACTCACCTGTAGGGAGTTTATCAGAGGTCCATTTACGGCCCTATATTTCATTAATATAGAATGACTATATCAATAAAATCTATGTGGTAACTGAACCTCTGCCCTAACTCTGAGTTGTGCACAAACTTAATGTGATTGGTATATGTTCCGATGTTAATCAACCCCTTTGGTATTATTTCATTGCCGTAATGTACTTCGCTATCAAGGAAGCCCTGCAGGAAAAAGCGCAGGAAGAAATTAAACAAGACGCTTAGGCAATTGCGCTTTCGTAACTGCTTAGTGGTAACTGCTTAGTGGCAATAGCTTCATTAAGGGAAACAGAACATGACTTGAAGAGCTAAGTGCTGCTCCTGATGCTATAGCCTAACCTTCATATCTACCTCCAATTTCGGCACGAGTGACGCGAAAAACAACACTTCGTCTATTTCTTGAGCAAACCGTCATTTTTTTCAATATAAGGCATAAAAAAAGCTTGCGCTTTAAAATGCCTTCCCTATAATGCACATCGTTCGCGGGAGTGGCGGAATTGGTAGACGCGCTGGATTTAGGTTCCAGTATCCTAGGATGTGAGAGTTCAAGTCTCTCCTCCCGCACCATTAAAAAACTCCGAAGCTAATTTCTTACGAGATTAACTTCGGAGTTTTTTTCGTTTTAACACGGCTAAAATTCGCGATTGCGAATGCCGAACCAGACAAAAACTGGTTGGTTTTGCTACAGACCACAAGCGTATGCCAGCACCTTATCTTTCACTGGTCCCAACCTTTGCGCGCCAAACAAACCGAGATTACGCAATAGCTTTATGGGTCCGGACGGTTGCTTAAAACCACGATAGATCAAATCCATCGTCGTCATCATTAACAAATTGTCATTGCGTCGTTGTTTTTCATAGCGCTGCAAAACCTCACTACTGGCATAATGTTCGCCTGAGCCGATGGCTTTTGCTAACACTTCCTGCAGCGCTTTTACATCTTTAAACCCAAGGTTTACGCCCTGCCCTGCCAACGGATTGATAGAATGAGCCGCATCTCCAAGTAGTACAACCCTACCCTTCACATACTGATTGGCGTGACGTCGAACCAATGGAAACGCGGCTTTGTCGACGACGTCAATATGGCCGAGGCGTTTCGGAAAGTGATTCAGCACTTGTTGTTGTAATTGCGTATTCGGCAGACTTGCCAACGCTTTGATTTTATCGGGTTTATCGTACCAGACTAGCGAAGCGTGATGACTCGTTAACGGCAAAAATGCTACCGGGGCACCGTCAATAAAGTGCTGCCAGGTGATATCCTGCTGAGGATGTTCGGTGGTTACGTTAATCAACATCGCCGAGTGCTGGTAGTCCCAACCCGTCGTGCCAATGTCTGCCATCTGGCGCACTTTGGACTGGCCACCATCGGCGCCGATCAGTATTTCACATTGAATCTCGGTGTCGTCAATCGTGGCAATGACTTTATCGGAATAACAGGTAATCGATTGCAATGTCGCCGGTGCTAAAATAGAGATATTGGGCTTATGTTGCATCTGTAGCCAGGCGGATGCCTGTAGCAAGTGGTTTTCGACAATATGGCCCAGGTAGGGTTGTTTAATCTGATCGCAATGGAACTGAGCGTAACTGAGACTTTGTTCCCAGACACCAAGCCGGCGGTAAGGACATGCTCGCCAATCCAGAACCTGTTGCCATATATGCAATTGCTGTAAAAACTGTTCGGAGCCAAGCGAGACAGCAGACACCCGGAGGTTATATGCCTGGTCTTTGGCAAAGGAATCTGGATTGTCCAAAAGGTCGCTATCAGGACGATGGGTATCGACAAGGGCAATTTTCAAACCAAGATCAGCCAGCGCTACAGCCGTCGTCGCACCCACCATGCCACCGCCGATGATCAGACAATCAAACTTTTCCATTTCTATGTATCAACCCTTAGTTATTGCTGACAAAGCAGTCGCTCAGATCGCAAATGTTTCATTCAATTTAAATCAACAATCCTGACCTGACTCTACCTAATTGTAATGGACAATGACAGGTTGATACCAGCGCAAATTCATTCAGCGCCTCTGTACCAACACCACGGCTTTCCTCAAATAATCATTGTCTTATATCGGGATCAGACGACCTGCCTGAAATTCGGGCTAAGATGTTGATCTTAGGTAGAATGTAACAATTATCGTTAAATCCCTCAGTTTGACACAATTGCTTACACTGCCTGTGCAACGTTTTTTTAACATTTCCTATCTTAAACCCTAATCCAATTAACTTGTCTAGGAAATGATGATGAAAACACTCACTGTAATGACACTATCGATACTTATATTGCTATCACAACCAACCTTTGCAGAGGAACGAGCGAAGGCAAATAATACGATACCGGACGCGCCTTCAAGCACGGCCCGGACAACGGTCTCTGCCTACACCGTAAATTACGTACAAGAGGTAGATATCATTGCTCAGAAAACCCAACACAGCTTGCAATACCTCGAGTACACCGGACAAACACAAATATACCAACAGGCTCGCCAAACCGTACTTGAGATTGGTAAACAAACCCAGCAACTGCAAAATCGGGTAGCCTTGACCGGTACTGGTGAACATTGGTCAGACAGTGATAATGCGGCCAGATAACCCGTGATATTAGGGCCATCCATAGGGTTTGTCCGTCGCTTCGCCATGCTAAAGGGGCGCTGATGATCCTTCCCAGAAAACTTTACAAATTAATAACAGCCATTTAGTAGCGTGGCGGTACAAGAAAGAGTAAAATATGCTCCTTTTTTACCATGACACTACTCATGTCGAGCTCAAGAAGAGTTCGAATAGCGTTTATGTAGCGCTAGCGTCCGGCATCTTTGAGAACACCGTTGCGACTTCCCGTTGACGTGTTTCGAGAAGTAATACACACGGGCCGTTGCAGATAATCATACGAGCAACCCTGACAGGCGATTTAATCCCTGAATATCAGGATATACTATGGGTAGTACTAAGACTTAGGCAAACGTGCATGACCAAAAAGCTGTTTATTAAAACCTGGGGCTGCCAAATGAACGAGTATGACTCGCAGAAAATGGCTGACCTGTTAGATTCCACCCACGGTTTTGTTGAAACAAAAGAGCCGGAAGAAGCGGATATTCTGTTACTGAATACCTGCTCTATCCGTGAAAAAGCTCAGGAAAAAGTGTTTCATCAACTGGGTCGATGGAAGAATCTTAAGGCGGACAATCCAGACTTGATCATTGGCGTAGGTGGCTGTGTTGCTTCTCAGGAAGGCGATGCCATTCGTCAACGCGCACCGTTTGTGGACATCGTATTCGGGCCGCAAACTCTGCATCGTTTACCGGAAATGATCCAACAGGTCACCGGTGAACATAACTCGGTTGTCGACGTCAGTTTCCCGGAAATCGAAAAGTTTGACCGCTTACCAGAGCCCAAAGCCGAAGGCCCAACGGCGTTCGTATCCATCATGGAAGGTTGCAGCAAGTACTGTACGTTCTGTGTGGTTCCCTACACCCGCGGTGAAGAAGTCTCTCGCCCATTGGACGATGTCCTTTATGAAATTGCCCAGTTAGCCGAACAAGGCGTGCGCGAAGTCAACCTATTAGGGCAAAATGTCAATGCTTATCGTGGCGATACCCATGATGGCGGCATTTGTCGTTTCTCGGATTTATTGCGTTTAGTGGCAACCATTGATGGCATTGACCGCATCCGTTATACCACCTCGCACCCGGTAGAATTTACCGACGATATTATCGATGTGTACGGAGATATCCCAGAGCTGGTCAGCCATCTGCATTTGCCGGTTCAAAGTGGTAGTGATCGCATTTTGAATATGATGAAACGCGCTCATACCGCCATTGAATATAAAAGTAAGATCCGCCGTCTGCGCAAGGTTCGTCCGGATATTTGCATGTCTTCGGACTTTATTATCGGCTACCCCGGTGAAACCGACGAAGATTTTGAAGCGACCATGAACCTGATCAAAGCCATTGATTTTGATCTTAGCTTTAGCTTTATCTATAGCGCTCGTCCCGGCACGCCTGCCGCCGATGCAGTTGATGACGTCAGTGAAGCGACGAAGAAACAACGATTGCAAATATTGCAAGATCGCATCAATACCCAGGCCTTGTCTATTGCCCGCAAGATGCTGGGCACCGAGCAGAGAATTTTGGTCGAAGGTCCATCGAAGAAAAACCCGATGGAACTGCGTGGTCGTACTGAAAATAACCGCATCGTCAATTTTGAAGCACCACATACGGTCATCGGCCAGTTCGTCGATGTGGAAATAACTGACGTCTACAGTAACTCATTGCGCGGCAAATTGATCCGCACCGAGAGTGAAATGGGATTGCGTATCGCCCATTCACCGGCGGATATTCTTGCCAATCAGCATCACCAATCGCAAGTCTCTCCCGACAGTTCCACTGACAGCCTTGGTGTCGAAACTTACACACCCTAACTCATAGTTAGGGTCCATACTTAGGAAGACGGCAACGTCAGGCTTCGGGCATGTCAGAAGCCAAAGACAAAGGATAAATGGTTTAAACATAATGAAGACCAGCTTAGATGTAACGCTTGAACCTATGGATAACCATAGGCTTGCCAACTTATGCGGCCCTATGGATGAGAACCTGCGCAAAATTGAGCGCTTGTTAGGGGTTGAAATTGGCTATCGCGGCAACGCGTTTAAAATTCATGGTAATAACACTCACAGCGAAGCTGTGGCTAAATTACTGAGAGATTTATACATCGAAACGGCCGAAGTCAAAGGCAAAGCAGGCAATATCACCCCGGAAATGCTGCATCTGGCGATCCATGAAGTCAATATTCTCGAACAGGGCACGGATCACGACGTCGATTACGAAAAAATGGTGACCATCAAAACCAAACGCGGATTGATAAAGCCTCGTAACGAAAACCAAAAAACCTATGTCCAGAATGTCCTGACCAATGATATCAGCTTTGGCGTGGGCGTAGCGGGTACAGGTAAAACCTATCTGGCCGTCGCCTGTGCCGTTGACGCATTAGAGCGTCAGGAAGTACGTCGAATTCTCCTTACCCGACCTGCCGTAGAAGCAGGTGAGAAACTGGGGTTCTTACCCGGTGATTTATCGCAAAAAGTCGACCCTTACCTACGTCCATTATATGATGCCTTGTTTGAAATGCTCGGCTTTGAGAAAGTTGAAAAGTTGATTGAACGCAATGTGATAGAGGTTGCGCCTTTAGCTTACATGCGTGGTCGCACCTTAAACGATGCCTTTATTATTCTTGATGAAAGCCAAAACACCACGGTAGAACAAATGAAAATGTTCCTAACCCGTATTGGCTTTAATTCAAAGGCTGTGATCACCGGAGATATTACTCAGGTGGATTTGCCTCGTGGACAGCGTTCCGGCTTGCGCCATGCGATTGAAGTTCTGGATAATATCAAAGGCGTTAGCTTTAACTTTTTCCAGTCAAAAGACGTGGTGCGCCATGCGGTGGTAGCACGGATCGTCGAAGCGTATGAGCGTCATGACTCAAGACAGGCCAATGCGAGCCCTTCGAGCAAACATCGAAACCCGCAACAAGGCACGGCCCAACATCAAGGTGCACAGCAAAACCAACACCAAGATCCGGCTGAACCATCGGATCCGGAAACATAAAACGATCATTATTTAAACAATATTACGGAACTTTTGCGGACATTCAGACTCTACTTGATTGTCCTGGGTGCGAAGCCTGGTTGTATCTAAAGGCCTCGTACCCTAGGCACGAATCTTATTGATGCGCGCCGGGTTCCCGCCAACGTAGAAGCTAGCACATTGACGACACAAACCAACATCCTGGATGTACAAATCGCTTGCGATGATCATAGCGGACTGCCTTCACAGCAGGATCTGCAATTATGGGTAGATACGGCGCTGGCCCATTATCAACAAGACACTGAACTTACGGTTCGTATTGTTGATTGCGATGAATCACAGCAGCTTAACCGAGAATATCGGCAAAAAGATAAGCCAACCAATGTCCTATCGTTTCCCTTTGACGTGCCCGACGGCATTGAAATGAATTTACTTGGCGATTTAATCGTCTGTGCAGATGTCGTTAAGCAAGAAGCCCGCGAACAGAATAAAGAAATCCAGGCCCACTGGGCCCATATGATCATCCACGGATGCTTGCATTTATTAGGTTATGATCATATAAGAGAAGAAGATGCCAATGAAATGGAAGCTTTAGAGGTTAAGCTATTGGCATCATTAATGATTAGTAACCCCTATATAACCGACTAAGTGCCGTAGGCAATTGGTCTTTTTGATTTAATTACAAAGGTGAAAATACTGCTCTATGAGCGACGACAACCCGCACTCTAGCAACGGCTCTTCGAAGTCCTTTATGGAAAAAATAGTACAAGCATTTACCGGAGAGCCGCAAAATAAAGAAGAATTGGTCGAAGTATTACAAGATGCTCAAGACCGAGAACTGATCAAACCCGCTACCAAACAAATGCTCGAAGGTGTATTGGAAGTTGCCGATATGCGCGTTCGTGACATTATGATCCCTCGCTCCCATATGGTTACTGTCGATATTCAGCAATCGGTTGAAGAGTTTCTGCCTATCGTACTCGAATCCGCTCATTCAAGATTCCCGGTAATCAACGATGACATTGATCACATCGAAGGTGTATTGCTGGCCAAAGATCTATTGGCGTATGGCTTTACCAAGGAAGCAAGCAGTTGCACCCTAAAAGACATTATTCGCCCGGCGATCATTATCCCTGAGAGCAAGCGGGTAGAACCTCTGTTAAAAGAATTTCGCCAGCAACGTTATCATATGGCCGTCGTCGTTGATGAATATGGCGGTGTCTCTGGACTGGTGACCATAGAGGATATTCTTGAATTAATCGTTGGCGAAATAGAAGATGAACATGACGATTTGCTTGAGCGCGAAATACGCCGATTAGCCGGTAATGTGTTCCATGTTAAGGCACTTACCGACCTCGACGATTTTAACGAATATTTTAATTGTGATTTTGACGAAGAAGTCGCTGACACCATTGGCGGGACCATTATGCATCGCTTTGGACATATGCCACTACGAGGTGAAAGTATCGCCATCGATGGATTTGAATTCAAAGTGGTTTCTGCGGACAAACGTCGCATTCAGCAACTGCAGGTTACCGTGCCTAAGGATCATGAGATTAATGGTCGTTTAGTCGACGAGCGCTAACGCGATGTCATGACAAGGGGTTCTGCGGGTTACAACGCATTAAGCGGTATCTAATCCTCAGTAACCCTGACCAGTCAATATAACAATAACCAAAGCAGTCACTGCTAATTGATGGAACAAAACCTTGAGCGCAATCATTTCAACTAAACGCCGCCTATTGTTCTGCTTTATTGCAGGTTTATTTATGGTATTGGCCTATGCGCCATTTTCCATCTGGCCCGTCGCCTGGCTTTGTCTGATTGTTTTTATACAGCAACTTCATCATGCCAGCGCGAAACAAGCCTGGTGGCTCGGATTCAGTTTTGGTCTGGGTTGGTTTGGTGCCGGCATCTCCTGGGTTCATGTCAGTATCGAACAATTTGGCGGCATGCCATTAATCGCCTCATTATTATTGATGGTGCTTCTTTGTGGGTATCTGGCTCTCTTCCCTGCCTTGGCCGCCTGGCTGACGCAACAGTTTCAACACCGGATGCCGTTCACCCATGGTCATTTGCTGTGTTTTCCGTTTTTTTGGTTTATCGCCGAATTTTTACGGGCACGATTATTCACAGGATTCCCTTGGTTATCGTTAGGCTACAGCCAAATCGATTCACCATTTGTAGCACTGGTTCCGGTTATCGGCGAAACCCTGTTATCAGCCTTGGTGTTGCTGGCCTGTGTGGCGATTTATTATGTACTCATTAACCAACGACGGAGGGTTAATGCCGCAATTTTGGTGGTTTTCGCATTAATAACCGCCGTCAGTCATGTCCCAACCTGGGTTGAAAAATCCGGCGAGACACGTTCCATCGCCATGGTACAAGGTAATATCGAGCAGTCATTGCGCTGGGATAAAGCGCGCGAAGATATCATCATTAAGCAGTATATTCGCGATACCCAAAGCCTGTATCAGGATCATGATTTGATTATCTGGCCGGAGGCGGCCATTCCTCGTTTAGAACCATTGGCACAACCTTACCTTCAGGATATTGATACCCAGGCAAGTAAACACCAAACAGCATTAATCACCGGCATTATCAATTATGAAGTCAGCAGTCGCAGCTTTTTTAATACCTTGATTGTTCTTGGTAACCAACAACCAACGGTTATGGAAAACCAGGACGCTCAACAAAACACGCCACACGGTGACTATTATTTTGGCGATCCGAATCGCTATAACAAGCATCATTTACTTCCCATTGGTGAATTCGTTCCCTTTGAGTCAATTATGCGTAAAATTGCGCCGCTATTTGACTTGCCCATGTCATCCTTTAGTCGAGGCGATTATGTGCAAGCCAACCTGGTGGCCAATGGTATCAACATCGCACCGCTTATCTGTTTTGAGGTCGCGTTTGCCCAGCAAACCGCCGCGAATGTGTCCAACACCACCGATTTATTACTGACGGTCAGTAATGACGCCTGGTTTGGCGATTCACACGGTCCACACCAGCATCTGGATATCGCTCGTATGCGAGCCATTGAGTTTGGCCGGCCGATGCTTCGTGCTACCAATAACGGCATCACCGCAGTTATCGATCACTTTGGTGATATTGTCGAGTCCATTCCTCAGTTTGAACAGACCACGTTAAGCACCAAGGTGCATCTGACCCAAGGTGAAACCCCGTTTGCAAGCTGGGGCTTTATCGTTGAACGTATTCTTGCAACCTTGATAGCATTGTTCCTGATAATGACGTTTATCTGGACAAAATTACGCCGCAGAATAAACGCCTAACCTGCTAACTAAACGCGGTGAAAGTTCCTCCCCGGCAACTGAAAGTGCTTAAAGGCTAAAGCTTAAGGGTTAATGGTTAAGAGTTAAGTCAAGGGTTTAAAGCTGAAGGTTGAAAGCCCGGCAACAAACGTGCATAAGCACCCCAGCCTTTTATCCAATACCTGACACAATAACCGCGTTAAGCATTTAGCCTATTCACAAGCAACAATCTCGAGCCGTTTAAACAAAAATTATCCCTCTAGCCCACAGCCTTTTTCATTGCTAAGATAACAGCATGTTAACAAAGACAATGACAATAATGACTTATTCTATTCGACCTGTGATAGCCGCTCTGGCGCTATCAATATCTATCGCACTTCCGGCGTTGGCTGACACCACAATCATTAACAATGTTAAAGGCTATACCTTCAATGACGGGGAGTTGATGGCATTTAAAGCCATACAATTTACCGACGATAAGGTCGACCGGATATTTAAACTTACCGACAACATCGAATCTCAGGATGATGTCACCATCATCGATGGTAAAGGTCAGGTCATGCTACCGGGATTGATTGATGCCCATGGCCATGTATTGAGCTATGGCCTTAGCCTGATGCGCGTCGATTTGATGGGCTCGCCATCAGAGCAAGACTCGGTACAACGGGTTAAAGCGTTTGCAGCCAAAAACCCCGATACTGCCTGGATACAAGGACGAGGCTGGAATCAGGTGCAATGGCCAAGCAATGAGTTTCCCAGCGCTGCAAGTCTGGATAAGGCGTTTCCCGACACCCCGGTGGTGTTGTCTCGAGTTGATGGCCATGCATTGTGGGTTAACTCAAAAGCCATGGCGCTTGCCAATATTAATGCAAATACAAAAGACGTGGACGGTGGCCAAATAATCCGTGACAAAGATAACAAACCAACCGGCGTTTTGATCGACAATGCCATGGATTTAGTCTTCAAAAAAATCCCTCCATTGTCACTTCAGGAGATGGAACTTGCGCTGCAAAAGAGCATGCGTTCTCTGGCATCTATGGGGTTAACCTCCGTCCATGACGCCGGTATTTCAACAGAGAATATTGCAGCATATCAAAGCCTGGTGAAAAAACAGGCGATGCCGATTCGTATTAATGCGATGGTAGATGTCATGGATCCAAAGTGGCAAGCCACACTCGCTAAAGGCACCGAGCTTAGCGATGATAAAATGCTGCAAATTAACAGCGTTAAAATATCCGCCGATGGTGCTCTGGGAAGCCGCGGTGCCGCCCTAATCGAAGACTACTCGGATATGCCTCACCACAAGGGCTTATTGTTGCACGATGATAAGACCCTTGGTGATATCGTTCTTCATGCAATGCAGGCCGGTTTTCAGGTAAATACCCACGCCATTGGCGATAATGCCAATAAAATTGTTCTCGATCATTATCAAACAGCAATCGAAAAGACTGAGTCTGTGGATTTACGCCACCGCGTCGAACACGCGCAGGTATTACAAATGACAGATATTGACCGTTTTGCAGAAATGGATATTATCGCATCGATGCAGGCAACCCATGCCACGTCCGATAAAAATATGGCTGAAGATCGCTTAGGCTCCGAGCGTATCAAAGGCGCCTATGCCTGGAAAACGCTGTTAAACAAAGACGTGATCATTGCCGCAGGATCTGACTTTCCAGTGGAATCTCCGAATCCTTTCTTTGGCCTTCACGCATCACTGACGCGTCAGGATAAGCAGAACCAACCGAAAGGCGGTTGGTATCCAGAACAGTCAATGACCATGTCTCAGGCCTTTAAAAGTTTTACACTGGATGCGGCTTACGCCGGTCACCAGGAAACCTATCTGGGGTCATTAGAGCCGGAAAAACAAGCGGATTTTATTCTGATCGATTTGGATATTTTTGAAACAGCAAAGGAAAATATTTGGAAAGCTAAGGTCAACCAGACCTGGGTAGCCGGCAAAAAAGTGGATTTTTAACTTCTAGGTAATGCTTAAAAACGTTAACATTGCAATAACATAGGTTAGATAAGGAATTGCCCCTAAACATGAAACACTTATTAATTTCGTTAGGATTCGTCGCAAGTTGTACGCTAAGTGCCACGACGGCGTTCGCAAATAGCGGTGCGGTAGCGACCGTACCTGGTGCCACAACCACCGCGAATGTGGTTACCGCTGGAGGGAAACCCATTACGTTATTGGGTGAGCCGGTCCAAGTGGGTGACGATGCGCCGCAATTCACAGTCGTAAATGAGCGTTTTGAAAAGGTCTCACTAAGCGATTTTGCCGATAAAACCGTGATGATATCCGTCGTTCCAAGTTTGGACACTGGCGTTTGCTCGACCCAAACCAAACGGTTTAATGATGAAGCCTCGGCGCTTGGCGATGATGTCGTATTACTGACCATATCCAATGACCTGCCATTTGCGCAAAAACGTTTTTGCACCAAAGAAAAGGTCAATAAAATCATGGTGTTGTCAGACTCAGTCTGGCGCGACTTTGGTAACAAATATGGCTTATTAATCAAAGATATGGGCTTGCTTACCCGTGCTATTTTAATTATCGATAAGCATGGCAAAGTCGCTTATAAAGAACTCGTAAAAGACATTTCCAACGAGCCTGATTACGATACGGCGTTAATGATGGTGAAGTGATTCGATAACGATAACGACTGAAAAGGAGCTTCACCGCTCCTTTTTTTATGCCTTAAACCTTGAGCCGTGTACATCTCAATGTGAAAACTCCGTTCACGCGATAATATACACTTTGAATAACGCCTTGAGTAACGCTTTGAGTAACAACGCTTTAAATAACGTCAGTTTTGTTCCCGGATACCTTTTGCGTTATTGACCAAATCGCTTTGCACTTTTTAAATACGCGATTTCCGCTGATGAAGACTGACGATTTAGCACCTGATTACGATGCGGAAAGCGACCAAAGCGCTCAATAATGTCCGCATGCTCACCCGCAAAATCCAGCGCATTGTGAATAACCTGCAGATGTTTTTCCTGGAAATATTCATCTTCAAGCTCGTTAAACTTCAGCAAACACAGGTTTTGCATGTCCAGCGATTCGCTGTGTTCAAGCGGGTGATAATAAAAACATTTCTCAATCAGGCACAAAGACTGGTCATAGCCCTTATCGATGCCCTCAAGGCAATAGTTAATTACCAAGTGGTCGCTCGCAAATGCCTTAGCGGTTCCCCGATAGATATTACGCGTCATTTGATCGAGTAAAATAATCAGCGCCAACGACCCTCTTGGGCTTTGTTGTAAGTCCTCAAGTTGACCAGCCGCAGCCTGCTTCACCAGGGTTTCAAACCTTGCCTTTATCTCCAGATCTTGTGCATGCGTTGCTGCATACCAGCGCTTAGCTTGCTCAGCGGTGGCCAATTCATCTTCAATATTGCCAAACCAGTAAGCTAAAATCCGTTCAGCTGTGCTTTGAATCATACCTCTCCTTTTGGGATTGATTGTAAATATGGGCAATCATCGCCCTTTTGGTATAAAGGCACGTGTTACGACAATTACCGGAAACTCACCCCTTCGACGAATAACGAACAGTAATGCGTGAGCGCATAACACCTTTGATTGCAACCTGGGCAGATAATTTTTATTGCCTACCTAACACCACGTATTGCCCCTACAAGCAAAAAAATTAATTTTTTTTAACGAACGCCTTGAATCTTTTTTTGCCCGCCCCATATAGATAATTGTAGTCGCCATAAAGGGTCTACAAATAATCGCCTGTTCTTAATGAAAGGCACTTTAAATTAACATATTGCTATAGATAGGATATGACTATGCGTACTATTTCTACAGATTTTTCTCCACTTTATCGTTCATTCATCGGTGCTGAGCACTTAGCTTCATTAATGGATAAAGCCTCTCGCGCTGAAAAACAGCCAGCTTATCCACCGTATAATATTGAATCAATTGCCGATGATAAATATCGCATCTCGATGGCTGTCGCAGGATTTGTCGAAGCAGAATTGGATATTGAATCCAAAGATAACGCACTGACGATCACTGGTACAAAACAAGCCAATGAATCCGATGCCAATCGAAAATTTTTATATCAGGGCATTGCCGAGCGCAACTTTGAGCGCAAATTCCAACTCGCCGATCACGTAAAAGTAGTGTCCGCGCATATGGAAAATGGCCTGTTGCATATTGACCTGGAACGTGAAATTCCAGAAGCGCTGAAGCCTCGCAAGATTGCCATTAATGGTAAAAGCTTGTTAGAAGGCAAAACCAGCTAAGCAACAGATACATATCTCCCTTAAATTTATCTGTCGCTAAAGGCCCCATTCGGGGCCTTTTCTATGATTGTTAGCCTACGCTTGATTGGCCACTAAGAATATCTTAAAACCACCATTGCCACCGCCTTGTAGGCAGATTACACGTTCAAAAACTTTAAACTATTCAATCGCTTTATAACCAAGCATTACGTTAAATTACAAATATTAATTTGTGCCCCGTTATCAAAAGCTGTCATACTAACCATCAAATTAGCCCCCTGACGTAATGAGACTTTGCAGCAAAGTCACTCATTGACGATATTCACCAATAACAATAAAGCGACTACAATATGTCTTCATCAGTTTGGGGCAAACTAGCTCTTTTAGGTATTGGCTACCTGATCACAGGCGGTTTTATCTGGCTTCATTTTCATTCAACCCCAGAGTTTTACCAGGATTTGGAAGCCATTCGAATTGGCGTTTTCCTTTTATTGGTACCGATCTTGTGCAAATATTTAATTCAACTTTTTGCATTGCCCATTTACTCTTTTCGTCAGCGCAGAATTAACCAGCAAGCCCGACATGCGAAACCTAAAGGTGTATCGGTATTGATCCCTGCCTTTAATGAAGCAACTGGCATTATTGGCACCATCGAATCGGTCGTTAACAACAACTATCCCAACCTTGAAATCATCGTTGTAAATGATGGTTCTACCGATCAAACCCATGATTTAGTGCAAGCTTACCTCAACAAATTTTCAACGCGTTATTTTGTAAAAAATCAGTCAAAACCAAGCATCAAATATTTACCATTAACTAATGGTGGTAAAGCCAGAGCACTCAATAAAGCCTTAAAACTTGCCAGCAAAGACATCGTCATGACGATTGATGGCGATTGCCTGATGGCTCCCGATGCGATCAAAAATACCGTTAAACAGTTCCATTGCCCGAAGGTAGGCGCAGTTGCTGGTAATGTTGTGATCGCCAATAAACGTAAAATCATAGGCCTGGTTCAACAGCTCGAATATTTATGTGGCTTTTTTCTTCGCCGGGCGGATTCGGTATTCAATTCTGTGTTTATTATCGGCGGTGCGGCCGCCAGTTATCGTCGCGACGTGCTGACTAAGCTAGGTGGATTTGATACTGACATCATTACTGAAGATATTGAGATCTCTTTGCGGATCTTGTCGTTAGGTTATAAAACCCGTTATGCCGCGGATGCCATCACCTACACCGAAGCTCCGTCGGATTACAAAGGTTGGTGCAACCAGCGTTTGCGCTGGAAGTTTGGTCGCTTTCAAACCTTGCTCAGATACCGGGATATGTTTTTCAGTAGCCATAAAAAGCATCATAAGTATCTGACATTTATCACATTACCTATCGCCATTTATGGTGAGTTCATCCTGCTCTGCGAGTGGTTATTGGTGACCTTATTTTTGGGCTATAGCGTTTATAGCGGTAACTACGCGCCGTTAATGCTGTTGATTGCCTTGATGACAACAATGACTTACATCCAGCTTATCTGTGATCATAAACCTAAACATCACCTAAACCTGTGGCTATTTGCTCCTATCGCCTGGATCTTGTTTTACCTGGTCGATATCATCGAATTTCAGGCACTCATTCGCAGTTTAAAGCGTCTGGCGCTAGGTCGGTCTTTGCAATGGCAAAGCTGGGTTCGTGAAGGGATCAAGAATTAACAAAAGATGGCACACGCAGCAAACGACGCTGCGTCAAGGTGACAATTCGAAATAAAATTTCGAACGGTGACAGTTCGGCATCAAAGATACCGGACAGGCGACAAGCCACGTTCTTACCTTTCTACAGAATCATGCCATCCTGTGATTCTGCATACCTACTATCCATGTAGGCAACCTTTTTAAACACCGTTGTTCTTGAGATTCCGACCTCCGGGATGGAGTCTCGCGAAAGGTCTCAGGGTTCAGGTTTGAGAAAAAGAAAAAGCAAAAGCCCCTTGCCAAGCTCCTGAGCCCTGAAACCGGAAACCTGAAACCTTTCTTTACCTATGATCAATTTACCTCTTCCTTCCGTATTTACTTGTGTGCAACGACATACAAACGAATACTGGAGACCGACATGCCTACCTACAAACGACTCGGTTACGCGGGTTTAATCCCCTTCATCGCTGCGGTGACTTTATTCGCATTCGACATACGTATATTTAGCCTGAGCGGTGATTCCTTATTTGTACTCTACAGCGCTGTTATCCTAAGCTTTCTTGCCGGCACACTGTGGGCCAACAGTTTGAAGAACAATGGCGAAGCCATTTACAACCGCGAACTTGTTACTTCCAATATCCTGTCGCTCATTGCCTTTGTCAGCTTAATGTTGAATTCAACCCTAACCGCAGTATCGCTATTACTGGTTTCCTATCTGCTTATTTTCAAACATGAAGCTACACTTGAGAATTATGCGCAAATTTATCCCGACTATTTTTTAATGCGACGCAACCTGACGTTAGTGGTCAGTGCAATGCACATTTTGCTGGCGGCGCTCATTCTTATCACGCCTCTTTTCGGCCAAGGTAACTAATCCAAGCTAATTGATTCAAGATAGCTAAGCCAAGACAGATAGGCCAAGACAGATAGGCCAAGACAGACAAGCCAAGGTAACTCAAATGAAACTGACAATATTCTATGACGGCCAATGCCCACTTTGCCTGCAGGAAATGCGGGCCTTACAGCGTAAAAACACAGAAAACCTAATTTATTTTATCGATATCAACCGTGTGGACTTTTCCGAGCTTTATCCTCATATTGATTTACAAAAAGCCCGCTCAATTTTGCATGGCGAAGATGAGAATAACAAACTTTTGCTGGGTCTTGACGTTACCTATAAAGCCTGGGCATTAGTCGGAGAGCGCTGGCGCGTTGCACCGTTGCGATGGCCCATACTGCGTCCTGTTGCGGACAAAGCGTATCTGGTGTTTGCGAAAAACCGATTTAATATTTCACGCTGGCTTACCGGACAGGAGCGACTTGACTGCAGTCAATGTGCCGATTTAAACAAAAGCAAATAAACCATCAAGCGCACGTAAGTTCATCCTGCTCATCAGATTTGCCAAACATAAGCTACGTGCTCAGTCTGGCCATTTTTGCCAACCCTACACCCTAAAAGGTTTTGCTATGTCTACGACTTTGATCATTGGCGCGAATGGCGCACTGGCAACGGCGATTGCGCAAGCAAAGGTTAGGTCAAACATCAACAAACTCGCGACCAATGAAGAGCCTGATACAGTGATCAGAGTATCACGTTCAGCTGCCCTACCCCGTATAGTTGTCGATACAAAAGACGTTCATGCCGAACATGCCAACCATGCCGAATATGCCAACCATGCCGAATATGCCAACGACGCCAACCAAGTACGGGATATTCAGTGCGATAATTCTATCGAGCAAATTCAACAAGTCTGTGCATCCCTAACGACTCAAAATGAGCACATTGACACCATTTATATTTGCAATGGCGTGTTACATGGCAAGTTGCCAGAGGGTGGCAGAACGCCAGATTCAAACCCTGATTTCTTTCCCGAGAAAAAAATCGAAGATTTAACGGTAGAGGCTTTGCAACATGTGATGAGCATTAATGCATTTTTGCCGGTATTATGGTTGCAACATTTGCTGCCATTGTTTGCCCAAAAACACCCATGTAAAATTATATGCTTCAGTGCGCGTGTTGGCAGTATCAACGATAATCGCCTCGGTGGTTGGTATAGCTACCGGGCATCAAAAGCCGCCTTAAACATGTTACTGAAAACCATCAGCATTGAATTTTCCCGGCGCTTTAAACACGTTAAGCTACTCGCATTCCACCCAGGAACAACGGACACACGATTATCCAAACCGTTTCAGGCTAACGTCCCTCAGGACAAGCTATTTACTCCGGAATTTGTGAGCCAACGTTTGTTGGATATCGTAGATAATTTGAGCTTTGATGGTGAACTCAGCTATTTAGACTGGAACCACAAGACCATTGATTACTGATCCTGAAAAATAAAACGAAAAGCTTCATTTTACATAGCTAGTCATTTTTTCGCGGACATTGCTTTTACGGGTATTGCTTTTGCGGACATAAAAAGCACAAATTTTTATTTATGGTGATCCATCTCGAACTTAGGCTCGTAAGGGTTAATAGAAGATGACGAATAGTCCATTACGATGCTCCTGAAAGCAACCGTGAAGCCTTTACGTCAACTTTCTACTTGAAACTCGCTCATTAACGTTCCCTGTGTTGTATTTCGGAGGCTTTATGCCTCCTTTTTCTTTTCTGATAGATTCGGTTTAGTGCTGCCTCGACCAAATTCAAACCAAATACAGGCAAAATATCAAACAGGCATCATGCCAACATCGGCCAAGCGATTTCCCATTAATTTACACGCAATACCAATTTGCCGATATTACGATTGTTCGCCATTTTTTGATGTGCAAGGTTTGCCTCCTGCCAAGGCATGACGGAATCAATGACGGGTTGTAACGTCTCATCACTCAATTTGCCACCAAAATCACGATTAAAGTTAGTAACCAGATTGGCTTTGTAATCATCGCTGCGATTTCTTAATGTCGATGCATATAAACTTAAGCGTTTTCCCAACATTTTCGCCATATCAAAATGCTGACTAAATCGCCCACCTAAAATAGCTAACGTGACAATACGTCCATCTAATGCCGCCACATCAATATTTTTCGCGACGTATTCCCCTGCCACCACATCAATAATGACATCAAACTGACAACGATGTTGTTTAGCCCAAACAGTAAAATCCTGCTGTTGATAATTAAGGACTTCATCGGCTCCCAACTTACGACAGGCTTTTACTTTTTCATCGCTACCCACGGTTGTCGTGACAAAGCAACCTGCAGCTTTCGCGAGTTGAATAGCGGCACAGCCCACACCAGATGCACCGGCATGAATTAAAACTCGCTCTTTGGGTTGCAATTTAGCTAAGGCGAACAAGCTTTGATAAGCCGTAAGAAAAGTCTCAGCAATCGCTGCGCCTTGCTCAACGCTCATGGTTTTTGGTAACGCCATTAAATGGCTAGCTTTGACCTTGGCATACTCCGCATAGCCGCCACCCGGCACCAGAGCGAAAACACGGCCACTAATCTGCCAGTCATTTACCTTTTTTCCTACCTCAACGATTTCACCCGAAACTTCAATCCCTAGTATGTCTGACTCACCAGGAGGGGGTGGATACTTACCGGCTTTTTGCAGTAAATCTGCACGATTAATGCCGATTGCCTGCACCTTTATTAAACATTCATCATCGCCAATTATCGGCTTATCGGTTTGCGATAAAACTAATGTATGGCTGTCATCTGTATGTAAATAGTGCACCTGAGCCTCTGTTATTATCTCGTAAACTTTTCAAATCATAACTGAATCTGATTAACAAAGGCCAATACTCTCTGACAAAGAGCAGACGAATATCCCAAAAAGCCTTATTGCTTGCGTTATGGCAACAGCCGGCCCTTAAACAACAGGTTCAATTCATAGCTAGTATAAATGGTGATTTTCATGGTAAAAAGGCCACTCAGTAAGCTGAGGCAATTGCATCAATATACGCAAAATTCCGCTAATGAGACGAAACAATGGCAAAACCCAATAAAAAGATGCCAGACAAAACGGTAAAAGTAATTTGTAACAGCTGTAACCAACTTTTGTTTAAATACAAAAAAGGGGGAACTGGGGCATTGATAAAATGCTTTAAAGAGCGAATCATCGAAGATAATACCAAGAAGCCAGGCATCTGCCCGAATTGTCAGGCGGAATTTGCCCGTGACACTTTAGTACGTGGCACGCCGGCATTTAAAATTATCGGCAACAAGGCGAAGCAGAAATAAATTGCGAGATCCCTACAACTGGGGCGGGATCTCACCAAAGATTGCAGGCCTCAGGTTTTAGACCAAACAAAAGCGTCTGAGCTTTGAACTCTGAACTCTTAACCCTGAAACCGGAAACCGGAAACCTAAATTCTTGAGATTCCGACAGCAGGGGTGGAATCTCGCGAAAGGTGGTACACACCGGCGAAAGCGGGGGCCGGTGACAGACTCAGCAAACTACGCTGAGTCTGGTTGACAATTCGAAATGAAATTTCGAACGGTGACAGCCCGCCATCGAAGATACCGGGCAGGGCTCAGGCCCTAGGTTTTAGAACAAACAAAAGCGCCTGAAACCGAAAACCTAAATTCTTGAGATTCCGACAGCAGGAGTGGAATCTCCCTTTCCGCTAATCTTTAGGAAGAGCCGAAAGCGTTTGGTAATCATTCATCTCTAAATCGTCATTAACGCAGGCCAGCAGATAACTCATCATTTCCTCTGTGGATACCTCATCCTCTTGTGCGTAAATTTTGCAGGTATCTAACACCTGTTCAATATAACTGGCAGGCGCCTCTTCCGCATATTCCAACTCATAAGCTTCTTCAGCAACGGCACTGAACGCAATAGCAGTGAACAAGCTAGCCACAAACACATTTATTTTTTTCATTTTTACACCTTTGGTATTCGTATTAAAGTTCTAGGTCGTAATAAAAGGAGCCTAATTCTCTTTCAAGTTGTCTTTGCTCGAGCAAAGAATCCAATCTCCGCTTGATTTTCAACTTGGTTTTGGCGGCTTTTTTTAATGCTTGTTTGTTTTTACTACCATAAGCAATTTCAAAACCCGCGAGGCCCGTAGCCTGATATTCATCATCATCAATTTCGGTTTCAAAATCATCATCATAGTCGTTACTATTCATCATGTTTCCTTAACAAAATTCACCATTGAATTTGCACAGATATTGATTTGAAATCAGGGATTTGAAAAGCAAATAATTTTCATTTTGACGATAAAAAGTATTTGTTAATAAGAAGGGAAATCTTGAGAACCCTGCCGCTGGGGAGGGTTCTCAAGAAAGATGGCAGGTCTCAGGTTTTAGAACAATCAAAAGCACAAGCAAAAAATCCTGAATCCTGAAACTGGAAACCGGAAACCTGAAACCTGAATCCTATTTTTTGAGATTCCACCGAGGGGATGGGATCTCGAAAACTACCTTACCAGTGCTATCTCATTTTCGGCATGGGCAATATAGCTTACGTACTCGTCGAGAATTTCCTGGGCCTTTTCTTCGGAACCAGCAACATCATTTAACGCTTTTCGCCAGGCGACAGAGTCTGGGTTGGTTTCCCAGGTCATGTCCTCGATGCCATTTTGCATATGCCAGATAACCAGTAAATCATAGTCGCCGGTGTGCATTTCCATAACCATTTCTGGCATTGGCGTCTTGGCTTTTTCTGAAGCTACCTGATAGTAATCGCGAATGATTTTTAACGCATCGTCACGTTTACCTATTTTGTAGGTGATCTTAACGACATTTTTCCATTTTACGCTGTCATCATAGCGCTTGCCTTCTTCAGCCATTGCCGGAGATAACATCAAAGAAGCGGCACAAATCATTGAGCCTGCGACAGTCAGTATTTTTTTTAACATAGAATCGTTCCTTATTTTTAAGGTGGATTCACAAGAAAGATGTAAGCATTTACTGGATGGGTTGTTGTTCACAACGGCTTAAAATGTAGATGTGCAACCTTACAACCTTGTGAATATTTTTATTACAACGTAATGATATAACTATAAAAATGTAGCCGAGATTTAGATGACTCGCTAATTGAGAATGGATTTATTACGCTTATCAATTAAAACGGCAGGGCTAATAATTCACCAATATCGGGTTGCCATTGAAACTCTGTCAGTTTGATCCGTCCAGACACGACAACGACGCCTTCATCCTGGAGTTTATTCAATTGTGTTTGATATTGTTGGCAGCCTTTAGCAAATGAGATTTTTCCCTGGCTATTTACCACCCGATGCCAAGGCAGGTTTTGTGATGCTGAGGCCAATTTAAGCGCCCTGCCCGCCAATCGAGCTCTACCGGGCAAACCTGCCAAATCGGCCAATTGGCCATAGCTCACCACTTTGCCCGCAGGCACCAGGGCGACCAGAGTCCAGATCCGTTGTACTTTGTCGTCAATCGTTGTTTGGGAGGATGTTGTCATAGGAGTAAGGTACATGAAGCAGAGGTTTCGTGGCAACACCTAACAACTGCCAGCATACCTTTACGTCATTCCAAGCCTAGCTGTCACTCACCCCGCGCTTTTGTTTTATTCCTTATTCCGTTCCCATCATTCCCAGATACTACTGGGAATTTAAAGCAAAAGCAGATCCCCTCTTTCGTGAGGATGACGGTTAGAATCGTGCCGACACCAAGCTCTTCCACCCGACGAAGTCTTACCTCTAAAAACAAAAAACCGGCGATTAAGCCGGTTTTTTATTCGCCCGCGCAGCCTTTCCGTCATTCCCAGATACTACTGGGAATCTAAAGCAAAAGAAGATCCCCACTTTCGTGAGGATGACGAGGTTTAGGATAACGAGGTTTAGGATGACTACCCTTTCCGTCATTCCCAGATACTACTGGGAATCTAAAACAAAAGCAGATCCCCACTTTCGTGAGGATGACGGTGTTGAGTGTGAGGATGGCGTAGGGAGTGAGGATGACGACCCTTTCCATCATTCCCAGATACTACTGGGAATCTAAAGCAAAAGCAGATCCCCACCCGCGCAGCCTTTCCGTCATTCCCAGACACTACTGGGAATCTAGAACAAAAGCAGATCCCCACTTTCGTGAGGATGACGGTGTGGGGGCGAGTGCGACGATGTGGGTGCGAGGATGACGGTGTGGGGGCGAGTGCGACGGTGTGGGTATGAGAATGACGATGTGGTTGCTAGGATAACGATGTGGGTGTGAAGATGACGTTGTTAAGTTTGAGGTTAACGGAGGAGCACTAGGTTGAACGTATCAGAGAGGAAATTCCATTTTGGGACTGCCAACGCCTGTGAATGTCTATATCCCTGACAGTTCTATTTGGCGCTAATAATCAACAAATCATCATGATATTGTTCAGCATCCTCAACACCGTAACGGACCAGTAACTCTTCTTTGCCATCGTGGTTTAAATCGTCACTGCTTAATAACACGCCATTTTGTGGTAATGGCAACGAAAATTTTTGTGCCCGGCTAGCGATATACTTATCGCCATTCACACCAGCGTATATTTTCAACCTGTTTTCGTCGGCGCTAAGAATAAGCTCCTTAAAACCGTCACCATCTAGGTCCGCCAGTTTTACCACAGGGGCGCCACTTTTGCCGGTCGAGAGACTAAATGTTAACTCGACTTCTTTACTAATGCTCTTTTTAAACGCGCCCGATTGTATGTCCTGCACATAGATAAGCACGTCCTGATCGACGCTACCACTAAGTAACGCACCAATAATTTGCGATACAGAAATATCAAATGAAGAAACCAGCACTTCCTGGCGAGCATCCTGATTAAGGTCAACAAACTCGATATCACCAACCGTCCCCTCACTCGCTAACACGGTATTAGGTTGTTGGCCGTAAACAATGCCTTGCTCGGTCTTTTTCCCCAGATAGACCTGATAGTCATTAGTTCGATCCAGCACCCCAGAGCTGGTACTATGGCGCACTACAAGATCCGTGATGCCATCACCATTGATATCATCCATACGTTCCAGGTTCTTGTGATCTAAGCTGCTCTGATCCAGGTTAGATCCATCGGCATTGCGGGTATCCCACCAGTTTTGTCCGGATATTTGCGAGTTAATGCTCACTTCGCTGGCTTGCGGGTCAAACGCATTGTCGTCCTGAGCATAATGTACCAGCAACTTCCCCGCATTTACCCAGGCAATGTCCGACTTGTTGTCCTGGTTCATATCCGCCAGAAACCACTTTCTTTGGGTATAGCTGACGCTGCTTTCAAACACCTCTACAATCGGGATCACCGGCAACTGCTGACTTCGATAGGAGACACTTTCTTTTGCATCGATTTTTGCCTTAGATTGCGACAGATAAATATTCACGCCATTAAAATCCGCCAGAGCAAAATCTGGGATCGTGTCCTGATTTAAGCGTTGCACAAAATTTGCGCGTTTGAGGTAATTAGAAGACGACTTGATCACGATAGAATTGACGTCCAATATGGGCTGAAATGGTGTCGATGGATGTTCAGGACGCAGCTCTACAATTTTTGAACTGGTTAAAAAATACAGTCGATTTAATGGCTTGGTCGGTGCCTTTGGGGTTAACACTCGGTTTTGTGATGTATCCTTTACGTTCAACCGGTCATTGAGATCGTATTCAGCATCGGTATCAAAGGAAAAATATTCAGAATCAATCGGCAAGTGACGATACAGTTCATATTGTGAAGAACGTTCATCAACCGCAAAAATAGCCAGTTGACTGCGGCCTTCATTCTCACCAATCAAAATAATTTCTTTACCCGGATTAGGGAGAAAGTTTCCCCGTATCGGGTCTTGGGATATTGAAAAAGGCGCAGAAATCGTCTGTGAGTTAAGGCTCAATTCTTCTGCCAAGCTGAGATTAGCAATAGATAAGATACTCAGTGTAATCAGCGACTTACAGATATTTCTCATTTTCATCATAATCCTTTCCCATAATCTATATGGATGTCAGCCTAATTCGACAAAACTACCAGGGCAATACATCACCATTTGAATGCCGGAATACACCACTGTCTTCCATCGTCAAACCGTCCATCAACGCCACAAGTCTTTTTGCCGCTATCTCGGCAGAAATATCACCGCGGCCATTAACCATATCCGTTTGTACGTAGCCCGGATGATAAATACCGACGGCTATACCTTTAGTATACAAGTCTTTGGCAAGAGACATCCCTGCAATGTTCAATGCCGCTTTTGACATACGGTAGCCGTAACGTCCACCTGAGGTATTATCAGTAATCGATCCCATTCTTGAGGTGATCAGGGCAATTTTGCTGCCTCGATGCAGATTTTGCTGCAATTTCTGACAAATGCGAAGTGGCGCCAGCGCATTGACCTGAAACTGCGCTTCAATTTGCTTTGTATCAAAATGCTCTAATGACTCATCTCTTAAGATACCGGCATTATTAATTAAAAGATCAATATCGACGCCAGACAATTTAGAGCAAAGTTGTTGTATATCTTGCTCTGCTGCAACATCAATGTTTTCAACGATCGTTAGTGAATATTGTTGAGACAGTTGCTTCAGTGCTGCTGATCCTTGCCGACAAACCGCGAAAACCCTATCTCCCCGATTTGCAAAAATGGTCGCCATCGCCAAACCGATGCCTCGATTCGCCCCCGTAATAACTACTACAGATTGATTAGATTCCAACATAATACGAGCATTCCTTAAAGGCTTAATAAGTAACGAGTTATTTCACAGAGTGTAATCCAGTGCCAGGGGCAATGTTAACCACATTCGAGAAATATTTTTTCGTTAGCTTCTATACTGTAAAAAGTAACGCTGAAAGGATCTGCTATGAAAAAACCCGTTATCGCAAATATTGTTCCGGCAAAGGTTGAGCTCACGGCAAAAAAATCGGTGTTTTTTTGTGCTTGTGGCCTGTCAGGTAATCAACCTTATTGCGATGGTTCACACGCATCAACAGCATTTAAACCGCTGAAAATCAGTAGTGATGAAGATAAGACAGCGTACCTGTGTCAGTGCAAGCAATCTGCGAACCTGCCCTACTGTGATGGCACTCATAAACAGTTTAGTAAAGACGATATCGGTAAGCCGCCAAAGTCTGAAGACACGGATGTCGAATCAACGAGCAACGCCAGCCAAACCAGTAAAACTGAGCCATCAGGCAAGCCGACGGCAACACCTACGCCTGAAGAGCCCACGGTCGCTTACATTCATGAATTAGCCAAACATGGTTTAAACAAATCTGGGCACCATGGCCCCATGGTCGCCATGGGTGTACCCAAAACTAAATTGCCACAATGGGATGATATCCAAATCATGGTAGCGCAACTGGCAAAGCAACCCTTACTCGATGATCGTAATGTCGACACGGATTTAGTCATCGGTAAACAAGCTCGTAAGCCGCTTAAATTATCCATCCCACTGCTGGTCTCAGATATGAGTTTTGGTGCGCTTTCCGAAAATGCCAAATTAGCCTTGGCAAAAGGCGCGGAACTTGCCGGCACCGGTATATGCTCAGGTGAAGGAGGTATGCTTGAAGCTGAACAACAAAGTAATTCCCATTATTTTTACGAATATGCCAGCGCTGGATTTGGTTATGATGAAGAAAAACTCAAAGACGTTCAGGCGTTTCACTTTAAAGCCGGTCAAGCTGCGAAGACCGGTACTGGTGGCCACCTGCCAGCAGATAAAAATACCGATTTGATTGCTAAGGTCCGAGGCATCGAGCCTGGTACCGATGCAATTTCCCCGGCAACGTTTGAACATTTACATACGGTAGAAGATTTTCGACGCTTTTCCGATCGGGTTAGAGAGATCACCGGCGGTATCCCTATCGGGTTCAAGCTAAGCGCAAACCACATTGAAGCCGACATAAAATTTGCAGTAGAAGCAGGTGCTGACTATATCATTCTTGATGGTCGCGGCGGCGGCACAGGCGCTGCACCAGCGTTATTCAGAGATCACATCAGTGTTCCAACCATTCCGGCACTTGCCAGAGCCCGGCATATTCTCGATAGAATCGACCCTCAACACAAAGTGACATTGATCATCACCGGCGGGTTGCGCACCCCAAGTGATTTCGTAAAAGCTTTGGCATTAGGAGCAGATGGTATTGCCCTCGCAAATTCTGCGATGCAGGCTATCGGTTGCGTTGGTGCGAGAATGTGTAATCTTAACAACTGTCCTGCGGGCATCGCCACCCAAGACCCTGAGCTCACTAAGCGGCTCAATGTTGAAACCGGTGGTGAACAACTCGCGCGTTTTTTCGCGGCATCCACCGAGCTTATGAAAATCATGGCGCGGGCCTGCGGCCATAGCCACCTGAATCAATTTAATCGATATGATCTGGCCAGTTGGCACCGACAAATGGCAGAGTTAGCCGGGATTGATTATGGCGGATTCAAAGCCACCCGATTGTAATATTCCTTAACCGAACCTATAAAAATTCCCATTAAATTAATGACTGATAGATTATGAAAATAACACGACTTATCAAAGAACCCTTAACTCACTTTATCGTTATCGCTGTTGGCTTGTTTTTCGCGTTTGATGTAATGAACGACAATGAGGGCGATGCACAGCATGTCATCAATGTCAGTAGTGGTCGAATCGAACAGTTACACCAACGTTTTGTCAAGGTCTGGCAGCGCACTCCGACTCAGGAAGAAATGGCATCGCTGATCGACAACTATGTTTTGGATGAAATCTATGCCCGTGAGGCAAGAGGCTTAGGACTAGATGTGAATGACGGGGTGATCCGCAAACGCTTGCGTCAGAAAATGGAATTTATGATGCAGGATATTACCAGTGCCCAGCCTCCAGCCCCTGAAGAATTAGCGCGCTTTTTTAACGAAAACCAAAAAAAATACCGGGAGCCGAATACCTATAGCTTTCAACAGGTTTTTATGAGCAATGACACACCAGAAAAAGTGGTCAATATGTGGGTGGGACAGCAACAACAACGTATTAACAAGGGCTTAGAGCCAGAAGGAACATCTTCTTTGTTACCAAAGTCATTGCAGAGCCAAAGCCTTACTATTGTAGCCCGGCAGTTTGGTAACGATTTCGCTCAGTCGTTAAGCGTTCAACCGATTGAACAATGGAGCGGGCCTATTAGCTCTGGCTACGGGTTGCATTTCATCTATATCAGCGATGTTCAGCATGGCTCTCTGCCTAATTTGTCACAGATAGAAGACAGCGTTTTGGCAGACTGGCGTTATCAAAAAAACCTCGCCAATCAAAAATCCTATGAGCAGGATTTACTCGACAGGTATCAGGTTAATGTCAATATGCCAACATTAGTGGCGGGAGATTACTAATGCTGGGGGTACGTCGATTTATATATGCATTGGTATTGATTGCCATAAGTCCGCTCGGGATTTGCGACGATATGCGTCCGGCGTCATTAACAATAAGTCATGGCAAAGACACAACCTATGATGTGATTTTCAAAGTGCCCGCCAAAGAAGGGGCAAGACTAAAACTCGACGTATATTTTGATAACGACACCGCCGAGCAAGGTGTCCCGTTGGGCTATTTCACCAATCAGGCATATGTCAGTAAATGGCAGATAACCCGTGATACGTTACAGGGACTTAATGTAAGTATTGATGGTTTAACCCAAAACTCCGCGGATGTCCTGCTGCGTATCATCGATAACCAAGGCAAAATACTAACCCGTGTTCTTAATGCTGACACGCAAAGCTTTCAGGTTGAGGACAGCTATCAGCAAACCAACACGTTTGTGCTTTATACCATACTTGGCATTGAGCACATTCTCATTGGTCTGGATCATTTACTCTTTGTTGCTTGTCTAATCTATATATCACGCACCGGTCGTAAGTTATTACTTACCATCACCGGCTTTACCATCGCCCATTCACTGACATTAATTCTGGCGACAACCAATACCATCAATCTTCCGATTGCGCCGGTGGAGGCGGTTATCGCCCTCAGTATCGTGTTGCTGGCCCTGGAAATCTATAAAAATCGAACCAATAGCATTACGCTAACCTACCCGGTTGCTGTATCGACCAGCTTTGGACTCCTTCATGGCTTCGGCTTTGCCTCGGTTTTAAGCGATATTGGTCTACCAGCGGACGAAACCTGGTTTGCCCTGTTAAGTTTTAATGTTGGTGTCGAAATCGGACAACTATTATTTGTTGCCGCCCTGTTTGTGGTGTTCTTTCTCTGTAAATTCCTGTTTAAGTCACTCACTCTGGACAAACTAAGATTTGCCGTCAGCTATGCCTGTGGCTCGGTAGCCATGTATTGGCTGGTACAACGGTTAGCGGCTTTTTGATCGTAATTAACTTTGACACGAAAGAGCAGATCCCCACCTGCTCTACCATCCCGTCATTCCCAGATACTACTGGGAATCTAAAACAAGAGCAGATCCCCACTTTCGTGAGGATGACGATGTTGAGTGTGAGGATGACGCAGGGAGTGAGGATGACGGCCCTTTCCGTCATTCCCAGACACTACTGGGAATCTAAAGCAAGAGCAGATCCCCACTTGCGTGAGGATGACGGTGTTGGTGTGAGGATGACGTAGGGAGTGAGGATGACGGCCCTTTCCGTCATTCCCAGATACTACTGGGAATCTAAAGCAAAAGCAGATCCCCACTTTCGTGAGGATGACGGCCCTTTCCGTCATTCCCAGATACTACTGGGAATCTAAAGTAAAAGCAGATCCTCACTTTCGTGAGGATGACGTAGGGAGTGAGGATGACGAGGTTTAGGATGACGGCCCTTTCCGTCATTCCCAGATACTACTGGGAATCTAAAGCAAAAGCAGATCCCCACTTTCGTGAGGA
>NZ_JBHZSG010000002.1:18037-155120 GCF_043642205.1 Thalassotalea litorea | reverse complement strand
TGACGTAGGGAGTGAGGATGACGTAGGGAGTGAGGATGACGACCCTTCCCGTCATTCCCAGATACTACTGGGAATCTAAAGCAAAAGCAGATCCCCACTTTCGTGAGGATGACGATGTGGGTGTAGGATGACGGCAAGGGAATTGCCCGTTTTGGCTTTTAACCGACGAAGTTGTCACCCAAAAACCTGTCGGGATTAAGGTTTTATCCACCCGACGAAGTCTTACCTCTAAAAACCTGCCGGTACTAAGGTTTTATCCACCCGACGAAGTCCTCTCCCCAAAATATGTCGGAACTAAGTTTTCTTCCACCCGACGAAGTCTTACCTCTAAAAACCTGCAGGGACTAAGGTTTTATCCACCCGACGAAGTCTTACCTCTAAAAACCTGCCGGTACTAAGGTTTTATCCACCCGACGAAGTCCTCTCCCCAAAATATGTCGGAACTAAGTTTTCTTCCACCCGACGAAGTCTTACCTCTAAAAACCTGCAGGGACTAAGGTTTTATCCACCCGACGAAGTCTTACCTCTAAAAACAAAAAACCGGCGATTAAGCCGGTTTTTTAAGTCAATTCCACATTGCTCTAGAATGGCAGGAAGTTAAACGTATACGACAATTTCGTTTCGTTCACATCTTCCGCACCAAAGTTAATTAACCGGATACGAGCTAGCAACTTACGTTTGAACTCTTCCAAATCAATTTCACTCGAGGCCACATCGACAAGAGACACGGTACCATCTGGTTGGATGATCAGGTTAACGGTCACCTTACCCTGAAGGCCTGGCTCTGAACGAAGCGCTCGGCGATAAATCGCATACAAAGCACCTTTGTTCTTATCAAAGGTACGGCGAATGGATTCCGTAGTACGAGCACCAGATAGCATTTCTGATTCACTCTGAGCGGCAACTGCAGCATTACCATCACCCGTAGGCATCACTTTCGCGGTGAACTCAGTGCTACTACGGCCCGCTAGCGTTGCCCCTTCACCTACGTCAGTAGATAAGGTTGCGTTACTTACGCCACCGGATTTTCCTTTGGCTTTACCCGCAAGAATAACCCGTTCAGTTTGTTCCGCACTGCCACCTTCATTTGTCAGATTGTCGCTTTGCAGATTACCCATATCCAGGCTATCGCGCATCTCGCTCAATTCATCAGATAATGCCAGCAACCCAGAGTTCTTCGCTTTATCCTGAGCTTTTTTCACCTTATCTTCCTTCACCACTTCGGGCTTAGGTTCAGGTTTTGGCTCTGGTTTCGGCTCTTCTTTCTCGGGTTCTGGCTCAGGTTCTGGCTCAGGTTCGGCCTCCGCTTGCAACTCAGGAACCGGTTCACGTTTTGGTGGAACAACTTCCACTTTACGCTCCATGATTCGCACCAGTTGCGGCGGGATCTTTTCCTTTTCTTCGCGAGTCTGCTCTGGCAAGGTGATTAACGAAACGATTAAGGTAAACACTAAAGTCAGGACAAGCATGACTCCTGTGATACGGTTAAACGTTTTGTTATCTTCCCCGATACGCCAGTGGATCAGCAAAGAATTTGATTGACTACTCACTACTGTCCCGCCTCCACACTATCCTGTGACTCAGCCTGCTCTAGTAGCTCATCGGTATTCGCATATACCTGCTCCACAGCCAGGGAAATATTGGTATAGCCTGCCGATGCTGACGTCTGCATGATCTTCTTCAATAACGCATAAGGAACACTCTTGTCCGCCATAATATTAATTGGCAGACCGTTTTCCTGTTCTTCAGGTGTCAACTGTTTGCGGCTTTTCTGATATTCCAACTCTGCGTTTAACGGATCCACAATCACACTATCCATAGCCATGAGTTCTTCAACGCTAATGATCTGGCGACCTTGTAAAATCACATTATTGGCATTTACCATAATCAACAAATTGTCTTTGGCGGCTTCTTCAGAAATCGATTCCGGCAATTCAAGCTGCTTATTGGTTTGCAATACCTGCACATCCGACGCGTTCACCATCAGGAAGAAAACCAAAATGGTGAAAATATCCATCAAAGAAACCAAACTTAACTTGGAGACTTTGGAATTACGCTGATGATGGCGCTGCATGCGTTTAGCGCGTAATGATTGCTTCATTATTCACTACCTCCTGCTGCTGCGACACCTTGGGTCACTAATTCGGGATTTTTCAATGTCGGTGCATCGCCTAACGAGATATCCGGAAATAATTCGGCATCTACGACAGAAGCTACAACCACGGCTTTGTAAGAGCGGGATCTATCCATCAAGGTCACTATGGTCTGATAATCAATATCCGGCTCAAGTAACAACGACAAATCGCGCTTTTCAATACCCTGTTTAGCAAGTAATTGTTTCACCTGCTTTAAGGTCGCAACTAAGGTCTCATAATCGTATCCTTCCTCATTGGAAGGTATATATTTAAGCAAATATGACTGCGGATAATAAACCTCTATGGCATCTTTACGAACCATAATTTCCAGGTTTTTAACCTCTTCATCATTTTGCTCAGTTTGCTGGGCGGGATCGGCTAAATCCGGCAGCTTAAGATCCAGAACGGTAATATGGGAAAATACCATCATCATCAAAAGCACCGGCACCAGAACAATCATCAAATTCATAAATGATGTTATGTCCAGTTCAGCTTCCTCGCGCTTAATTCGGGGCTTTCTTAGCATTCGTAAGGCCCGCCTATTGTGCGTTTTGCTTAGCCGCTTTATCTTTACTGATGATATTCAGGAATTTGACGCCAGCCATTTCCAGGTTATCAACAATTTCCGTCGTTTTGGTTTGCAGCACAGAGTGAAGTAGCAATAGTGGAATTGCAGAAATCAAACCAAATGCTGTTGTGTTCATCGCAACGGAGATAGATTCAGAAAGCAATGAGGCTTTTTCAGCCGGGTCTGCCGAGGCTACCGCGGAGAATGCGGCAATCAAACCAATGATGGTACCAAGTAGACCAAGAAGCGTCGCAATATTTGCCAGTGTGGCAAGGTAAGACGTGCGCTTTTCAAGACGAGGCACAACTTCCATGACCCCTTCTTCCATCGCATATTCAATTTCATTGCGGTTCGCGTTGTCTTTTAAACGGCTAACCCCAGCACCGAAGATACTGGTGATCGCTGATTTATCAGAAATGCGACCGATGGATTCGAAATCTTTGCGCATTAATAGCGGTTGAATAGACTTTAGCGCTTTGCCATTTAAACGGGATGCGCGTGTAAGATAGATGGCACGTTCCAGTGCAATCGCCAACCCTATCGCCAATACCACTGCGATAGGAAACATGAAGGTACCCCCTTCCTGGAAAAATCGAATAATTGTCTCAAACATAGGTCCTCACCTTTTTGTTCTGTTATCTGAAAATACACCTTAACGTACCGACAAATACGTTAAATTTTTGATTAATAAAAAAAGCGGATAAATGACCGCCAAAGTCCCTTTTTTATTATTGTTGGCTTTGCTTAAAGTACACTATTTCCCGCTGCAAGCTTTCGCTATCCAGTGGACGAAATACCTGTTCGATCTGAGTGGTTATTTCGGTTGATAAACTGCCCGCCTGCTCTGGGTTTTGCCAAGGTACGATCGACAAAACTTTTGGTTGTTCCTTGTTACCAACAATCGTGGTTTCCAAGGTAATAAAGCCACTACTGGTGGGGGCGGTAGTAACTGATGAATTGGTTGCCGTTGCTTCCTGTTCTGCGTTCTCACGGCTTTGCTCGGGAGTTTCCACTTCCAAGCTTTGTGCTTGCTCCTGCTGAGCCATAACATTGCCCGCAAATAACAGCGAGGCGATGACGGCACCACACAGGGTGTAGAAGAGATTAGCCATTATTATTATCCTTTTGAGTTGCGGATAATTGCGCTGAACTGTCAGCAATCCAACCATTTACTTTTCGATTTTTGCTATCGGTCAACACTTGGTAGGTCTGGTAGTGCTCGATAGCGCCCGCCTTATCACCAAGGTAAATATCTAACAAAATCCCTAAATTATGATGCGCTGGTGCAAATGCAGGCCAACTATCTAACGCAGATAAATAATGTGCTTTTGCTTGCTCAAACTGCCCTAATTTACGCAAAACGGTGCCAAGACGATTATGAGCAAAGTAGTTATATTGATTGGCACTGATGGCTTGTTGGTAATATACCTGAGCGAGTTTTAGATTATTATCTTTAAGCGCTATATCACCTAACTTTAGCTTAATTCCGGACAGATTCGGATGATTAATTGAAATTTTTTCCAATGCCTTGCGGCCATCCGTCACGGCGCCGCTGTCAACCTTAGCCATTGCGTCTTTAATCTCGTGAGATAATGGTGGTTGCACTTTTACCGCACTTTGCTTGTACTTATTCGGCAAAGCAACTAATCGAAGATATTCCTCACTTTTGCCTTCTTTCAGTTTCGCCTGACGAGCTTCTTCTTCGATTCGCTGTTGTTCAGCCAATAACGCAGCTTCTTCTTCCGGACTGATCGCACAGCCAAGCATCATTAACGGCAACAGACTAAGCATTAGCCCGTGGCGAATAGAGCGTATTCGAAACGTAGATTTAATAGAATTCATCAACAACCTCTACAATTACTTCCTGCTTATCGTAACGACCAGGCAATAATTCACTTAATGCGGTAAAACTTTCCTGAATCCACTCGTTATACATGCCATTCCAGCTACGCTGCACATTTTGTTCATGTATGGCGATGGCTTTATCTTCGAATGGGAAAGCCTGTTCTTCTAACAAAATATCGTATTGTTCAAGCTCTAGCTCATCTAAGCCGCCTGGGCGCTGGGAGTTCATTAAATCACTCGCCAACTGATTATAAATGGCGCCAATCTGGAAGTTAGCCTGAGTGGTAAAATCGGCGACGCCATAAGATAGCGTTTTGTTGTACTCAGACAACGCGGTATCAAGCAGGGCACGTTTTTTCTTCAAGCTATTAGCCAACGGCAAGGTTAACTTAGTCGCGCTAAACTCATCCATCGCCTGTTCGGCAAAGGTAATCGAAGCCATGGCAGCCAAATACTTGGAACGGTTACTACGCTGTTCACCCGCTTTGTTATCCGATGCAATAAGCTTTTTCAGCCAGAATTCACGTTTATCTGTGTCCCCATTCTCGCGGTAAAATTCGCTCATTTTATATTGCGCTTCAATATTTACCGACAACGGTTGCGGATAGGTGTGTGCGTATACTCGATAAGAGCGCATTGCCTGGTAACGATTGCCGGCCTTCTCATAGGTCTCAGCTGCTAACCAAAGCATCTCACGGGTTTCATCACTGTTAGGTTTTTCCGCCCAAATCATTTTCAGATAGTTCGCCGCCTGTTCCCATTGCTCGGTTTGTTGATACGCAAACGCTAGCTTGGTTAACAGGTCTTCCGATAATTTATGGTTGGGATAAAGCACTCTGAACTCATGCAATTGGTCGATGGCTTTATACCACTGCTCCATTTCCATTAAGTAACTTGCCATATCATACTGGGCATTCACTCGGATCGGTGAATCCGGTGTTTTGCGAATAATTCGGGCAAAATGGTCAACGGCTTGTTGCAAGTTTTCTTGCTCTACCGCAACTTCGGCCTGCCGATAAATACTGGCGGCTAATCGATCATTAATGTTGTTGTAGCGCTTAAGGGTGTGATCGTATTTAACCAACAAGCGTTCATAGGTCATCTCTGCTTCTTTGTAGTCTTCCATCGCAAAGCGACTATGACCGATAACAAGTAACGCCGAAATTCGCTCTTCCAGGGTTAACCGTGGATCGTTTTGCAACGCATTATTGGCATACAATAAGGCTTTTTCATATTCGCCTTCGCGGAAAAACTCCTGAATAATATCGTTTTGCACCATGGTTGAACGAGGGTCATTACCGTAATGCAAAATAAATTGCGCTTTGTAATCCTGAAGCAATACGTTGTTTTCCGAGATAGCCGGCGCCGAGCGTAATGTAGCAAGGAGCTTTTCCTGACTCAAGATCAAGGCATAAGCCGCTTCCGGACCATTTGGATCGCCCTCTTGTTGATAGGCAACGATTTCAAAATATTTGCCAGCAAGTCTATATTGCTCGGTTTCATAATAACTTTCCGCCAGATAGAACATGATCTCATTAGAACGTTCATGGCCTGGAAAGTTAGATAAAAATAGCTGATACCAACGTGCAGTCTGCTGATAGGCTTCCGCCATCTCGTTCACTTGCGCATTTGTCGGATTTTTTGCGGCGGTTACGATACGGCGCTTGGCCTGAGCCTCAGCATGGGCATTTTGCGCCAGCTCTTGTAACAGGTCCATTAATACCGGGGTGATTTTTTCTTTATTGATTTCCGATTTATCTTGCCAATATGGCGAGTTCAGCTCGTAGGTTGCCGCAAACTTTAACTTCTCGTCCATCAATTGGGTTGGGAAGTTCCCCATCACCAGAGCATCCATCTTCAGCTTAGAAAACCAGACTGAGCCAGGATGGTTCGGATTACGCTTTACAAATTCGTCATACACATCGACAGAGTCGGTATAGCGTTGTTTATCCAGATAGAAATTACCTAAGTCCTGATAGTTAAGATAGGTATAGGGACGCTCACCCATGCGATCATAATGAGCGGCAATCGAATCGCCTCCGCCTTCCGGGCTATAGGAGAAAATTAACGTCATCACGTCAAAGGTTTCACGCAACAGTTGCTGATCGCCTTTGGGGATTAATAACGCCATTTCGTCGATAGTCCAGATATTATCGAATTCGGCGATAATTAACGCGTCGAGTAATTTCGTAAATGACACCAAAGCCTGTTCGTCGGCTTCAATTTTATAAAATGACCAACCCTGCATATACAGACCGATATGATAAAACGGGTTGTTTTCCTGGGTTTGAACTACCGAGGTGTAGCTAGTTAATGCTTCGCTGTAACGCTGCTGCGAGAACAGAATCTCCGCCTGACGGAATTGCAATTCTAACCTGTAAGGGTTATCCGGGTGTTCTTCAATCAAACGCGTGATCGTGTCAAAACTTTGTTGTTGCTGGCCTTGTAAGTCATAGGCTTTTGCCAGCTGATACAGCAGACGATCATTACCAACACCACCAGGATTTTGATTGATCATGTCGGTCAAGGCCGCGATCGCCTCATTATAATACTGATTACCCGGTACACCATTGAGCTGAGCTTCTTCGGCTTCGAGTAATTCCAAAATCGCAAGACGTTGTCGGATATTGGCTTTAACGTCTTCGGGAATATCGAGTTTAAGTACTTCATGGAAGGCCGTTTTCAGATCACTGGCTTCCATTTTTGGCAATTCAACTTTCACTAGCGGTGAAGGTTGTAAATCCAGTTGGGCAAGGGTTGAACGTCGTTCTTTGGCATCCGCTAATCGAACATCGTCCTCATTCAAAGATGAACAGGCGCTTAGCAATACCGCTGAAATCGTAAGAGCTAATAGGCTTTTATTCATTATTCCTGACCTCCACCCGAATTCGAATCGTTAAATTCATTGTCACGTTGGAACCCGGCATTTTGCAGACGCACAATGGCCAGTTCAGCCTGTTGGACATAATGATCGATATCCTGAAGTTGGGTGGTCAAACTAAGTTGTAATTGGGTTTGCATATCTTTGGTGATACTCGAGCGTACCAGCAAAGCGTCATTTAGCTTGCCCTGTAATTTATTTTGCAGGTTATTAATTGGCGTCAATTCTGTTGCTGCAGCTTCCTGATATCGTCCGGCAGCGATCACCGTATTAAATTTCTCGCTAGCGCCTAGACTGTCGAGATAGTAGTCACCCAATTGCCATAGCAATACACCGCCAATACGATTCAGACGTTGTACATTTTGTTGATATTGTTCTGAATCTTTATCCAGATTATCCTGAGCGTAAAAGGCTTCACTGAGCTTGCGATAGCTTTCCAAATCGGCGAGCAACTTGGTTTGCTTTTCTTCGACTTTACTGTCCTGATAAATACGGCCCGTGTGTGTTTTCCACTGGCTATTCAAACTATCACTTTGTTGCACAAAATTGGTCATAAACGACTGGATGCGCTGTTGATTCACTTCCTGCTCGGCCTCAACAGACATATCCAAATCTTCGGTTAACGTTCCATAGTATCCCGCGGCCAATGCATCGGCACGCTGCTGCCACTCCAATAGCTGAATGATAATGGCGTTTACGTCCTGAAGATCTTTAAGTTTATTCTGAAAGCCCGAACTTGCAGCAAGCTGAGAGCTATGTAGCTGCGGTGGTAGTGTTAACGTAACGTCGGCACCTTTTAAGCCTTTACGCTTATTTACTTCGGCCATATCAATGCTGTATTGAACAACGGTATCGAAAAACTCGTCGCTATTGACCATATCAAGCGCACCAATAGCCTGAGCCTGTTGTTGACTAAAACTAACCAATGCATTGTTGTATGCAGTGTGAGCCGATTGTAGGTCGTCCAATTTTTCATAACCATACGCAACGGCAATAAAGGCTTCTCGAACAAATGGCGATTTTGATTGTTGTGCCGTAAGCTGCTGCCAGATAGCAATTGCGGCATAATACTCTTCTTTGTTGGACATCGCCCAACCATAACCTAACATCGCTGACTGGGTATCAAGGTTATTCTGGGTAACCTGTTTAAAGGCATTGATCGCCAGATCGTTATTGCCCTGACGGATGTACAAATAGCCCATTGCCACATTGGCGCGGTCACTTAACGCTTCACTTTCGTCACTCACTGGCAATCGCGATGCAAATTGAACCGTTTGTTTGAAATGCTTAATAGCCTGATCTAAATCACCAAGTTCAACCCACTTAACGGCTTCGTTAAAGGTGATGTAACAATGATAAACAGACTCTTTAGGAATATTTAATCGGGCCTGACCGACCTGCGACATACGGCCATTGGCGATATGCATCTGTGCTAGCAGATAATAGTAATCTTCCTGCATATAGTCGGGAAGATCGCCTTGTATTTTATTTAATGCCTGTGAGGCTGCCTGAACATTTTGCTTACTGGCAAAATTTTTCGCCAACAAAAACCATGCACTATCACGATATTGAGGATCGTCTATGGCATCAAGCGATTGCTCAAATTTCTTTCCAGCATCACTATTAATATCAAAATGTAGGTTCAACCCGGCAGCAAATAGTTCGCCGTTTGCGGTAACCGCTTCACCTAGGGCTTCTTTACCTAGACTCAATTCCGTTAATGCGTCGAAATAATTGCCCTGATAATACTCGTATGCCGCTAGTGAGGTAGGTAAATCTAATTTATTGGTCTTGATCTCATGTTCGCGCAGCTGCTCTGCAACAGTTGTGGTCGTTGCGGAATCTGAAAGGTTTTGCGGAGCGCTTTGAGTTGAATTCTGGTTTTGAGATGTTGCCTGATTTTGAATTGCAGCATTGCTTTGACTTGCTACTGGGGTTTGAGCCGCAACATGAAAAGAAGCCGAGCCGAGGCTAAGAGCGGATAGGCTAAGCACGGATAGACCGAGCACCGACATCAGGGCGCAACTGACCTGTCTCGCACTATTGGCAAGAGAAAAACGGTTCTTTAATAGTGAATTACTACCAGAACTACTGATTTTGCACTCGTTGGTCAAATACTGCTTAATTTTGCGTGGAGTGTCCGCTCTCGATTTTGAATACTGCTGATTACTCATTGGTATGCTCATAAACGCTTGTTATCTTTCAACAACTTCAAAGATCGGCTGTAAAGAACGAGTTGAGTAACTAACTTTTAACTCAATCGCCTTGGCAGTACTACCTTTGTTGAAATCCAGACTAGCGGCACGCTTATAGGGTTTATTATAGCCATCAACCCCAGTAAAGAAAGCCACCAGGGTATGATCGCCCGGAGAAATATTCCCTAAAAACACCCGTTGAATGCCGCCTTTTGTTAACGCATTGATTTGCCTGGATTCATATTTTCCAGACGAAATTACCTGGCCATCGAGTTTAATTTTCAAATCATCGATTACGAATTGTTCACGGGTATTAAAAGAAAGGTAAATGGAAATTTGCTCGACATCGGGATAGAGCAGTTTTTCTTCGAGGAGTCGCAACTCGGTGCTTAAATCAACAATTTCCGGTTTAAGCGTATCCAGCGAACGGCTCGAATTTTGAGGTTGGCTTTCCGATTGAGAAAATGCTTTGAAGCAGATGAAAAACGGCAAGGTGACAGCAAGTAATAGCATTGCCATTTTTTTATTATTGTATTTCATTGGTTAACCTGTTCACGAATTAAACGGTTGTCTATTCATTATAGTGCTAAGCCTTAACCTATCACTATCCGCCCATTTAAAACAACCGTGCTTTTAACCAAACACTCCCTTTTTTCAAGAGCGGTTAATGCATTTCCATTTTTTACAACAGCTTACAGTTGTTTAGAAATCAAAATAATTTTACCTTGATTTTAGAAATAATAACCAAGACCCACAGCGGCCTCTATGTCTATTGCCCAAGCATCCGTATCATGTTTAAGTTGATGATGAACATGGCCACGCAAATCAAAGCGAATATTAAAATCATCGGTTAACATTACTCGGTAACCGCCACCACCAACCACAGTATTATAATTACCGCCGTTATAATCGTTGGCGCTTTCGAAATCTGATTTACCGCCGCCAAATACTAAGTAAGTGGCTGTGTTATAGCGATAGTTCTGGCTTAAAAATAATTGTCCGGGAAACTGATAGCCCATTACCGCATCATAATAAGTCACGCTATTACCATGTCCGGTCACGCTATACGAGGCTTCAGCGAATATATTTTCCGTTAAATGGTAAGCAAATCGAACGCCAAATAGACCATTGGTACTTACATGTTCAACATTAGCTAAGCCAAGCAGTCCCGTTAACTCAAAATCTTTTGAATGCATTTCAATGGTAGGTTGGCCAATGACAGGATCAATGACGGTTTGTTCTACGTCCTCTTCGGCATAGGCGGATGACATAGTCGCTGCAGTAAAAGCGGTCGCCAAGGTTAGCTGGATAAGTTTACTTTTAAAAGTATCCACTGAGTTTTGCTCCTGTTATTCGTGTTGTTAGTAAAGCATTTTTATACGAGAAAAGACGAATCAAGCAATTGGATTCGTCTCCAAACCACAACTATACAACAATGTAAGTCATAGCAACAAGCGGGGGCTTGCAAAATCTCTATTAATTATAAACAGTTATTTGGAAATACTGCTAATAAAATTTTTCACCAATGATGGATTATAGGTAACTGGATTGCCGTCACCATCCAAAGTAAACACCAATTCATTCTCAGAAATCCAGCCTTCGACGCCGTTTTCGGTCTGAACTTTAAACCAACCGGTGCGTCGATTGGTCAATACCATCCATTCGTCTTTTTCTGCGACGTAAAAAATCGGCGTTTCTACCGCAGGACCTAAATGAATATTAATAAAATCACTGGCGACACGAACTTGCGGCCCTTCTGCCGCAACGGCGCTTAATGAAGGAATAAAGGAAAAAGTTGCAGTAAGAATTACCGCGAATAGTTTTGACAGTTTGTTCATAGCAATATTGCTCTTGTTATGGTTTGCAACAATGGATTCTTAAATACTTATAATGTTGACATCCGTTGAGGATAAGCGTTTAAGTAACTTTATTTATCTATACTTGAACCTTAAAGCAATGTTTATCGTTTTTCTAGTTTTAAAGGTAGTTTTTTATTTTGGTCCTTAATTTTAAGACAGCATAAAAAAGCCGAGCAAAGGCTCGGCGTTCTCATCCCACGACTAATGATACCTATCAATCGGATCCGAACAAATCTCGTGTATATACTTTTTCGGCGACATCCGATAGTTCACTTACCATTCGGTTAGATACAATTAAATCTGCTCGTTGCTTAAAATCTTTAATATCCGTTATCACTTTAGAATTAAAAAACTCGTCTTCGTTAAGCACCGGTTCATAAATTATGACTTCGACACCTTTCGCTTTAATTCGTTTCATGATGCCCTGAATCGAAGACGCTCTAAAGTTATCCGAACCAGCCTTCATTATTAACCGATATATACCGACCACTTTAGGTTTATTTTTAAGAACGGAATCCGCGACAAAGTCTTTTCGAGTTGTGTTAGCGTCGACGATTGCCTGGATCATGTTATTTGGCACATCTTTATAATTTGCCAAAAGCTGTTTGGTATCTTTTGGCAGGCAGTAACCACCATAGCCAAACGAAGGGTTGTTATAATGGTTGCCAATTCTAGGGTCCATACTTACGCCGTCAATGATATGGCGACTATCTAAACCATGAGCTTCAGCATAAGAATCCAGTTCATTAAAATAGGCAACACGCATCGCAAGATAAGTATTAGAGAATAATTTAACCGCTTCTGCTTCTGTCGAGTCCACTAACAAGGTTGGGATCTCTTTCTTTATTGCACCTTCGGCCAGTAACTCGGCAAATTTTTTGGCACGCTCACTTTGTTCACCAACGATAATACGCGAAGGATAGAGATTGTCATAAAGCGCTTTTCCTTCTCTTAAAAACTCGGGTGAAAAGATAACATTAGGGCAACTGAATTCATCCTTAATGCGCTGAGTATAGCCAACTGGAACTGTCGACTTGATAATCATTACAGCGTCGGGATTAATCTGCATTACGTCTTTGATTACGGCCTCAACTGACGCGGTATTGAAATAGTTTGACTCGGGATCATAATCAGTTGGCGTGGCAATAATTACAAAATCAGCATCTTTATATGCCAGTTCTTTATCTAGTGTGGCTTGAAAATCCAATTGCCTGTTTGAAAGAAATTCTTCTATCTCTTTATCGACAATAGGAGAGACTTTATCATTGAGCATCTCAACTTTTTTGGCAACAATATCAACCGCAATGACTTCATTGTGCTGGGCTAATAACATTGCGTTGGACAATCCAACGTAACCCGTTCCTGCTACTGCTATTTTCACTTTTATATCCTAAATAGTTATTTAAAGTTGATAAACGATATTTACAAACGCTTCAAGATTACTTTGAGATTTTATACTGTCTAAAAAGCTTGAATGCGAAAAATCAATTCCCGTTTGCAACTTCAACCTATGCATAGTTCGTTGATATTTAATATTAACGCCAACAACATCCTCGGCAACTTTGGATACGGTATTGCCTCGATAATCGTCGTCTGGAAAACCGTCACTATTATCATAATTTAATTGCAATAAACGAAGCTTAATTTGCCAACGGCCTGATAATACATCTTTTAAGGTATTCACCCCTAACACAAAAGATTTGGCATCACCTTCATAAGGACTTGCAATTACACGCCCTTGATAGCGTAATCCCGTTTTATATATTTTATGCTCATAATAGAAATCGCCAATACCTACACCGCTTCCATAATTTACGTTTACACCATCATTATTATCAGCAAACGTATCTGCATATTCACCATAGAGTAGAATGGGTGTTGAGAAGACGTTAGCATAAGCATCAATGCCCCAAAGATAACGTTCTTCGCCAAAAATGCTTAAGCCACCTTTACGGTCACCATCCTCTGCATTCATTTGCATATAGAGACTAATTGGCACCGAGAATGTAGGGTGTAAATTATAGCGAATATCGTAACCGCCCAATTGATTTCCAGGTTCTTTACCTTGACGACATTCTTCCTGGCTTGGCCCTTCTCCACCACAATTATCATGCCCTCTTAACACGTCCCAGAAAATACTGGCATCTTGTGGTCTACCTTCCCCACCCCATTGAGCAGTCCTTGAAAGGCCAAGCTCTAGAGCTTGTGTTAATTTAAAGTTAAATCGAAAACCCCAAAGCAGGGCATCTGGGATATGCCGTTCTCGTTCAAATTGCCCCATGTATGTTGTAACCGTCCAGGGTATTGACCAGTCATCAACAAACGGCATAACAAACGGCTCTGACGACGCACGACTCAGCGATAAAGCAGGTATAGGCCGAGCGTTACTAGTTAGAGCAAGTGATGTATCCCATCCGGGCCCATACCAACGGTCCTGCATCCCGAAAGATATAACCCAATTGCCAATAAAGCCGGCTAAATAACTATCATCAAGACGTAAGGAATCGTTTCTACGCTCGTCATCATAAATACCCGGTGCGAGCTTGGCAGCCCAATGGTTTCCTTGGTAGCTAAAATGTCCCTGAATAAAATTCCCGTCTCGGTAAGGATCACCAAAACTGGAAAAACGGTTTTCATCGCTGGCTACATTTACTTCTATGGATTGATGATTATTTTCATTTCGAGTCAGCGCAGCTTGTATTGACCAATATGAGGCTTGATTGGATTCATCCAACAGTGATGGATCTATTTGTTTCATCCCTACTTCAACGTCTTTCCACATCATTGGGAACGTGGTTGTCGGTACATTCAACAGCCCCGCGTCTGCCAGATATTGAATATCCGTGCGTAAAAACACATCCGAGGTATCTATCCAGGGCTCTGAATATGCAAGATTCGATGTTAAAGCTAACGCTAACCCTATGAAAAGCGCGAGGAATTTATTATTTTTCATAATGACTACTGCTTAAAGAAGAGATATTTACTGACGTAAAAACTAAATGATGCAATTTCGATTAATAAGCGTTTTTATTCACGAAACCTTTAAAAATGGTCATGAAAATTATTTTCAAATCCCAACTCAATGACCAGTTACTAATATACTGATGATCATAGTCAATGCGCTTTTGCATTTTTTCTAAGGTATCGGTTTCACCGCGCCAACCGTTTATTTGTGCCCAGCCCGTAATTCCTGGTTTTACTTTGTGACGAAGCATATAGCCATCAATGAGCTTACGATATTCTTCATTGTGGGCCACCGCATGTGGGCGTGGACCAACAATAGACATCCCCCCTTGCAGCACATTGATAAATTGTGGCAGTTCATCCAAGGATGTGCGACGCAAAAATGCTCCAAGCGGTGTGATTCTGACATCATTTTTCGTTGCCTGTACTACTTTGTCACCATTGTCCATTGCGGTCATTGAGCGAAACTTCCAAACATTTATCGGCTTTCCATCGATACCATATCTGTGTTGTTTGAAAAATACAGGCCCTGGCGAAGACAACTTAATGGCGACCGATATCGCTAGTAACACAGGACTGATAAGAAGCAATATAATACTCGAGATAACAATATCCTGAATTCGTTTCACCAGTCTATTTGCGCCTTCCATTGGCGTGTCGTATATAGAAATAACAGGCATACCATTAATATGACTCATACGAGCATTTAATAATTCAAAGGAAAACACATCAGGAACAAAAATCACCGAACACGTAGTATCAGCTAATTCGGACACTACTTGTTGGATATATTTATCGTGTTTCATTTTCAATGCTATGTATACTCGGTCGATATTATTTCCTCGAGCATCCGAGACGACTTGCTCCAAGCCACCTAGAATCGGTACATGGGTATTAGCAACTGTAGTATCGACATATTTTAGATCTGAATAAAAACCGACTAACCTAAGCCCCATACGAGGTAGCTTAATGATATTCTCAGCTAACCTCAGCCCAGCTTCACTCGCCCCTACAATAACAACGCGGCGCTGATTGAAGCCTTTTTTACGATAAAAACGCAATATTAACCTTAATGACACCCTAGAAGTGATGAAATAAAGGCAACAGATCAAAAACCATCCTCCCAACAACGGCATCATTTGCTCTTTAAAGCCGCCTTCCAACGTAGCAAAAACAAAAAAACCAAAAAGAAAGCTTAATACCCAATACCTGAGGCCTTTAAACACTTCTAAAGCAAGACTTTCACCGCGCATTGACATATAAAAGCCACGGGTATTGGCAATAAATTGAAAACACAAAGTGGTTACAAAACCACAAATCAAAATCGAAATGGACTGTTCTAAAACGCCTGAAGATATCACCATGAACATCAAAGCTAACGGAATACACAACAAATCCATTAAATGGTTAAAAAATGAAATAAGAGATGAATGTCTCTGTAAAATACCGTACTGCATTATTAATCTTCTTTTAAGAGAGGGGGAATTCTAAAAAATATTCAATGTGTTAAAACCTAAGCGTAACTTTACGAAAATCACGGCTAAGAGGTTTTGTATGCACAGGCCTATCGCAGTAGCTAAAGCTGTACCTAAAACGCCATAATGACTAGTTAACAAGAACATGAGTAATAAAGTAATAATTCCAGTAACTAACACAATATTTCGCATATCATTTTCATAGCCCGCCATGTTCAATAGATAAGCTACGGAACCACTCCATACATTAATGAATTGACCCAGCAGCAGCACGATTAAGATAGAACCGGCTGCCAAATACTGTTCTCCAAATATTGAAAGTATGAAATCACTAAATAAAATCATTATTAGTAAGATAGGAACTGAAACAACTAGCATCAGCCTGCTACAAAATTTTGAGACCCGTCTCAACTCATCTAGATTCCCTTTTTTTGCTATTGCAGCAAACTTAGGTGCGGCAACCATATTAACGGCAATCAAAACAAAGCTCACTAGAGCGCTAATTCGCTGAGATACTGAAAGCAGTGCAACATCCTGAATAGGTAGCATCCCTCCTGCAATTAATTGCCCAGCCCAGAGGAGAGTTTGTTGCATTATCAATATTAACCAAAATGGTTTGGCTGATTCATAAAGCTCACTCAATCCTTGGTAATTTAGCTCGCCTTTATTAGTAGGCGACCTCCGCCATACAAAAAGTGCAACCAACAATGAGCTAAAATATGAACATGTTAATACTTGAATCGAGGTTTTAAGCGATAGAGACTGATATCCACAATACAAAGAAACTAATATGGCAGTAAATATAAATGGTGTGGATATTGACTGGATAAAAGTCGAGGCTGAAGCATTATGGGTACCCTGAAATACAAAACCAAACAACATGTACAGTGCGTAAAACGGTATCGATAAAGCCATATAAGGAATCAAGTCTAATAAAATAGGTTTATCAAATAAATCGAATACCACAACATCTCTAAAAATGATAATAAGCGAGCTAGTCAAAACTGCCACGCTTAAGACGGCAATCACGGATACGTTAACAATGCCTTTTATTTTCCCATAGGCTTGGTCATCAGTATGTATGCCTAAATATTTTACTACGGCATTATTTAAGCCTAACGTACAGATCATGCCAGTAAACGTAATAAAAGCAAAAGACAGGAAAAATGCACCCGAGTCTTCTAGACTAAGGGTTCTTGCGACAACAAGATTCATTATAAATCCTGAAAACGCCCCCATCACCCGCAAAACAAAAGTTATGCCGGCTTTCCTTATGAAACTTCTATTCGTCAAAAGATAAACCTAATTAGTCGCCAATATAATCTTCTATGGATTGAATCAAACTATCTGACGCATAATCCGATATAGACCCACCTTGAATGGAATCTAAGTCTTCCAATATGGCGATTAATTCCGCAGGAGAATCAGCGACGTAGCATCCCTCTATGTCTCTGAATTTTTCACATGTAGCCATCTGGTGCTCATTTCGATGCTCCCCCAAACTTGCCAACCGGGGCAATATAATGATTGGTTTTTTATTGGTTAATGCGCTGATTATGCTTCCCATACCCGCATGAGAGACAATAACATTGGCTCGTTTGAACTTTTCTTCATATTCTGACTTAGCTAAAAACGGTTTACTTTGGAAATGGCGAGGGATATACGTGGATTCACCTATTTGACCAAAGGTTTGTATGTCTTTATGTCTATCAGCGAATTCATCAACAGCCTTAATTAACCTTTCGAAGGGAAGTTGTGTCCCTACAGTCACCAGTATCATAATACTTTCCCTTTATATTTAGGGCCATTTTTGTCGGCAAGCTCTGGCCACTGAGTCAGCCATAATCCAACAATCCCACCTATTTTTTGGCCGCTCAATGAGAGCTCTTCGCTATTCGCTATACTGTCTAGCCAAACAGTTTTTTTGTTGAAAATTTTTGCGAATAAAATGGCGAAAAATCCTGGTGATGCTCCGGTTGAGATCACCACATCAGGTCGTATTCTTATTACAATAAAAAGTATTTGAAATGCTTGAATGATTAATTTAAATTTTTCATCTAAATTAGCATCAGTAACACAGTAATGGTTTTCATCTCCATTTTTAGGGAACGTAGACACAAAAGTAGTATTATTTTTATTGAATATGGGAGCTAAACGGTTTAACTGAATCCAGTGTCCACCATCAGAAGCTACAGCTAAGATTTTTTTCAATTTATTTCCTAATATAACTTTTTATTGCTAATTAAAAACTCACGTATCAGCCAGGCGATACACAAAAACACAAGCATAACAATTATCCGATAGGCGCCAGCTTGTAACCCCTCTCGGACGATAAAAAACCCCATATACACAAATGATAAAAACACACAAAACACAAGAGTGCTCTTGGTGTTAAAAAGTACGAGATCATATACCCGGCATAATATCGCAGAGCAAAATAGAATGATAAAGACTCCCAAATAACCTGAAACCAATAAGCCTTCAGAAACTAGAGTTGGAGAAAGAGTAACGCCCCTTTCATATCCGACAATTACATTTGTATAGTAGCCTGATGCATTATTTAAAAACTCGGGTTTTTCAGGATATAGAAATCTCGGTACCAATCTTAGAAAGTGTTCAAAAAATACGCTCATTCCGGGAGCAACATGTGTCTCTAAATAAACTTTAGTTTTAAGAATGGCATCTACAGGGAACAAATCACCTTGTACATAATAGAAAGCAGCTTCCATAGGACTGGAAAAAACCCCGCCGTCTTCGCCAAGATATCTAATAAATGCTAGTGCTGTTAAAAAGACAGGAAATAAAACAAAAATTCCAATATAAAACGTTTTCCTAGAAACAAGCTTTAAAGATAAAGCGAATATAACAACCAACAACAATTGCGCCATGAGGATTTGTCTATAGCCGTTCAATATGACATAAATAAATACCCCGTATAAAATGAAACAGAAAGATATTTTAGCAATTGACGTTCGGGGGGTTTTTGAATTTTTTACTTTATAAAGTCGATATATCATGTAAGGTAAAAAAGCAGTAAAAAACAAGGTTAGAAAACCCATTCCTTGTGATGCCTCATACCTAGATTCGTAGCTAGTTTGTCCTAAACTTGTGCCATTCACAGCGGCAAATATTGTTACTGACAGGAAACTTAGCATTGCTAAACCCAGCAGTCCATACTCGGATGTTTTACTCAAATTAAAGTCTGATTTTGTTAGATCAAAAGCGTAATTAACACTGCCATTTTTCCAATAAGGTTTAATAAATACTTTGCTAAACGCAAGGAAAACAAATTCCCCAAGATAGAAAGCTAGTACCCCCATGATAAAGATACTAGCAATTTCGTTGATCCCATATAGATTCATTTTGAAACCAATAATTTTTTCCATGGCCAAAACAAATACAATTCCAAAACCAACTATAAAATTGTAACAAAAAAACGTAAAGTTGGTCAGCGACATAGGTCTTTTCTGGAATCGAAAAGCCGAGATCAATAAAAGCCCCAAATTTATGAATATGAAAATTGACACGTTTAAAAACCGGCTTTACGCACAGCGAGAGATTGAAAGACTTTAGCATCTCTCTCAAACAAGTCATCATATCTATCAAGTTCGGCTAATAACTTTTCTTTGTTTGAAGCAACTGAATTACCAGAGCTACTTAAGTTCCACTCTTCAAGTGGCCTAACTAGCATTCGATTTAGCTTAAGTTTTAGCGAACGTGGCATGACAGATTGATAGAGTTTCTTAAGAGGGTTATCTCGCATTATCAATTTTTGTAAAGACTTAAACCTCGTCGCTCGTGCCTTGTTATGAATTTTAAATTCGACTCTACTGATGCTACCGTTAGCATTTAAGAAATTAAGGACATCCTGCGTGGCTTGTTGGGGGTTTTGCTTAAAATAGTTAAAACTGATACACAGAATGTTATCTGCAGGTATTTGTTTAGTCATTTCGCTAACTAACTTACCATACAGCGAGTGCTCTACGTAGGTTAAATTTGCATACTCCCAATACTCATTAAAATTCTGAGCCCTGTCTAAACAGAACGCTTTTTCTGGTTCAAGCTCAGTTTCCCACCCCCTCTGTATAGCATAGTTATAAGCAGAAACGATTCTTTCCTTTGGCTCCCTCAACATCAAAATATACTTTGTATGCTTTTGGTTACCGATTCGTCTGACACTTTTTTCCGCAAACGTCATCACGTTAACATAAGCAAAACCGAGTAAATCTTTCGTATCTATAGATAATTCAGAAAAGTACTCATTAAAAGATATATCATTGCCAAATAAATCATCATTACAAAAATAAGGTATTTCTTTTATGGTAGGTAACTGTATGCCTTCTACCTGAGATAAATAATGGTAAAGACTGGTAGTGCCACACTTTTGTGCACCAGCAATTACAAAATCAAATTTGATATCCAAAATTACAACCTTTTAAATTCTTTTAGAAGATTTTTAGCCACAAAATTCTGTTCATATTTCTGAGCTGATTGCGCCAGAGTTTCTTTCATTTCATCAAAAGCCCTATCTTTGCCTAACAGAGCCAAAAATAGCCTTTCGAATTCACTATCCTGCGAAACTAAAAGTTCCTGATATTCATCAGGAATCAATTCTTTTACGGCGCCGTTATCAATTGTAATGGGAATAGCAGAACACATCATGGCCTCTACTACAACCAACCCAAGAGACTCACCTTTTCTTGTCGAAGGAAACAGGAAAATGTCATGTTTTCTGAATAGTTCAGCAAGCGAATTTTGCTCCACTAATCCAATAAACCTAACCTTACCTAAATCAATATACTTCTGTAGTTCTGCTCGCATAACCATCAATTCTGGTCCTTCGCCAACAAAGGTAGCGGTCAAATCACTCCCTTCTTCAAAAGCTTTTTTAACGGCCAAGCATGCCGTAAGCCCCCCTTTGCCTTTAATCATGCGGCCGGCGAACAAACAACTAACAGGGGACTGGCCACTAATTTTTTTTTCGGAGTAAAAAAGTTGTGAATCGACGCCTCCAGATGGGCTGACAATGACATCGCGAATAGAAAACTTTTTCGTTAACATATTGGCAAAAGTCTGGCTAGGTGAAACTAATAAGTCAGCATAGTGGTTGGCCCACTTAGCGATTCCACTTTTAAGTAGTACTCTATAGGTGCTCTCATGCTCTTCAGGAAAAGCATCACTACCATGATAGTGAAGAACGACCTGAATTTCTGAGTTAAAAATTCTGGCTAACAAGACTGGTAATACTGAGTGACTAACATAGTGGACATAAACAATCCCCCTATAGGAAGCAACTCTTTTAAATACAGCCAAATAGAATTTAAAGTACCCTTTAATTCCGCGCCCGAATTCAGGTAACACCAATTTTTCTGTATTTTTATTAAGTTTTTTAACTGCTTCAAAAGACTTTTTAACAAATGTACCAAAAAAAGGTTTTTGTGTAGTTGGATACAAATTAGCTACATATAGAATATTCATAAAAGTTCAATTTAATTTGCATTAACTCCATATGAATAGGCATAACTGTAATTGCCGACCAAACCTGAAGCCGCACGCTTTTCTACACCATTAAAAATGATTCCTTTAACATTTACACCATTAGCTTCAAATCGGTTAGTTGCGACCATTACTTCTTTGATAGGTGAAAAGTTATATTTAGCAACTAGCAGTGTCGTTGATGATTGTTTAGCTACAATTATGGGGTCTGAAACAGCTAAAATAGGAGGTGTATCTATTATCACTAAATCGTAGTTTTTTGACACAGATTCCAGAAAGGTCGAAAATTTTTCTGACATTAATAATTCAGAAGGGTTAGGAGGAATTACACCCCGAGTAACTAGATCTAGGCCCTCAACTGCAGTTGCTTTGATTGCACTTTTTTCGTCCAGTTGACCTAGCAATAATTCAGACAAACCATTATCCCAGTGCAAACCAAATACTTTTTGTATATAACCTTTGCGTAGATCTGCATCAATCAGGAGGACTCTCTTACCACTTTGAGCTAAGACTGTAGCTAAATTAGAGGCAACAAAGGACTTACCAACATTGGGACTTGCACCTGATATAGTAATGATATTATTTTTTGATTCTAGTAAAGCAAAATGTAAGCTTGTTCTGAGGCTGCGAATAGCTTCAACCGTCAAATCTTCTGGACTATCTGTTGACAGCAAAAATGCTTTCTCCTGAACCTTTTTGGCCTTAGAGAACTTGAGTTTTTCCTTTAGCTTTTGATTAAACCTTCTTTGTTTTTCACTTGCCGGAATATTCGCGTAAACGGATAGCCCTACATTTTCAAAGTCTTCAGAGTCTAATACACCTCTGTTAAATAGAGCACGGATGTAAGCAACAAATACTCCAAGTAAAAAACCAAGGAAAGTCAAACTCAAAATGATTAAAGGTTTCTTGGGACTTTCAGGGATTGGGAAAACTTCAGCCTGATCTAATATTCGTACATTCCCGACCGTACTTGCTTTGATAATTGCTAACTCTTGGGCTTTGTTCTGGAGTGCAAGATAGATCTGTTGATTGACTTCGAAGTCTCTCATCAAGCGTATAATAATTTGTTGTGTTTCTGGTAAGCCAGACGTTTTTTCCAAGATCCTATTTCTCTCTTGCACTAAACCTTTTTGCTGCTTCTGAAAAGATATATAGTTTGGATGTTGAGGTGTATAGCGTCTCGACAAATCTTGCTCAGAGATAACCATCTCATTTATTTGACTCTCCAAATCCACCAATTTTTCGAGAAGTGACTGAGTTTCAAAAGTCAGGTCAACTGAATCTCTTTCTAATTTATAGCGATTTAGGGCTTCTTCCGAACGGTTAAGCTCTTCGATCACCTTAGGGAGTTGCTGATCTAGAAAACTTAAACTATTTTCGGCCTCCGCAGCCATCCGTTGCACGTTTTGACTGAAGTACGTGTTGCTTATTGACTCAAGTGTTTTGGTAATATTACTTTTATTTTCACCTAGCAATGTAATATTAATAATACCTGTATTTTTACCTTGTTCATTTATTGAAAGTTCGTCCTTCAATTTCAAAAAGGTTTCCATGAATGAATATTTCACCACAGTAAAACTGTTATTTTTTCTAGCTCGAATCGAAGAAACCAAAACCGAGACTTCAAATTCTTCATTACTAGAAAGTTCTCCTACCTTACCTTTCAGTATAAACTCACCATCAAGCTCAATTACATAATACTCATCATCCATGATTATGAAGGTAAATTCTTTCCCAAGTAAACTATCACCAACATTGAAAATATCAAATTCTAGCTTTTCGCCACCCCAAGCAAAACCAGATGCAAACATAGGTTCGGCGAGGGTGTTCAATGTGTAATAGTTCGCATTGTAACGGCCCAATACGGGAAAATAGTCAGGTGTTACCTTTAGATCTAAACCAAGAGACTTTATTGTTTCGCCTAACACAAATCTAGATTTGATTATTTGAATTTCAGTATCAGCGGAACCTTCACTACTAAAAAGCTCTGAAACATCATTCAAGCCTGGTATAGCACCTGACTTTTCCTCAATCTGCAATAAAACGTTAGCTTTAAAGATAGGAGGCAAAGTAAAAGATAACACAATGGAAAAAATGAAAAAAATGCAGGATGTAGCTAATATGATTAACCGTCCATCCCAAAATGTGCTAATTAACTTCGCCCAATCCAACCCTTGTTCAGGTTCATTTTTCTGTATATGTGGTGATTCATTCATAATATTAGGTTCTATAAAGCCACTGGTGGGGTTAAAGACGTTTTTGCCAAAGCAAACTATTTGCTTTTATTAATTCAAAAGCCAGTTCAAACATTTCCTGACTGCGCTTGTAAGGATCAGGAACTTCTTCATCGTTATTCCATTTGCCAAGCAACATGGTTTTCCCTGATGCCGCTGGATATTTCTGGCGGATAGAATTTAGATGTTTTTGCTCCATCACCAGGATCAAATCAGCATTAAAAACAATCTCATTGCTGATTTGCCGAGCCTTGTGATTGGCAGAATCATAGCCTGCAGCATCGAGAAGCGCCGCAGCGTTCTCTTCAATGCCATGGTCAACAAGCGCGCCGAGACCGGCGGACGTGATCTTTTTATCAGGAAGCATGTATTGCAATATGCGCTCAGCACTGGGGCTGCGGCAAATATTGCCCACACAAACGATTAAAATATTGTTAAACATAGAAACTCTTATTTAATCTTGAAAACGGTCAATACCGTCACTTAAATTACGTATGGCAGTAAACGTTGGAACAAGTTGTAGCATTACCCGATTCCAGCGAGCGATTGGCGCCGACGTTACATAAACGATATCCATCGGTTGCAATTCAAACTGGGTACTTAAAATCAGCGCAGCACCATTCGATGCATCCAGCTGGTAAACATCTACTAACTTGTCAGTTTGTGTCGAGGCGCGAAGAACGAAGATGCCACTGGCATCTCCCGTACTTTCATTCATACCACCGGTATTATTTAGCGCTTCGGCCAGAGTCAGGCCTTCGCGGTCAATTCGTTGCGTCACAGGCTGTTCAACGTCGCCCATCACAAAGACTTTTAATGCGTCATTGCGCGGAACATGAATGATATCGTTATGAGACAACAAACGGTTTTGACTCATATCGCCTTTTTGATAAAGCGCGTATAAATCGAGTACTTCTTCTTTTGTGCCTTGTTCCGTTGAAGAGGTTAACACCACGGAGCGCCAGTCAGCATTCGGTCCCAAACCGCCGGTGGTGTTTAGTGCATCCAACAGTGTCATAGGTACGTTTGTAATGGGAAGTACGGCTGGTTGTTTGACTTCGCCGGTAACAAAGGTGCGCTGCGAGCGAAACGCGGCAACGGATACATCAATTTGTGGCTTTTCGATATAGCGACTTAAACGTTCGGTGACTAAATCACGCACTTTAGTCACGCTCAAACCTGCAACTTTAACCTTGCCAATATATGGATAGAATATTGTGCCGTCGGCATGAACCACGTTACCAGACTCACCGGCAGAGCGAAATTGCCCCGCAGGGATCGTTAATTCAGGATGATCCCAAACGGTGATATTTAAAACATCGCCATGACCGATAATATAGCTGTATTCATTCACTCGAGATTCAAGAGCTTGATTAACTTGAGCGCCAGGTTCTTGAGTTTTCAAACGATTGATTAGTTGAGGTGTAACCAGCATCGCGTTAATTTGGTTTTCGATATCAAACGCGTTTTCTGCATCATTGCGTTCAATATCATTAACATGGCCGCCAGGTACAACGGTACAAGCGGATAAGCCAGCAAGAGCGAGAGATAGAGTTAGTGCTTTAATTTTATTCATCATGCAGTTTCTTTATTATTAACTTTTAGGGGCTCGATGCGTGAAGGTTGTATTAGTCACTTCATCAAGGCACGCTTCCGCCCATGGGTTTAGCTCCCAAACAGCAAAAACAGTAATTTGTGGTTTTAAAACGAATAACATTTTTTCTTAATGAACACACTAAATCGCAAGCAGCCTTGCGCAGCGATTTATGTTTCATCGGGCAAACGAAAACAGAAAATCCGGCCATCGCTATCACACCAAAATGAGATAATGCTGGTCAATCATGATTATTTTCGTTGGACAGTATTCGTTAACGAACAATAAGTCCTGTATTTGGGTGGGATTAGCGCATCCCCCTTAAACACGTGTTTTAGAGCCATTTAATTATGGCTTTTGGACAATCGATACTAGTTGACAAGTCCCGTTTCATCAACAGATGTACAGGGCCGTATTCATTGAGGGGAGTAAAGAAAATCATTAGTCGGTAAAGGAATAGAAACGGATATCTATTCATATACTTAACATGACCTTTCCTTAGTCATTCATGCCTTCGAAATGGCTTCGAACCATTGGCAAGTCTACCTATAACGAGCTATCAAATGCTTCGTTAACCACCCTTCAATAACCTAGTATCGCCCGTTTACCTTTTATCAGGCTAAATACCTTCCAACCTGAGGCAAATTTTGAACACTAACGACTAATTTTTTTTATTGAAATGTCGTTAACACAAAACTTGAGTCCATGCTCTAAAACGAGAAAGATTATATGAAAAGTGTCGTAGAATTGCTACAAGATCCCACAGTTTTTTTTTATCGAAGCACGACAACAACGCTTGATTTTTCTAACCTCTTGAAAGGACGTGGGTTGAGGGCTAATACTTTGAGATTCTATCCCAAAGGTCAGTATCTCGAAGAAGGTGACCGATGCAGAAATCGACGCTGGATCAGGGTGAAAATTCGAAATGAAATTTCGAACGATGACGGTCTGACATCGAAGATTTCGGACAGGTGACAAGCTTAACGAAGGTGTCAGACGCTGCAAACTACACTACGTCAAGGTGACAATTCGAATTAGAATTTCGAACGGTGACAGTCCAAAATCAAAGATTCCGAACAGGTGAAAAGCCATCTTATTTCCTTTCTACAAAATCAGGCCATCCTGTGATTCTGCATACCTACTTCCGTGCAGGCAACCTTTCGACAACCTTAGACACCGTAAAGAAAGGTCGCAGGTTTCCTAGAGAGCAAAATCAAAAGCCTCTTGCCAAGCACCTGAATCCTGAGATCTGAGACCTGAGATCTGAGTCCTAGATCATCCCCTTCGCAACTTTCTGTAATGCCGGGGAAAGCTCACCAAATTTCACCACCTCATAGCCTTTATCTTTATATGAGGTGACCCCACGACCAACCGCATGGGCTAATTCTTTTTTCTGCTCATCGATAATGGCGAAACTTTGGTTTTCAAGTACTAACTTACGTGGCGCACGTTTCGTACCTGACACTTTGGTCGATTTAGAGGGTTTTGCGCCACCATTGCCAACAATGTCGGAAAATTCAAACCCTTCATTTTTTAATGCCGTTAACAATTTTTGCGAAGGAAGTTTTAATTTATTGGCAACCGACGATAATACTTTTTTGGCCTGAATCTTTTCTTCTACACTTAATTTTTTTATTTCCGCCGCTAATAATTTTTCATTTAGCAACGCATTTTTTAATACCGTCATTTAATTACCCCATTTAATTATTATTGAAATATATTAATCGAACATTAATAAACCTAATTTAAATTAATGGGTTATGCAAATTGGTCACGAGTTACATTGATAAATATATCTCTGCTTAATAGGTAAGCTTCCTGGGTTGCTACCTGCCCCGTCATTCCCAGATACTACTGGGAATCTAAAGCAAGAGCAGATCCCCACTTTCGTGAGGATGACGGCAAGGGCAAATCTACACCTGCGCAGCCACCCCGTCATTCCCAGACACTACTGGGAATCTAAAGCAAGAGCAGATCCCCACTTTCGTGAGGATGACGGCAAGGGCAGATCTCCACCTGCGCAACCATCCCGTCATTCCCAGACACTACTGGGAATCTAAAACAAAAGCAGATCCCCACTTTCGTGAGGATGACATTTTATGTGAGCTAATACTCTCATAAAGTGATGGTTCAAGCACACGATGCTGAGACAGTGAATAAACAACCAGGTTACAGACGCTACAAATAATGCAGCATCTTTAACCTTGCTTTTCAATCCCCCTAAGACCTCAAACCCAACCGTTAGGAATTAACGATTCGAAATTTGGTCAAGTCAACCGCGCATAAAGCAATACAAACATACACTTATTACTAATGGTGCTTATGTATTGCACTATGCTTAATGGGTGAGTTAACACTTACCTTTAGTTACATAAAACGAAAGTTACATGAAACGAAATTCAGTTTACACACCCTCTTTTTCTCAATCCTAAGGACTAAAATATGAAATTGCGCCGCCACCGTTCTACGTCTAAAAAACTCTCGGTGTTTAAAGCCCTGTTGCTCACTAACCTGATGGCGTTTAGCTCACTTGCACTGAGTTACTCAAATACATTTTTGCTGATAGAAGGAGTTAAGGGGGAATCTCAATACGCAAATTACAAAGGTGGCATTGAAATCGAGTCGTGGAGTTGGGCCACTTCACAGAGTGAGAAAGGTCGGTGTTTACTTGATATCCAGGATATGTCGATTACTAAATACGCGGATATCGCCAGCGCGCCATTGCTGATAGCCCAGGCCACTGGGGAAGTTTACCCGACAGCGGTATTAGTGGTGCTAGATTCATCAGCAGTAGGCACGGGTGGCGGTAATCCGGGTGAGTATGTCAGAGTGGAACTCACAAACGCGATGGTAACGTCGTTAGCAACGAACGGTACAAGCTCAGATTCCAGGTTGACAGAAGACTTAGAGTTGTCATTCGAACAATTGCAAATCACTTATACCTCACGTGATGGTAGCCAAAGCACGACCGCGGCGGTTAGTAATAATTGTAATTGATTCTTTGAAATCCCTACCTCCGGGCGGGATCTCGCGAAAAGTCGCAGGTTTCAGGTCGCAGGTCTCGGAAAGAGCAAAAGCAGCAGCTTCTTACCAAGTGCCTGAACCCTGAGACTGGAAACCTGAAACCTAGCCATTGCGAATCAACAATAAGCAATGGCGATTAAAGCAATGGCGACTAATCAATCACACAATGCTCTGCATAAGCCCCTGCCTCTCGGGTTGACCAGTCACCTTTTGACTTAGCGTCCATTTGCGCACACCATTCTTTCTTGCCAACTTCGCATTTGACCGTATAGTCCATCGATTCAAGCTCTTTAGCGTACACTTCAGGATTTTCTTTGACGTTTTCACACCAAATTCGTTCTCGTTCTTGTTTATTCTCTTCTTCGGTCATAAACCCGGTAAGAAAAAGAAAAGTTAAACAGATAAGGATGATTTGCTTCATAATTTTACTCCTGCACTAAGACTGAATAAAGCGTAGCAGAAGAAAAATAAAAGGTGGGAAACGGGCTAACGGTAAAACAGGTAGGGTTACAGCCGCGCCCTGCCCGTCATTCCCAGACACTACAGGGAATCTAGAACAAAAGCAGATCCCCACTTTCGTGAGGATGACGAAACGAGGGGTGAGCTAAAGCTAGTCTCTGGTGACTACCTGTACCGTCATTCCCAGACACTACTGGGAATCTAACGCAAGAGCAGATCTCCACCTGCACCACCTTTCCGTCATTCCCAGATACTACTGGGAATCTATAAAAAAAACAGATCCCCACTTTCGTGAAGATGACGAAACGAGGGGTGAGCTAAAGTTAGTCTCTGGTGACTACCTGTACCGTCATTCCCAGACACTACTGGGAATCTATAGCAAAAACAGATCCCCACTTTCGTGAGGATGACGAAGTTGGGGATGAGGTTGACACTTTATGTGACCTAATACTCTCTCAAAGTGACAGTTCATGCACACAATGCTGTGACAGGTGATAAACAACCAGGTTACAGACGCGACAAATAATGCAGCGTCAAGGTGACAAGCCGCGCATTTGCCTTTCTACAGAATCAAGCCATCCTGTGATTCTGCATACCTACTATCCATCTAGGCGCCCCTTAGATACAGTTAAGAACGTGCATTGACCTCAGGGGTCGAATCAAGTTTCCTGGTTGCTGAAACCTGAATACGTTGAGAGCGGCAAACTAAATGCTAAATCCGCTGCGATTTGATGTGTTTGGCTTTGGCCAAATACACCAGGTCGCAAATCTCATCCACCGGCTTAAATCCGGTCGGAGCGTTCAATAATAATTGTCGAATTTGCGTCTGGTCTTGATCTTCACAGGCCACTTTGAGCTCTTGCAAGACCGCTTGTAGCTCATACCAGGGCAAGAATTCTTCGTGCGCGGTCATGATCCGCGCATTGCCGGTTTCTTGTACGTTGTCGCCAATGAGCAACTCTTCATACAGCTTTTCACCCGGGCGCAGGCCCGTTTCGACAATCTCAATATCGCCATCTGGATTGCCAGCGTGTTTGAGGTGCAACCCGGATAAGTGGATCATTTTATAGGCCAGATCGTAAATTTTGACGGATTGGCCCATATCCAGTACAAAAACATCGCCGCCCATGCCCATGGAGCCGGCTTGGATCACTAACTGCGCCGCTTCCGGGATGGTCATAAAGTATCGGGTGATGTCTTTATGAGTCAACGTGATCGGGCCACCCTGTTTGATCTGCGATTTAAACAGCGGCACCACTGAGCCAGAAGAGCCCAGGACGTTGCCAAAGCGCACCATGCAAAACCGAGTATTGGGCACCGCATCATCGGCACGATGCGGGTATTCATCGGCCAGCGCCTGCAAAATTAATTCCGCCATGCGCTTAGTGGTGCCCATGGTATTGGTTGGACGAACCGCTTTGTCGGTGGAAATTAATACGAAGGTTTCCACCTCGCATTCCAACGCCGCAAGGGCACAGTGTAAGGTGCCAAAAATGTTGTTGTACACGCCTTCCACCACATTGTTTTCCACAATCGGCACATGCTTGTACGCCGCGGCGTGATAGATGGTTTGTACATGAAAGCTTTTGATCACCGACATCATTCGCGCTTTGTTTTGCACTTTCCCTAAAATCGCATGCAGTTCAATGGCCTGTGTCTTGGCCGAGGGGGCGCTTTGGATCACCTTTTCCAGCTCCTGATGGATGGCATACAGGTTATATTCGCTTGCCTCTAGCAACACGACCGTTTTGGGTTGTTGCATCAAAATTTGTCGGCAAAGCTCGGAGCCGATTGAGCCGCCGGCACCGGTGATCATCACCACTTTGCCCTCAATATCGGCATGCATCAATTCCGGGTTGGCCGGTACCGGATCGCGCCCGAGCAAGTCATCAATCGAGACTTCCACAAATTCATCAATTTTGGCCTTACCGGCGACAATGTCGGCAAGCCCGGGCACCGCGAGGACCTCAAGCTTGGTCTTTTCCAGCTCGTTTAACACTCGCGCGCGCTGATCATTAGTCGCCGATGGCAGCGCCAACAAGATTTTATCAACCCGTTTAGCCGCGATCACCGCTTGAATGTCGGTTGGTTTGCGCACACGAATGCCATTAATGGATAAGCCTTGCAAGCCTTTGTCATCATCGACAAAGGCGACCGGGTTGTATTCATTGCCGTTGCGCAACGCATTAACCAATTGAATACCTGAAGAGCCCGCGCCGTAGATCAGCACATTGATTTTTTGACGCCTCGAAATGCGATTGGCCCAATGGCGGATAAATAAGCGGCTACCGCCAACAAACAGCAACAAAAAGGCCCCAAAGATCACCGGGATGGAGCGTGGCACCTCAACGGCAAACACCATCGAACCAATGCCAACTAATGCGGCAGAGCCCAGCACACTTACGCTGACCGCGACCACCGCGGTCGAGCTCAGATAACGAATAACCGCACGGTACAAGCCCAGATTAATGTTAAGGATAATGGAGAAAAGAATAACAACACTCAGCATCGACCAAGTCGGGACATGGTAAAGATCGACCCCTTCACCAAGGCGTAAGAACATGGCAAACCAAAAGGCGATGATGATCGCCAGCGTGTCGATGCCGACACTTACCAGCCGTTTAAACGGACGAGACAGGGATAATAAAAACGTTAACATGGAATTTTTTCTTCTTTTTAACCGAATACAGCGCCGCACACGCTCATCGAGCCTTGCACGCCTTAGCATTGTAACAGAACCGGGTGGCGCCTACCGAAACTTTTCGGGTCTTGGCCTAGGACAGCACGCGAATACCATTGTGCCATCGCCGCTTCGATTACGCTACCCCATATTCGGCCTCTACCTCCAGCGCCCAAGAACCAAGGCCTTAGAACATAAGTTAGACACATCTTAGACAGTTTTTTATCGATTTTTCCGCGGATGGCGCTTGCCCAAATCAAACCAATTGATGCGAAAAGGACGATAAATTACGGACCAAGTTGCATGAAAATCTTCCTGCTGACGGTGTGCTCTGTCATGACAAGGCACCTCGTTCTAAGGTCCCTATCATGCCACGAACGTATGCGTATGACCTTGGCAGGCACCATAATTTGGCGAATAAGGATGCGCTTTAACCGACACTGACAGAGGCTTCCCGAAAACGGGTAACGGTCAGTTACATCGGAAAACCTGGACCGTCCGAGTTAACGCCCTCCAGCCCCTTTCTTGTGTCGGTAAGGATGGTTGTCAGTGATGCTAACAGGTAATCTTTGAATTTATCCGTTGCTAACGTGGCATCAAAGATCTCTCTTGGCAGGAATCGCTCCATCTCTTTGAGAAATGCGTCAGAGAACACGACGTCTTTTAGCGAATGGATGCGAGCATCGAGCATGTCCTCAAAGCCATCAATCTTGTAGTCTTCAATTTTCTGGCGCACCAATTCAATTTTCAGCGTAGCACCCTGTCGCTTCAAAAACACCAGATCCCAAACATCTCGGTGCCTAATGTATTTCTGAGTCGCCGGGAGGGAGATGATTTTATCAGCCATAACCTCATCCAGAGTTTCCGTGTAAATTAACGTGGATGAGTAACCATCTGGGAGGAAGTCATAGTTCTTACCCAGAGGTAAAGGTTCTTTGGTATAGGCAGGGATATTGGCAACTTCGAGTTTGATCCGTTGTTTGGGCATGTGTTTTTGCTCTGGCGACGTCACGACCGAAATTTGCCATTTATCAATATTTAGCTCAGTATACTTCGGATCTTTCATGAGCGAACTTGGCTCCTTGACGGTAACCTCAAGCCCGTAACGTTCTCCAATATAGGTCTCTATGACCTCTTTCATTTCCATCAACATTTTGCTACTGAAGTCTCTCCCACCAGCGAAATCTAAGTCTTCACTGTATCGATTGGACCCTCTGCATAGGCGCAAAGACGTACCGCCTTGAAAAACGAGCCGATCGAGCAACCCACCTTCATCCAGCGCAAACAAGATGTCGTAATGAAGAAGCTCCTTCTCAATGACAGGGCGCATATCCTTTGTCCCTCCCTGAGCGAGGGCCATCTCCACGAGCGTATCAAAATCTTCTTTGGTTTTAACCATCGGCCATCGCCTCCATATTAATCAAATGCGTATTACGTCCCACACGCTTCAAATCTCTTAAAGCGGCAACCTTCGATGCGATCCTTAGTGGCCTATTGGTGGTGATCACCTGTCTTAAAATGTCTGAAACGGAACGTTTGGTATGAGTGAACTCAATGACGCCGTAATTGGTCTTGTATGTCCCCGTTCTCCCGGTTGTCATTAAGGTGAGTCTGTCTACTGGCATTTGAGAAATAACCCCATATGAAGATAATGCCGACTCCAGGCTTACGTAGTTGTACTCGCCCCTTCTAAGCGCGATAGCAATCAACTCAATGGTCATTGAAGAGTTTTTGTTTTTTGATAAGCCGTACACATAGACACCTCTGGCGGGTCGTTCGAGTACACCTGTTTTTACTAAGCGGGCTAGGCTGTCGTTCAACGCACGGGGGGAGTCTTCGTGAAAAACTTTGGCTAAGTCTCGGTGCAAAAATACATAACGCCCTTGTAAATCTAGCTCGTTAAGTCTGCGAATGGCTAATGCTTGCTTCATCGATTAAGTCTACATTTATCACATTTATCACATTTAAAGGCAGTATAACCTGCAACTTAACCACACATCAACAAGTAGACGTGTATTACAGCTGTATACAGAATAAGTCATTACTTAAATCTAAAAATGACACCCAAGTAGTTAGTTAATACAGATTAAGCCGTAATAACCGCATACTTGATAGTTTCATTTAGCAACGAAGAGTGCTCATCATGGATGAAGTTGGCAAGCAGTAATGTGACGTGCTGAGCATATTTTTCAGTCATTTGTGGGTTTCCAGCTCTTTGGGGACTGTTTGTTGAATTGCATCCTAAATTGAGTCATTTTTAATGAAAGATTGGATTAGAAAGTGAGCCATTAATCTCCCACCAACAGGCTGATTTGTAAAACATAAGTTCATCTAGGGTGGATCAAAATTCAATGCACGTAGTGGATCAGTTTTAAGTGCAAATTAACAATTGGGCTATTAGTCCGTATCGATTTAATAGTTATGTCTAAATTTTTCAGCCATAACACCGAGTTTATACATGACATTTCTATCAAACGCTTGTTTATGCGCATTAGGGGATAAGATTGCCATCAGTAAATACGTGTCATCGTGTATCGCGGATGGACAATACAACAAATGTTGATCACTTGTTCGTTTAAACTGTAATAACTTAATTGGAAAAGGTGAATCCGCGCTCGCTAAATGGATATGTTGTACTTGCTCTGCTGTTATGATCGGTAACGTATTCGGGTGATCGTAAGCCACATCACGACCGAATAAATCAGGTAAAACACCTGTCAATTTGTATCGCTTGAAATCCTTTACTAAGTTATCGAGTTCATCGTCAGTCAATTGTTGACGTATCAATGCGCTTTTAAACACTCTTATCATTCAATAAATTCGCTTAAATCATTGTCATCCATCGATAGCAACAGCTTGGCGCCTTTTTCGGAGATTTCAGCGAATCTCGTTTGGCTAGGTCTAAATGTAGACGCAGCCGACTGTGTCTCTAATAGCTTTAACATCTGTTCAAATAAATCTGCGCTTAACGTATACCCAGTCGCTTTATTATTCGATAACACCGCAACAGGCTCATCGATAAAATAATCGCCAGGCTTTTTCCTTAACTCGGTAACAGAAACCGTTTTTTCTGCATATATAGGTTGTACGCTCATAGTGCACTCCTCAATATTATGTACAAAATTAAGTATACTATAACACACAAGAAGAGCTAATAATGATAACAAAAGCCTTTACAATGCCTTTTAGGTATTATGCCTGTTCAATTGCATCCTAAATTGAGTCATTTTTAATGAAAGATTGCATTAGAAAGTGAGCCATTGATCTCTCACCAATAGGCTGATTTGTAAAACATAAGTTCATCTAGGGTGGATTAAATTCCATTGCAAGTTGGGGATCCGTTTTAAGTGCAAATTAACAAGCCTGGTCGTTGCTATTGCCGCAGAGCCAACTTACATTGAATTTAGTGATTGTTCATTATTCGGTCATTAACCTGACCTTAGCCGTTATGCGAGTAAGCCAATAAACAAACGTCACTCGGAGGTACAACAGCTTGAAATTAAATCGGTCTCATATGTTCTCCCAACCTTATACATTTAGAACTTTCTTAAGTAGCTCCATATGCTGCTGGTGATCATCTGGTCTAGAGTCTTTAAATTTCTTAAGGTTAAGTAGTTTCCATTTTATCGATGGATAATGCTCAAAATTGTATATTGACCAGTCTGGCTCCGACATATTCAAACAAAGCAGGAAGTTCTTATCATCGTCATCCAAGCTATCGGATATTGTCTTAATTAAATCTAATCTTGTTTGTACAAAGTCAGCATACGTAAATTCAATGGGCGACATTCCTTGAAATTGATTTTCAAACGCTGAGCGTTGATCGGTTAGATTTGGATTGAGCAGTTCGTGGGTTGGTCTATTGCTGCACGCAAGGGAATACATGACGCCACGTTTGATTTCATTTGAATAATTGTTTTCTTGTAATAGTAGATGCACATCAAATAAGTCTCGTGGATGCTGTCTATCTAGCGCTGCACATATTTTTCCTCCATACAATTGTGCTAACGGCACGACATTTATTGCACAAAATGCATCGAATTGTTGTTGCGCCAATTCACACAACGGCAATTTGTTCTCAGCATCGCCAATAACGCCGCGCCCAACCATATTGACCTCGACTTTAATGTGCACACCATGCTCTTCAACCAAAAGCTTACAAATATTGTCTTTGTGTTCTACTCGTAACGATGGCCGTAGAGCAAGCACACGAGTCGCTATTTTCTACAGCGCACCATTTATGGTATCAATACTTTCTTGTCTATCTTGAATGTAGACATAGGTAAGATCGATATCAACAGACAGTCTTGGCATGTTTAAAATAAACAGGTTGATCGCCGTACCTCCATGTAACGAAAAGCAGTTCTCTTTCGCCACTTCAGGCAAAACATCAAGAAGTAACTTGACTTGCTGAGCATATTTTTCAGTCATTTGTGGGTTTCCAGCTCTTTGGGGACTGTTATTTGATACTTCGGGATATACACACCATCAGAAACGATTTGCCGCTTTCCTTTGCCAAGATCTACGTTGTCTTGATTTACATACGTCAGCCAGTCATGACCTGCTTTGTCAGCCATGTATAGAAATAATCGTTTAACTTTAACGGAAGAGCAGCTTTCTAATAACTTCTGGGCGGTTATTGGACGTATGTTATTTAGCCCTTCCATTAACTCATATACTTCGAGTAAGGGCTGTTCATTCGGGGCTAAATATAGACACTCCATTATGGCCCGAGCTGGGCTAGATATTTTTATCGAAAATGACGTATGTTGATATTCCACCATACCAAGATCGACTGGTAAAAATGATGAGATGCTACTTTCTAGTTTTACCTCCCAGTCACGTTTTTTGAACCAAGCGGGTAGCACTTCAGATTTGGCAGAGAATAATTGTGCCTTTTGAGTAGAAAATTCTAAGTAGTGAGATTTACCTTGCAGCACTAAAGCTGTCTTGGCAGCCGGGTGTACCGATAAATTGAGTTGAGTCTGTAAGGCTTGGATGCCTCCCAGATAATCAACGGTATCTCCATTGCGCACCAAGGCACCTCTGCCAAATGATTCGAACCATTGACTTTTTTTATACCTAGCTTGTAATTGTAAACTATAGCCTTGCGCTAGCAGCCATGAAGAAGTCAGTACGACGCCGTCGGGTGCGATAGAAAGCAGGCGGTTTAGTTTACTTTGATTTTTTATACTCACAGTATAAAAATAACCTAAATTTTAAACCCGATCAACCAAAAAGTTTATTTTTCATTGATTATTTATACTAATAGTAGATTTTTGATAGAAAAATTAAACCGTTTGATTTGTTAATTCTTAATAGTTCACTTTCTACGGAGTTCTCATTAAATAACTCAGTGTGAAGGGACACCAATTTCAGTAATACTGACAATATCTTGACTTTTCATTTTTATCCCCCTTACCAGTCCCGAGTCCTAGGACTCGGGACAGTACCCTTTAAACAATTTAAACATGTCAAGAATATTTAGAAGGAATACAAACAATCCCTTTTCTAGCTTGGTTATATTACTTCACCGCTTTTGCGTAAAGGGCTTTTACATCAGCTAGCAGGTTTCCAAATTTGCTTTTACGCCGTCGTATAAGTCCAGGGTGATACGCATTTCGGCGTAGTGTTTAGCTGTTCTTCGATAGTGCTAAGCTCAGCTTGTTTCTTCTCAAATGACTTGAGTTCTTTTCCGATACGCAGAGCTTCGGTGCCTGTGGCTTGCATATTGAATTGCATCCTAAATTGAGCCAGTTTTAATGAGTGAAACGGCGCGTCTAGGGACCGTTTCACGCCCTGAGACGTTCAGTCTTGGTAATTTTCGATGCACATTAACACTTCAGAGGGAGGGTTTTAGATGAGCATTTTGGTTGACTAAAAATCAGTCATGGGAGCAAAGACGAAGAGTTCCGACAGGCCCAGCAAATCAACATTCAATACGTTTGGTTGTTGATTGGAGCGAATTTGTGATTCTATATAAAATCTTTTTGATTTACTTAAGGTTAAGCAGTCGTAGACTTCCAGAATTGTTGAATTACATCCAAAATTGAGTCATTTTTAATGAAAGATGCATTAGAAAGTGAGCCATGAATCTCTCACCAATAGGCTGATTTGTAAAACATAAGTTCATCTAGCGTGGATCAAATTCCAATGCAAGTTGTGGATCAGTTTTAAGTGCAAATTAACAGGTATTGATCCAATCGGCCCTTTATTCATATTGACCTTTCACATCTAGCTCGTCATCAACAATGGCAGGCAAGCGGCCTAGTGCCGCGGCCGCTAGTATACAAAACTCCGACATTACCAGATCTGGTCATCGAACGATTCTCCATGAAGGATGTGCTCTTTTCATTATCGGAGTGAGCACACACGCCGTACCTGTCAGCTCACCAATTCAATGCCCCACGCCGAAGAAAAAAGACTAATTAAAAAAATTAATCCGTTAACGGATAAAAATACCCATAGAGAGGAGAGCGTTAAATCAAGAAAAGGAAAATACTATGCGTAAACCAACATTAAACCAGATCTGCGTCTCTAAGGTCATCGGCTACCACCCATTCTTAGAAAGGTTATTGGCGGATGAAGCGCCGCCAGCGCTACACGCGGATAACCCCGTGTTGAACGATATAGAGCTTCAACGCGCGTTAGTGAGCGCCGAGATGCTATTCGGCGTGAAAACTCCATCGGGTATTCAACTAATCAAACCCTCTTTGCTGGTTGAAGTTTGCCAACGCTCAACCGATAAATACCGCTTAAACGTTTTGGTGTTCGATCACCACTCCTCGGATTTACTCGACCTGATCCTTGCCTTAAATCTGCTTTTACCAAGTTTGGCGTATCCCTCATCACGCCACATTGGTCAGCGCCTGCACAGCCGTTTACACGCCTTAAAAACGCTAACGGCTTCCAACCAATTCCACCACTCATTGGCGATAAAAAAAACGACCCTAGAGCAAATTGCGCAAATGAGTGAAGGTGCCATAAGGAGACGCACATGAATCGTTATATCGAAAAATACCAGAGACAACGCGCCAGTGGCACCGGCATGCCCGATGCCATGCCGGTATTTAACACCCTCTTGGCCTTAATCGAGCACGGATCCGAAGACCCAAAATCCCGCAAGGCCTATACGCTGATCTTGTGGTGTTTTTTAACCGGCACGCGACCCAAGCAATTGCTCAGTTCTGCGGTGCCGATAAGAAAATATGCGACCGATCAAACCATTGGCGGTTATGGTTTGAGACTCCTTCGGTTGAAAAACACATCGTGGGTCGAGTACTCGTTAGGGGCCACCGTCAATGCGCGAACGACCTTGCTGTGGCTACCGGTGCCCCCGCCGCTCAATCCCTTTTTTGCGCAGGTATTACTCGAGGTGGACGGAGGGGATGTGGTGTTTACCCTACGGGACATCGAGCAAGCGATCCAGCTATTTAACAACATAAGGAAACAAGCGCGTCAATCGGCTCCACAGCCGCAGATGCGCCATACCATGGTTGCCACCCAACGCGTATTTTTTAGCTATATGAGCCGATGTGCTAACGCCGACTCAACGTTAAACGCGCTGTGTAAGTTGGCCTGGTTCGGTGAAGGTGCAGAAACGCATAAACATATTGAGGCGTACGTCTGCTTGCCCAGTGAGCGAGTTGCTTACGATATTTTTGACAAAAGTATGTGTTATCTCGAGCGTATCTTGAACCAACGTGAGCGTTTATCTGAGACACAATCGGCCTTTCGCCAGTCGGCGTTAAACGAAATTGCCCATTGGCATACCGCGAAGGATCTATATCCGATTATCGATCCCTTCAACCAAACGATCACCACCTTGTACGTCGCCGACAGAACCTGCAAGACCACGCTCTCGCACGATGTGCCTAGCAAGGCGCCATCCATCCCCATTGGCAGTCAAACTGTGCCAGGCGATGATGAGGTAGGTTTACTCTTTTCCGAGCTAAGGTCGCAAATTGCGACAGCGCCGAAAACGCCGGTCATGCGGCGCGACATCGCGCATACCTTTCATTGCCGGGTCGCCCACTTTGCTTGCCAATTGCAGGCACGATACGGCATTCGTCCGACCCACCAACTGGCAACGCCTATCGATTGCGCGTCAACCGAACGACTCATCCTTCAGGACAAAGGCTGGGTGCGAACCATCCAATTTACCCAGGCATTCGCAGATGAGATGACGCAGTATCTCACCCATCGACACGCGGCGATCCAGCAATTAAATCGCGGAGAACCCCATCCTTCGCTCCTGCTTATTTATGACGACGAACTCGGGGGCTTAGTCGCACCGAACGCCAAATGGCTGCGAGCCTTTTTAAAAACGCAGCATATTGGGCTTGATCCCTACCAACTGCGAAAATGGTTCGCGCAAACGCTGACAGAAGCGCACTGCCCCACCCACCTCGTCAGTTACTTGATGGGGCACGCCAATCGCGGCGAAGAAGCGGGTGTGCTCGAGCAATTGCTACCGCCCCCACAAGACACACGGCCTTGGTTAACGGCCGTTGAAAAAAAATTTTCATTATTTCGTGAAAAGTTCACATAGAGCATTAAGTATGTGAAAAACGGAGACGACCCCCATGGATGTCGATACGGTGTTGACCTTTGCTCGACGCACAAAATTAAACCTAACACAGCATCGAAATGCCCTTAGCGAAGCGTGCGACTGGCTACGTACCTATGCGTTTGACCCGGTCAAAACCGTGAGCCGTCAAGACGCGAAAACCCTCAAACACCACTTAACTGCCCGAAGCGTTGAAACCCATGCATTGTCGCGATCTATCATCACGGATACCATCGCGATCCTGCTTTTTTACCTGCAGGACGAGTGCGATTTCACCATCCCGTCGCACTTTAAAAAACGCTATAAAAATCTGCAAAACGAGCGGGTGATGACACTCGGCCATTTTGAGCGGATCGCATCGACATTCGCCGCTAGCGTGCACGAGCGCGCCGTGATGGTACTTGCGGGCAAAGCCGAGGTATCGGCCGAGCTATTAATGCTCGTGTTGTGGGTGGATACGGCACCCTTACCGTTAGCTAACCTGACGGAAGTGGTGAATGGCCCGCAAACGCGCGAGCCCACCTTACCGGCAACGGTGCTGTTACAAGGCGGTCACCTTCGAAACGAACAGTGTGCGCGATACCTCCTTGGGCCGCTATCGGCCAAACTACTGGAGATCTATCGCCAAGCGCCTCAAACAACCGTGCTCAACGAACGTCTTAAACGTGATCTTTGCAATCTTGCAAACGCTTTGATTGGGGAAGCGTTTTTTGAGCGCGCCAGCCAGATCGAGCGGTGCGCGATTCAACATTGGGTGAATAGCCATGGTTTTTGGGCCGCCCTGCAGCTCAATCAGCCGCATAACCAATGCGCGCTGCCTTTAGCACGTTACCGGCGGCTAAACGAACCGACACCAACCTTGGCCAATACGATTGGCCAATGTCAGGCTTTTTCACCGCGCGTCACGCAGCGCCCCACCAACGCGGAGACGTTGCGAGCCACGCGCACGGGTTTCGAACAAACGCTCAAGCGATTCGCTAATCACCAGATAGACAAAGACGAGGCGGTTGCCCAGCTGGCGCCGGAGCGCTCGGAGATGGATGAAGAAAACATCTTAAATTATCTGCTTGGCCACTATGCCGTAAAATTACTGACCGAAGGCGGCAGTAAAAAAACCGTATTGCGCACAAGCACCATCCGTGAATATTTGAGTTTGGCAACGGTACTCAACCAATGGCCACTGCCCTTTTCCGAGGCGCTGGAAAGCGATGGATGTTATGCCTGGGGCAAACGGGTGATCCGCGAGATCCCCGAAAACCATCTCGCCCATCTGTTTCGTTTTTTCAAATTTTTACCTTCGTTGTTGCTGTTCGATCACTTTCCGGCCAACGATCTGATTTACCCATTGGCGCCGAGTAAGGTCGACGCCAACACCGTCTCTCCCGCGGAGCACCAGTTATTGATCGAATCGCTTTACCTACAAAATGGTGAGCGCCAGCAAACCACGCATACCCATATAGCGGCCTCGCTCGCCTATCACGGCATGCTGCGCCGCGGTGAGATCCTCAGACTTCGCCTTGGGGATGTGACCGTCTGCCCAAAAACCAAGGAGATCTTGGCACTTAACATCACCAATACCGATGAAGGGAAAACCAAAAATGGCCGCTCTCGCTGGGTGCATGTGTGCCTCGATAGGGAGTCTAACGATTTGCTTCTCGGCTTGTTGGCCGAAAAATCGCCATTGCCCAAAGACGCCCCGCTGTTTGGCATTCCTGGGCAAACGCTCAGCGCCCGGGCTCGTTATCTCCTGGCTCCGATATCCCTACTGCTCAAAGCGGTATGCGGTGATCCAACCATTCGCTTTCATCACCTTCGCCACGGTGGCGCTCAGGTGTATTTTTTTCAACTGATGAAGTTCGTATACCCTTGGGCGCAGATCCCGCCTTCCTTTGCCCGTCATACCGACCGATTTGACGAAAAACACGTCAAACGACGAGTATCACGCTGGTGCGTTGACACCCCAAGGGCATCCTTTAATGTGGCGATTGTGCTCGATCAGCTTACCTTAGAAATTGGCCACGATAATATCGCCACCACCCGAAAGCACTACCTGCACGGCAGTGAATGGCTCCTTGATGTGTGTCGGCACTTACCGCTCAAATACGCCCCCGCAACAATAAACGCGCTTTTTAACAATCGCTTATCCAGCAAAGATGGCTACCGCCGGCAACGCCAACTCGCCACATTTGACATGTCCGTAATGGGCGCAAACGTAAACAACGAAGCGCCCGCAACGCAATCGGTATTTCATCTCGCACGAGCCTCGCAAACCACCACATTCGACCGTTATCAACCGCGCGATAATACCTCATTGACTTACCCTGTTGGTGCCCATACGCGCCCTGCCCATCCCTTTGATGCCTGGGCGAATCTGGCGCACGCGCGTCTTAGTGAGCCTGTTTTTGAGTCCGATCCCAGGCTACCGTTTATCGTGCAATCTAAGAAGGCACTTGAACACATATACCAATTACCCAATTGGCTACAACAAGCACCTTGGCCAAGCAAGCGCCAACAGCGCGCCTGGCGGGCATTATTGCCTCATACGGTATTCGTCGACATCGAGGAAAATACCCTTCGCATCGCCATCGAGCCAAATCGCCAATACGCGACTCGATGTCACACCGCACTATCGTGGTTAGGGGCATTAAAAGCGAGTGTTGATATTGAGATCGCGCCAAACCGGCGAACGTCGCCAGATAATTGCCTTCATTTTGCCGAAACGGCATTAAACCTAAAAAAAACACACATAAAGGTAAAAAAGCCACACGAACGCGGAAGAACGCAATGTACGTTATTAATCAGCCCAACTTGCTCGGTCCAAGATTTGCTGGCCTTTATCGAATTTTCAATACGCTAAGGAGGGGGTATGACGTCGTTTGAGTTATCGGAGTCGATTATTGACCAGATCAGCCGTTTTCTATCAGCATGTCGTATAAGCCGTCTCGGCGATGCGCCGACACTGCTCATGGAATCAACACGCAAGTCGTTAACCCTCACCTACGAGATAGCCACGGTTACCGTCCAACAAACCTTTGATATCCACAGTTTAGGGAGCGCCCATGCGATCCGCGTTGGGATCTTAGGAGATAAGTTTCGCCAGGAGCTAAAACGCCACAAGCCAGCGGCCAACGGCGTTGTGCGCTTAACGTTAACGGATGAAAGTCTTGTAATCGAGGCGAATAACCATCGCACCCGTCTCTCGGTTGAGACTGACCAGCCATTACCGCCAAAACCGCTTTATGATGACGAGACGTTGACTCGCGTGACGCTACCTGCTTACACCTTGAAGGACTTGCTGAATGCGACAACCGCGGGCGTTATCGAAAACGATACTTATGGTTTTATTGAAATTTCGCTGACAGAGCACGGCGCAACGGTTACTCGATTCAACCATACGACCAAGCTTTCCTTTTTTATAGTACCAAGGCCTCTGCCTATCGATGCGCCCTTAACCTTGCGCACCACCGTTAAGGACGTGAAAGCGTTGCTTCGCGTCTTTCCAAACTCGCCAAAAGATATGGTGCTTTGCATCCAACAACATGCGTTTCTATTGCAACAAGGCAATCGTTTTTGCGCACGTTTGGCGATGCCTAACATCACGCCAGAGCGTTGCCCGCATCGCGCCACAAAAGTACACGTAACGGTGTTGCTGAACACGCGCTATTTTGCGAAATCGTTAAAAGCTTTTATCCCGCCGACTGCCAAAAACCTGCAGCAGGCGCAATGCCTGGTTCGATTTGAACCGCAGCAGTGCATATTTCAAATCGGTGAAGCAAATAACGCCAATCACAGTCAAGAACGCCTGTTCGTAACGAGCCATGACGGTGCAAAATCACTAACCATTTCCTTTCGCATTGGTGAGGCCATTCAAAAATGGTTAGGGACCATCTATCACGATAGAAAACGTTACCCGAACGTGACCCTCGCCGTCGAAACGCTAGAGTCGGGAAAGCCCGTATTCAGTGCGTATGTCGGCAACAATCACATGGTTTTCGAGACGGAATGCGATTTAAGAGCCGATGACGCGATTGGAACGCCTCCCCCACAGGAAAAGTTGGGTCAACAAGATTGGCAGCATTGCCCATCGTCAGACACGCGCACTCGCGGTCCCCACCTATTTGATGTATGGCAACCATCGAGCGACCGGAAAAAAGGGGACAAACATCAAAACAGCAAGAGTGAAGTGCAACGCTCCTTTGTGTTTTTCGACGACGATAACGACGAATATCTTCCGGCACGTAATCCTCCCTCAGCGCCTGAGCCTCTCAATACCGAAGACCCAACACCTTTCAAAAGTGATGATGCGAAACCGAACGCCAGCATCGATGATAACGGCAAGGACGATAGCTGCGAGCACGATAACTGCGGCGATGACGACAACCATCCTCCCATGCGGCGAGTACGACGGTTTAACTATTGACGTATTACGATAGGATAGTTATTGCAACCGCACCTTCGACCGCCCGCGCACTGACTTCATCTTTGATCAGCCACATAAACGGTGAACGCAATGACGGCGATGACCGCTTCAACGTGTTATCGCCGCAAACCTTATATCACCCCGCCCTATCAATATCCCACACCACACCATCAATGCTCGAGAGCGGCCACCATCGGGCTTTGTAAATCTTAGCGTGCACCAAATCGAGTTCGATGGCACACACCGCCTGTTGCAAAAAGCGATGTTCATACACATAAAACACATTGCCACTCCCCTTCATATGCACCAGTTCATGAATGAACCGTCGACGCGAAGATGTAGGGAGCACGCGCTCGGGATACAGGCAATCGGGTTGCTCAAACAGCATGTGCAACAACATGCGATTGCAAAATTCTGGGGCAAACGGTACCTGCTCGCGCAACCACACGTACAGGCATTTTTCCGGTGTGCTTAGCGTGTAATTGACCTGCAGCCGAAACCCAACCAGTAGCGACAATTCGCGAAAGTTAAACCAAAATTTCTCAACATCTTGTCCGCGGGTAAAGCGCACTTGCGCTGCTCCCCCAACCATGGTCACGATGGACAACACCCACTTTTCACGTTTGGCCTGCTCAAGTTGATCTTTTGTCATGAAATATCCTCCCATGTTGATGACAGGCTCAGCGTATGTCGATTAATTTGGGTGACAAATGACAAGGAGGAAAACACGTTGGCTCAACGCTTTGATAATGGGTCAATTAGGCGACGTATCGCAATCTACGATATGAGGTTTCAATAACTTTCATTAGAAGTAAGTTGAGCCCCACATTAAAAGACCTATAATCAAGTCGATTAAACGGTCTATAAAGAGGTTTTATGACTACCCGTATATTGACAGAAATAGCCGCCAGCATCACCGAGTTAAAATCAAACCCGATGAAAGTGGTTTCTAGCGCTCATGGCGAGCCAATTGCCGTATTAAATAGAAATGAACCTGCATTTTACTGTGTACCAGCCAAAACCTATGAGGCAATGCTCGAAAAGCTCGAAGATTTAGAATTATTAGCACTAGCTGAAGAAAGGCAAAATGAGCCATCCATTTCGGTAAACATCGATGACTTATAAGCTTGAGTTTAAGAAGTCTGCATTAACAGCGTGGAAAAAGCTTGGCTCAACATTACAGGAACCATTGAAGAAAAAATTGCAGGAACGATTAGCGGATCCCCATGTACAGGCCGATAGGTTATCTGGTGCAGAAAATCTTTATAAAATTAAGCTACGTCAAGCGGGATATCGGCTTGTTTACGATGTTCAAGATCAAATCATAACGGTTACGGTTATCGCCGTTGGCAAGCGAGATCGCGGAAAAGTCTACGAGCGTGCGTCTATCATGCATCAGGCAAACGATGAGCTGGACATCCCCTACCCGTTTGAAAAATTAAAAGCATTACGAGAAGAAGCAAGCGAGGGTGAAACCGCTTAATAAAACCGAAGTTCAGCAATTTTTGGCCGCCTTACCGGACGCTTGGCGCGATTATTATCTCATTTGCTTTCATACGGGAATGCGCTCTTGTGAAGTGCACGGTCTATTAAAAGCATGCGTTGATTTTGAACATCGTCGCATTTTGGTTCGGCACAACGTTGTTAACACTCACACGGACGTGAAAACGCGAAAATCCCGGCGTGACATGCACATGACGCCAACGGTTTACCACGCGCTCCGGCGAGCAGTCAACGCGATGCCTAACAATCATAATGGCGATCATGATTTCATCTTTACCAATGCCAAAGGCAAACCGCTCACCACGTATTTTGTGGCCAGGCAATTGTGGTACCCCACCTTAAAAAAGGCCGGTCTTGCCAAACGTCGTCCTTATCAAACCCGGCACACGGCGGCCGTGTTGCACTTAGCCGCCCATGAAAATCCACTGTATGTATCGCGGTTATTAGGCCATGCCTGCACAGGGTTGCTTTATGACGTGTACGCGGCGTTTATGGTGCATGATAACGGCATCACATAGTAACGTTCCTAGATCCTAAATGCTTCTTGCATGCCAAGTTGCTCTTGCCTGCTAATACCAATACCCGATGCTACCGCTTGCCAGTTTTTGACGGAAAGCATCACTTCGTCATAGATTTTTTTAGCTTCAGATTCTTTTAAGTTAAAGTAATCAGCGACACTAAATGCCAAGTCATAATCAAGCTCGTTTGACATGTCGTCAATGTTAAGGTGCAAGCCGGTCTTATCGATAGACGGGTTTAAATCATAAGCAGGTGACAGTGCCCATCCTTTTTTTGTTAGTAAGAAGCCGTGATTACGTAGATGGTCATCTGTATTAGATACAGCAATATTAAAGACAATTCGGCGCCACAACTGTGCTAAATCTTTTTGAGTTTGTGAGCCATTTACGGTTAAAAATTCTGCTAGCTCTAAGTAACTCGCATCTTCTGTTTCGCCTCTGCCGTCATAGTACTGAAGCTGCGTCATAGCGGATGAAAAATGTATTCGTTGGCCTCTATCTCGGTCAAATCGTTTGGTGATAAACGTATGGTGAGTAGAGTTAAACTTTTGAATATCACATGGATACATGTCAATGCCAGCATCAAGAGCTAAAGTATGGCAGACCATTTCCCAAGCGCCGACATCTGTCGTGTCGTTACTATTGGGAAACTTGGCTATCCACAAATCATTGTTGTCATCGTGCACACAGGCTTTAGGGCGAGCGCCACCTAATGAAGAGCCGGGCGCCATAAGCATGCTTAACCAACGGTAATACTCGTCACTATCAATGTTTTCATCGTTTTCGATCATCATTGAGGCATACTCTAGTTGTTTCAGTGACGCCATTGGTGGTGCGGCATATTCCGCATTATCATCTAAGAAATTACCTTCTGGCGCTGTTTTAAATCGTAAACCGCCCATTCGGTATGAGTCATGAACACCCAGTAAATAATCCATGGCTGTCATTCTGGCTGTTTCTCTGTGGCCATTTTTAAAATCGAGAGCCGCACGTCGTTTCATGAGTAACTCACCCCAACGGTCTGGGCAAGAATCTAGAAACACGCGGAAGTTCTTATCACTTCTATCGTTGTAATGCTCTCCAGACGTTAATGCCAGTGACGGGTCAAGCTGCATACGAAACGGAGATTTTAAGAAACCCCTATCATAGTCAAAGCTAAACACGCTGCCTCGTGATGTTTCCTGAAATAAAAGGTGGCCAGCTAAAATAGGCGCTTTTATTGGCAGCCAAGAAGCATAAACTTCCGCCGTTACTCGACTCATCGCTTTTTCTCCAATAACTTCATGTCTTGAAGTTTACTTCCCAACTCATCGGTTCCGGCCATATCCGCGAAGTTACTTTCCATGCCGAACACCGCCATCACTTTTAAGTACGCGCCAATAGCAACACCAGGGTCGCCGTTGAATACTTTCGTGATGGTTTTAGGGTCTAACCCGGTACGCTCTGCTACCAATGACTTGGTGAATTCTCGGCGTTTCATGGCGAGAAATAAGTCTTCACCAAACGTAGTAAGGATCTTCTTTTGCTTTGGAAACAGCTTTTTGTGGCCTGCTACGTTTGCCATACTTCACTCGTTAGGGATTATTATCCCGTTAATTGTTGCTTAATATGGATAATTATCCCTTAAAAATATAATTATTCAAGTTTGAGTTGTAAGGTTGTCGCTTTATTTAGGGATAATTATCCGGTTAAGGGTGTTTTAATGTGGATAATTATCCTATTTTTAGTGTGATTAATCACAGACATCCTTTTCATCAACTGTGCTTTCAAAAGTATCGAACTGAACAGTATGATACTCACCAGTGCGATATTTGCATCATCGAATCGTTTGCAACCAACCTTCGTTCTGCGTCTTTCAATAAAAATCGTGTTTGAGCCTAAATTCTTTGCAGCTCTTCGGAGCCCCTATTTACTTTGTGGTCCATTATGATGATTTCTATGGTCTAGGTTAATACCCCCTATGGTTTAACCTGCTAATTTCTCTGGTTCAAACGGCGGATATTTTGCAGCTATTGGATCGTATCCAAGGAAAATGCAAAAGCCTTACTCGGCGGCGATATATACTTTCATAACGCTCAGGATAAGCCGTCTTACTTTGGCGGTGTCATTACCGATTATCGCTATGAAGAGGGCGGTGAATGGGACGGTAAAGTGGTTTTCACCTTCAAGGCAACCAAGGCCCATAAAGACGTAAAAACCCAGAAAGCCGGTTGGGGCATGGAGCGAAAACTTGTTCGGGATAACGTAACCGTAGACACAATGACAGGATCAACCTCTAGAGGTTTATCATCCATAATAAACCGTATAGCGTTGATAAATCGCTAACAAACCCAGATGGTTGATCGATCAATGTCAAAGTCAAAGTCAACTTCAACTTCAACTTCTAGAAAGTTGTGAATAGAACGCGTAGATCAAGTCGATGATTGCCCGAACGGTAAGGGATAGGCTTTTATTTCGGAAATTCAGCAAGTTGGAGTTTTATCTAATCCATCGAGAGAACCCCGTGATCACAGCGTAGCGAAGTTGCGGGGACGTTCACCTTGGCTACGCCAACAATCAACTGAAATACACCTGTACGAATATGGCTCTATTTGCCTTAATTGTTGGTCTCGCCAAACTGACTAGCTCTGCCGCCAAGGACAAAAGCGACCTTACAGAGTTAAGGCCGCCACTCATCGCACATTAATAAAAACTTCCAGGCTGGCAATATATTGATAGTGCCTTCTTCAACCTTCAGCTCTTCGTAGTGAGAGCGTGTGACTATATAGCCTAAATTAATGCTGAGTTCTTTCATTGCGGCTCTTAAACCTCTAATCTCCCTTTCTCTTGTAGATTCTTCGTCTATTCGCTCAGTGACTTGGATGAGTTTTTTTTCGCGAGAACCAGATAGAATTGATACGAAGTCGCACTCATAATTATTGCTGCTCTTGAAGTAAAAAATCTGTTCTGTAACTCGGCGCAAAGCTAGAAAGATGATATTTTCGAGTCGGTTGCCGATGTTGGCAAGAATTCGAGTGCTAGTGGAGGTCACTAGCGCGGCGTCGATGCAATACATCTTTGGATCAGCGCCAACGGATTTGGATAGCGAAGCGTCGAACTTTCGCACAGAGAAGAAGAAGAAGGCATCAATAAGGTGCTCTATATAGTTTCCGACATCGGGTCGAGTAAGGCGATGTCCTTGGCTTCTAAGGGTGTTGAAAAGTTTATTACCGCTGTACGAACTTCCAATATTATCGATAAACCAACGAGCTAGAAACTTGAGCGCGACGGGGTGCTTAACCTTATGACGTTCGATAACGTCTCTCGATAACGCAGTGTTGAAGTAATCCTGATGCATGGTTACTCGCTCTCTCGGTGTTACTGTCGCAACAGCAGGGAAACCGCCAGCTTCCCAATAATCTTCAAACCCTTTACTCAGCCTGAGGCGACTTTTTTCAGAGATCCGAGTTGGAATTTCATGTCCAAGGTGAGTCATGAATTCTTTGAATGAAAAAGGGAATAGTTCGTGTGTCAGTTGGCGGCCACGCATCTGAGTGGCGACTTCTTCAGATAAAAGCTTTGCAGATGAGCCGGTTATGCACACTTTGCATCGCTCCATTCGCATGATGCGATCAACAAAGGGTTCCCAGTTGGATAACTCTTGAATTTCATCGAAAAAGCAGTAGACATCCTCAGTACCTTTTTTATCGGGATACAGTGAGAAATACGCCTCGATAATTACTCTTGGCTCAGTGATATTAAGCCCTTGCAGGCGGTCATCGAAAAAGTTCAGTAGAAGAATGTTTTCGCGCTTAACACCGATATCGAGCAGTTCTGCAATGCGTTGGTATACCAAGGTAGACTTACCTGAGCGGCGAACACCTAGAATAACGGTGGCGGCGTTCGGGATGGAGGACACTTCAAGATCCCTTTCGCTTCCCTTGTCTAAGTTAACTTCCTGATAATCCAGGATTACCTCTTTAAGCTTTTCGATCATAAGCCATTTCTCTTTCGTATTTAAGCTGGATGTTCTTATTTATTAGCCGCAAAGCTATGTGAAATTAAATACAGAATAAGGCGAAACTGTACTAATATCAACACAGTTTATCTTGCAACTGTGTTCAAATAAAAACACTATAGGGGAAATCTATGCTGAAATTAATACACTAAACCTAACAACTATGCTGAAGTTGATAAACCTGTTGAGCTACACGGTATCGTCTAGGCCGACGAGACTTTCTTGCCTCGCAGTGACAAGGGAGCAAAAGATCTCGATAGGGAGCCGCGTTTCCGAGGCGGTGGCAATCCTCCAAAAGTTCCAATAATGATTCCGCTCAACCGCCAAGGAGCTGTCATGCACGCGGTCATGGAGAACAACTCGAAGCAAGAGATTGAGCGAGCCCTAGCGCCAGTGTTGTTGCCAAACACGATACTTTGTACTGATGGTAATCCCTCGTATTCAACGTTGGTAAAGAACTTACCCTTTGATATTGAGCATAAACGATTTAGGGGAGTGGCGACACACTATTTGGACAGCTATATTGCTTACTTCCGTTTTCTGGATAGTGATGTTCCCTCAGAATACTGGGTAACAGAAGCCTCAAAAGAGACAATCGTATTGGTGTAAACGTCTCAATGTGCCAATAGGCGACGTTAACGAATACCATTCCATAAAGCGCTATAGTCAATAGCAAATGTACTTGCTGAATCGAGAGAAAAGCGGAGATCATCGAATGTTTCTCGCTCAATATTCGTAGACAGCAAGTACGTAACCTACAAGTATAAACTATGAATATAGGGTAGGTCGGTGTTAGGGTTTTTGTGAAGCTTAAACGTAATAGTGCAAATAAGCACTGTACTGTCATCTTCTGCCACATAATAGTGCTTATTTTCACTATTAATATGTTTGCGTAATAATGCTTTTTTACGCTATATTGTCAATATTCAGACACAATAATGGAAATTTTCACTGTTATGAAGCTCGATAGAATGAGTAATGCTGCTATCTTGGAGATGATAGGTAAGCGATTCTTACAGGCGCGTCTTAACGAGGGGTTGGAGCAACAAGAGTTAGCTGATAAAGCTGGCGTAAATGTTTCAACTGTTCAGGGGTTAGAGGGCGGTAAGCGAAGCGTAGGAATGTTAAAGGTTTTGGCCGTATTGCGTGCCTTGGGCAAGTTGCATGAGATTGATAACTTTATGCCGGAGCCGCCAATTAAGTCAGCGTCGTTAATTACAGCTAGAAATGAACCGCGTAAGCGTGTGGGAAAACCGAAGGGTGATCATCAGTCATCAACTGGCTTTGAGTGGAATAAAACGATTCAACAATTACATGGAGATAAGGACAAGTAATGTAATGGCAGGAGTAATCGAAAAGGCTGATGTGTACCTGTGGGATACAATGATTGGTTCGGTAACTTGGCAAAGGGGTTTGGGGTTCTTTGAGTATTCGAAGCACTTTCAGCGTTCGGGAATTGAGTTATCGCCAATTAAGATGCCGCTGAGTGGTAAGTCATATTCGTTTGGTGGTTTATCAGAAGAAACCTTTAAAGGTTTGCCAGGAATGTTGGCTGATAGTTTGCCGGACAAGTTTGGTAACCGATTAATTGATCAGTGGTTAGAGCGAAATTCACGTAATCCAGAGTCGTTCAGTCCAATAGAGCGTCTTTGTTATATCGGCTCTCGTGGCATGGGTGGCCTAGAGTTTAGGCCGACTGTTGGTGAGATTAAAGAAAGCGTGTCCGAAATTCAGTTAAGTGAGCTTGTTGATTTGGCTAATAAGGCGCTTCAAGAAAAGACTGAGTTAAACGCGACATTTGATCATGAAGGTCAGGATGCGCGACGCGAAACTGTTGAGCAGATTATTTTGGTTGGTACATCAGCAGGTGGTGCGCGAGCAAAAGCGATTATTGCGTGGAACAAAGAAACGAATGTTATTAAAACTGGTCAGGCTCCAGCAGGCGAAGGTTTCGATTATTACTTGCTAAAGTTTGATGGTGTGGATGGCAATAAAGATAAAGAGTTGCTTTCAGATCCCAAAGGTTTTGGTCTGCTTGAATACGCGTATTACTTAATGGCTGTAGATACTGGCGTAGAAATGAATGAGTGTCGTTTGTTTGAGGAAAACGGGCGTTCTCACTTTATGACTAAGCGCTTTGACAGGCTTAATGGTGGTGACAAGATTCACATGCAATCTCTGTGTGGTATGGCTCACTATGATTTCAATGTCTCTGGTGGTTATTCTTATGAGCAGGCGATAGGTGTAATGCGTCAGCTTGGTTTATCGGCCAAAGAGATTGAGCAGTTCTATTTGCGCATGGTTTTTAATGTGGTGTTAGTTAACCAAGATGATCACACAAAGAACATTTCGTTTTTAATGGATCAGTCGGGTGTTTGGAAGCTGTCGCCAGCTTATGACATCACATACAGTAATGGTGCTGGATGGACTAGTAAGCATCAAATGACCATAAATGGTAAAACTCGCGATATACAGTTGGATGATTTATTGGCTGTGGCGAAATTCGCTGACATTGGTAAGGCGAAAGCTAAGAAGATGGTCAAGGTTGTGGTAGAGACGGCTTCTAATTGGTCTCATTACGCGAAAGAGTCTGGCTTGGCTGCCTTTGGTGATATGGATGAGCTTGTGACCGAGGTTGGTAAAGCTCATCGTTTATACTTGGGTGAGAATCTGTAGCTTCCAAAGCGGCTACATGTCGGATGTCATATTGTTCAATAAGCGCTATTTAAGGGATAGAAGTATGAAAGGAATTGACCGCTACCCACACATGAATGGAACATAGCCTCATAAATACAGTATAACGTAACCTTATGATAACAGGCATAAAATTTCAGGCAAAATCTACTTTGGAGCAAGCAGACATCTTGCGCCAGTGGCAAGGTTGTCGCACAAAAGTCAGGCTTAAACCGAAGTATCTTGTCAGTCGGATGGCATATCATTCAATCATTTACTGAATACAAAGCGCAGAGAGCAGGCAAGGCTGTTTTCTATGTTTCCCCATTCCAAACCAGTCAGGAGTGTCGACTTACCCCATTTTCGTGGACACACTACAATTGTTGTAGGAATACAACAGGAAAAGCCAAGAGTTATTTCAGTGTGTCCGCTGTAACCATGCTGACAATGCGGACAATAACGCGAGTGCTGTTATTAAGAAGCGAACAATTAAACTTATTATGGGCTGTGGAACGGAGCTGACGGACAAAGGCTTATTAAAGCCTGCGGATGATGTTATCGGACGTGAGTTTGATCGGAAGTCGCAGCCTTCAAAAGAGGCTTCGTAAATCAAGAAACGTCAAAAAAGAACGTAAAGCCTCGCGGCTTAGCTGGAAGCTCGTGAATTCATTCACGAGTAGTTCACATAGGTTGAACGAGATCGCTACCTCGCTTCTCCACTGGTCACGTTTCCACTATTTTGATGAGAACAACAATCAACCGAAATACTACTGTACAAATATACAGCACTCGCATATAGTGACACAAGGTATGTGGTTGATGATACCTGATCTCTCCCCTTGCACAGGAGCACGTCTATGGCACACCTTCGATTTCCGAAAAACGGCAACATTCAATTTGACCTACATATCTACGGGCACCGCTTTCGCGAGAGCTCGGGCCTGGCCAATACCCCGGCAAACTTAAGCAAAGCGAGAAAACGGCTAAAACGCATCAATGCCGAAATCGCGTTAGGAACATTTGAATATCGCCAGCACTTTCCAAACAGTCGTAAAACGAGCTTGTTTACTCAGTTAAAACGGGAAAAACTTACCGGCACCAGTGCGGTCTTTTTTGATGATTACATGAACGCTTATGTGGCGCGCAATCAACATCAGTGGCGGACCACCTACGTTCGATGCCTGAAAAGCACGTTAAGTAATTACGTACTGCCCTACTTCGCACATTTGCGTATCGATGACGTGACGCTGGCCCATGCGCAACAATTTCGAGATCAACTGTGTCAATTACGAAAACAGGACGGCACGCGTAAGCTTTCCAACAAGCGCATTAACAACATTTTGGTGCCGGTGATCTCACTGATGCGCCTGGCATGTGATGAATTGAATATTCGTTATCCGTTTGACCGGTTAAAAGCGCTGCGCGAAGAGCCAAGCGATCCCAGCCCATTAACTCAGGACGAAGTGCGTCGGTTTCTTACCTACCTGGATCCGCATTGGCACGACTATTACCTATTGCGCTTTCACACCGGGATGCGCAGTTGTGAGGTTCATGGGTTGCTCAAAGAGTGTGTCGATTTTGAGCACCGACGAATTTTAGTCCGCCGCAATTTTGTCGAAGCACTCACCGATGTCAAAACCCGGAAATCGCGTCGCGACATTCATATGACCCCTACCCTTTATCAGGCTCTACAACGTGCCGTTAACGCCATGCCCGAAGGCCGCAATGGTGACAAGGACTTTGTCTTTACCAAACCCTCCGGTAAGCCGTTAACCACCCACTTTGTTGCCCGAAGCCTGTGGTATCCCACACTGAAAAAAGCCGGCCTTGGCAAACGCCGTCCCTATCAAACCCGCCATACCGCTGCGGTATTGCATCTGGCCGCCCATGAAAACCCCTTGTATGTATCGAGATTGTTAGGCCATGCTGGCACCCGCATGCTCTATGAAGTGTATGCGCCGTTTGTGCAAAACCTGTATCACCACGATGGCAGCGCCTTTGAAAAAATGATGCGAGCACAGACGCAAAGTACGCAAGCCGCGGTCAATGAAGTAGTACCGTTTGACGATAAAAAACGCGCGGGATAAGGGCGATAGCGTGGTTGAAAGGAGTAATGTGCCCGGTTTATTCGGATCTTGGTTTTGAGCCACCGCCATAATGCGATGATTCAGCAAGCATCAGATACAAGAAAACCCGATTGGTAGTTGGGCTGATAACGAATTCGGGATCTAAATGATCTCGTTTTTTATATCCGTATAAATGAAAAACACATAAATTCAACAAGATAGATATTGACGTTTTGTATCGGCACGATAGAATTATTCATAAAAGGTATTTATAATCAATCGCTTGCAGAAATTACAATCATGGCAATTTAACGGGCTTTGTGAAATAGGCCATCTACTGGCCGTAATTGTCATCAAAGTGGTAAACATATACTATTTTCTCAGAACTTTATTAGACCCACTAACTTATTCTGTTGTTTATAACGCCTTTGTAGTGCGTAGAACCAGGCATTACAAGGGGGTTCAAGCTTAGGATTAGCTGACGATCTATCTTCATAACAAGAGGTTACAATATTATTTGACATTCCAACTGGTTTCATTACGATGAAATCAAGGGAACGGCAGATGCGTCTGCTTCGAGCGATGAGTGGACGTTGATTGTTTCGTATAATCGCCTACCTTAAACACCTCTATTTGTATTTTACCACCACCTCTATTTGTATTTTACCACCACCTCTATTTATATTTTACCACCACCTCTATTTGTATTTTACCACCACCTCTATTTGGATTTTACCACCACCTCTATTTGGATTTTGCCACCATCTGAAGTATTGTATTACACAAGATATAAAATTTATAATTAAACTAGTAATTGAGACGGAAGTTGGAAATTTATACAAGACCAATTAAAAAACTTGTTGAGGAAGCATTGATTGACACGCCTGTAGTGAGCATCCTCGGCCCTCGGCAAGTAGGGAAAAGTACGCTAGCCAAAATAGTCGCCCCAGATAGGGAATATGTAACCTTGGACGATCAAAACCTTCTGCACCTAGCGCTTGAGGATAGTATGGGTTTTGTCCAATCGTTGCCGAGATTTGTCATTATTGATGAAGTCCAGCGAGCGCCCAAGCTAATGCTTGCGATAAAAAAAAGCGTTGATGAAGACAGAACTCCTGGGCGCTTTTTATTAACAGGTTCTGCAAATTTACTTCTTATGGAGCAGATACAAGACTCGTTGGCTGGCAGGCATGAGCCGATATACTTGTTTCCACTAACAAATCATGAAATTTCGAATACCCCCGCAAGTAAAAGCTTTGTGGCAGCATTACTATCGGGCAGCATTAAGCCAAAAACCAATGCGTATTCAGATACTTTAGAAAAATTAAAAGTTGCTGTATGCCGAGGCGGATACCCAATACCGTTAACAAGAACAGAGCGACGGGCTAAACGTTGGTTTTCAGTATACTTAGAAGATATTATTAATCGTGATGTCAAGGCTGTTGACGACATCAGAAATCCAGACGCATTATTAAAAATGTTTAAATTGTGCGCTGTGCGATCAGCCACCTTGCTCGAAATGAATTCGCTGGCAAAAGACGTGCAAATCAGTGTTGAGACAGCCAAGAGTTACCTATCAACATTGGAAAAATTATTCTTGATCAGAGTTCTTCCTGCGTGGTCAACCAACCTAGGAAAAAGATTGATCAAGTCTCCAAAGATCCACCTCATTGATTCTGGAATGCTCAGCGCTCTTTGCGGCTTAACATCCGAAGATTGGCTAACCAAACCCAAGCTATTTGGGCATCTAATTGAGAGCTATACGGTTCAACAAATCCTTACGCAGATTGAATGGATAGACGACGACGTAGAATCTTATCATTTTCGAGATCAAAAAAAGAGGGAGGTAGATTTGGTACTAGAAAAAGCAGGCTTAGTATGGGGAGTCGAAATGAAAAGATCTACGTCCATATCCGAGGAAGACTACAAAGGTCTTAGAGCGTTGGCCGATATAGCAGGAAAAAACTGGAAAGGAGGTGTTATTTTCTATAGCGGAAACCATATTATACCCACCCCTATTGAAAATACATTTGCTGTTCCCTATAGCGCTTTATGGGACGGTGTTCGTTAGCGTTGCCTAATGGCACAAAGCAGGCATTCGTAGTGCGCGTCCCTGTTAGTTAACTAATAACGCCAACAACCAAAAAACCAGGCAAATAACGTAACCTCTTGTTTTATAAGCCTAAAGCAAGATAATTGTAATCGTATTTATCTTTTTATCGTTTTTAACCTACTGAATTGTTTACAAAAAAATTAGGGAGCTCTAAAAAGAGATCCCTAATTCGTTATCAGCCCAATTGGTAGTCGGGCTTTTTTGTATCTGATCTTAAGTAAACAATCATATTATACACAAGATAAATACTACAATTAGATCGTTGGTTTTACAAGTATTTCAACATATTTGCGTCTAGTAAAATCTATTCGATTCATACAAGAAGATGCTGGCTAAGGTCAATGTAAAATTATTAGAAAGCCCACTTTCTTGCGGGCTGATATGAAATTAAGGATCGATATAACGTAGATCCTTTTTTATTTATCATTAAAATCAAATGCTCATCAATATGGGTAAACGCTAAAAACGCTCCATGTCAATCATAAATACCCCGGTAAACAATGAGTTAATGTGTTTTTGAACTAGTTTGTGAAAATCTGAATTTAGATTAGAGGGAGGGACTGGACTCTATCGCTAGTTTCTATTTTTGACTTTGAGGCAGATAATTTTATGCCACCTCATTACAGCGAAATGGTCAACAACAAAAGCCCTTAATTATCACTATATAGTGATAATTTGCTATAAACATATCCATATATTACTATATAGGTATATTTAGCGGGAGAAATGTTATGTTTAACCTAAGTGAAATAGGGAGCTGCGCTGTTCAAAAAAGAAAAGAATTATCAAAATCCCAAACAGAAATGGCAGGCATTACTGGAATAAAGCAATCCGTTATCTCTCGAATAGAAAGAGGTAAATTTGATGGTTCTTTAAAGATTATAAGCAAATATTTAGGGGCACTTGGACTGAAGCTCACAGTATCTTCAATAGAAGATGATATCCCTGACTTTGATGAACTTGAAAATTTCTTCAAGGATGACGAATAATATGAAATTACCAAATGACATTAAGCAGTTAAAAGTTCTATCTAATAACGAATATATTGGATTGCTCACACGGACTGCTCATTATAATTACCAGCCGAATACGATAAACACTCCCCCCTCTATCACCATGAATAGGGGGAACCTAGAGCCGTTTAATCACGGTGTTTTACATCCTATTTTTGCACAAAACCTACCAGAAGGTAGCAATAGACGTTACATAGCTGACAAGCTTGCAAGATATGCGAATGTTGATGATATGTATTTATTGGCATTGCAAGCTGATAATGGCATAGGGCTGCTATCTTATGAAGGTGACATTGTGTTGCCAGAAGTTGAGCACACCCCGATTTCGGAAATAATTAATTACGCTGGTGAATCGCCCATCTTCCCATCTTTGCTGGAACGTTACTATTTGAGAAATATGGTAGGGGGTATGCAGCCAAAAGTATTACTATCATCGGATTTTGGGAGAATGGTTGAACAGAAAAATTTTATCGTTAAATCTTCAAGTGAAGAGTTTCCACTATTAACTATAAATGAGTATGTGTGTATGCAAGCGGCTAGAGCTTGCAATTTAAACGCGCCTCCAACGTATTTATCTGCGAACACAGAGCTATTCGTTATTGAGCGCTTTGATAAGCCCAATGGAACGCCTCTTGGGTATGAAGATTTCACTACTTTAATGAAGAAAGGTCTAGAACCTACGGCTAAATATCAAGGCTCATACGAGCACCTTTTAAAAGCAACTCAAATTTTCACAAAGAATATCGATGAAACAAAAAAAATGTATGAGTACATTATCTTTAACTGTCTAATTGGTAATGGCGATGCACATCTGAAAAATTTTGCTCTACAGTACACGCCAAATTACAAACATGTTTTTGTTTCGCCTATATTTGACGTGACTCATACACAGATTTATGCAAAGCAGGGCGTTATTGACAGTAAAATGGCGTTAAAGATGTCGAACTCTAAAACCTTTCCAGGTAGGGAACGGTTATTGTCGTTAGCTGCCGCAGCAAACATTGGAAACGATATTGCTAACAACATTATAGACAGGCTAGCTCAAGGTATTATTGATTACATATCTAGCTCTGATGAAGTAAAAATTTTTAAGGGATTGTTTGAATCAATAAGTGAGTCAGTAACTCTAGCCACTGGCACACAATATAATCCTAAAGGCTATGTATATGATCGAAGACTGAAATTTGAGTAATCGGCCACTTATACGCTCTCTTCCTGTTAGGCAGCCCTTGCCACCACACAACTACCTTAAGAAACACGAATTTTTCGCCATTCCTTAGTGAATTATGTATTTCACTAAGATGACCTATCCCCCTACGATAACTGGGTTTTGCTGAGCTTTAACCCTGTTTTGCCGTTTTATTGCCTTAACACTAAAGCCAGGTTTTTTGTAAACGATATTTTGTCATCCGATGTCACTGAATCACATCACACTGTTCCAGACGTTGACCGGTCGGCGTTAACGTTTGAATATTCCGCTTAACAAACTTTGAAAAAACCACTTTTTTTCCGCTTAACTAACTTTGAAAAAGCCACTTTTTTTCCGCTTAACTAACTTTGAAAAAGCCTGATTTTTACCTCTTAAAGTATCGTTAGGTGATTGTCGTAGTCACCACAATGCTTTGTTTACGGGGTCTCGAGTGAATATCATGCTCTTTGAAAATTCCGCTTAACTAACTTTGAAAAACCCACTTTTTTTCCGCTTAACTAGCTTTGAAAATGCCTAATTTTTACCTCTTAAAGTATCGTTAGGTGATTGTCGTAGTCACCACAATGCTTTATTTACGTGTTCTGGAGTGAATATCATGCTCTTTGAAAATTCCACTTTTGACGTCACTTATTTATTGGGGGGACTACCGAAAAACCCGGCATTATGCCGGTTTTTCTCGACGAGATTCGTCTGGTGGGATTTTCCCCTGCAGCCCTTTTATATCAAGACTAAAACAAATTTATGTGGCAATCGCTATGTCACAATTTTTTTCGGTCTCTGTAAGAAAACCTGAATATGGGTGTGCACTAGAGTACACACTAGCGCATAAAAAAACGTCTTTATGACGTCTTTTACATGGTATATCGAAGGTGATTTCAAGCCTAATAAGGACCTCAAAATGCACCTTTTTCTTACCCTTATCATGGCACGGTTCGGGCATCATTTCAAAATACAATTTACAGAATGAATATTGTCAGATATTAATGAGCCCACGCACCTATCGAGTATAAGCTGAAAATGCCGCCCAACTCCTCGGGTGACCATATAATGGGTTGCCCGAATTAATCATGTCGATCTGAACCTCGCGGATTGCATGAAATAAGTCCCTATCCGTATTTTTTAATCGCTCAAAAACTTTTACGATCATTTCTTCGGTTGATTGAGAGTAGACGTTCCAATGAGAAACTATTACAGCTTTAGCGCCTGCATCAAAAAAGCTTGCTGCCAACCCAGTTAACCCTTCATACCCTTTAGATTGACCAGAAATCGTACTGCATGCGGATAAAAAGACCGTCGCCGGACCGAGATCTAATTGCTTTATTTCAGTTGCCGATAGAAAATCTTGCTTCCCATTATTATCTGGAGACAACATTAAACCCGAATCAACTAATCCATACTGGTTTGTGATCCAAGATGCATGAGTAGCAAAATCAATGAACTCAAAGCCTTTTTGCAATAAATTAAGTGTATTTTCTTTGGTTAAGTTGCTTGCTAATAAAGATTCAGAATGCTCAAATATATTCGATATGCGTTTAATTTCACTCGCGGTTTCAGGTAATGCAGCTAATGCCCCCCTTACGCTGTTATCATTATTTTTCGATGTAGAAATAACGGGATCACCCAACCCCAAGAAGCCATTACCAACGGATTTAGCTAGCATAGCTTCTTCATGTATTACATCAACCCTAGGTGCATAACCTAATGCATAGTGCTCTATTAGCCATTGATTTTCACCATTCACCAACAAAGAAAAAGGCAAGTTTATCAGTTCAGCATCAGGGACAACAATAATATTTTCTTTACCTTTAATGATGTTTTCGACGGGTAACATCAAGTCTAAATATAAATAACTCGCAATGTCTTTAATATCAGAAACAGTATCAGTAACATCAGCTGCCGTAATTTGTTTTATATTGTCCCGTATCTCTTCAATAATGATCTCATGTTGAGTTAGTAAAACGCCCTCACTCGTAATACTCCAAATATTCACCATATCATCAATAATAAAGTAAAATAATTTAGCTGTATTATTAGGGACATTAGAGACTAGTTGTTCTAAATTAGTGTCATTAAAATAAGGATTGAAAAAATATTCATTATGCAACGTTTGCAATGAACTTTTTGGTGTTACTATTTCCTGATAAAAACGAGACACCAACATATCAATATCTTCATTCGTTTTACTTAATGAATCATTAACAAATTGGTCTAATGTAATTTTAAAATTCGATTGATTATTGGCAAACTCCGCAAGCTTTTGATTCTTTTCCTCTAAAATACGTTTATCGCTTGCAAACAAAGAAGCATTAACTTCTAATAAATTCCCTACTTGGGCAAGTTTTAATAGATTAGCGGCATTGACACCTTGAGAAGTTTTACTCTCAATTTCTATGCGTCTTTTAATAATTTGCGTGAATAGTCGATCAATTTCGACGTTCGCATACTTTATTGCAGAATCGTCATGTCGGAAAACATTCAAAAGCCCCTCAGAAGCTATATTAAGAGCACTTAAAGCTTGATAATATTCATTATGTCTGTCATATGTATCTACCAATCGCATCAACAGTTGTATGTTTGTTACGACTTGAATAAGCCCTTTCGAAGGTCCTTTATTAATTTCATCATATAGCAATTTTAGTGTCGCTTGTTCGGCGAAGTAGTTATTACGATGAAATTCAAGTTTGTAATTTAATAATGAAGGAAAATATTGATCTGTTGCTTTACTAAACCAAAAATCACTGAAGTTTGATGTATTATTTACATTCCACCACGCTGACGACTTTTCTATATAGTTTTTGAGTTCAACGTTATCATTTGTTTGGCCGGTTTCAACACCTAGATCAAAATACAACATATCCCAGATTGGATTTCGTAACTGCTTATTTAGCGCATAATTTTCAAGCTCAGCAAAATAACGATGAAATTCTTGCGTTTTTCCAAGTTTCCTTAAAATTAATAAATTTCCAACCGACAAACTATAAAAAATACGCTGATAAGTAGCTGATTCAGGTAGTTTAGAAACTAATGACAATGCTTCAGATATTGCAGTGTATGCTTTTTTATAATCTGTTGCTAAATAGTATGCTCTCGACAGAGCGTCAATGTACATTAATTTTTCTAATGGCTCCTTCTCTTCTTTTGCACGTACAAGCATTAACTGTTGAGCTAATATCAACGCATCAATCGATCCTTTAAATATAAACTCGTTAATTAATTTATCGTATTTTGTGTACGTCGCATTCTTTTGTACTTGTTGCCACTTGTAAAACTGCCTTTCTCTACTTAAGTTACGAATAAGATTTTCCATGCCATCATACTGACAATAGATTGACTCTAATTCGCATGGAGTTTTGTTCTTTTCTAGATGCATTTTAACTCTTCTGTCGTATTTATGAGTTAAATATTCGCCGCCAACTTTATATTGTTCTAAAGAGCGAAAGCTTTGACTCATATATTGACAATATTGTATACCGCTTCCTACTTGCGCTGTTTCATATTTAGCTGCCAATTCAAAGCTTTTCGTAGCAAACGATATTGTATCAGGCTCAACTAACACACTATTTTTCAAAACCTCCTTCCACTCTTTACATTGTTCTTTGATTTTTTCAGAGCTTTTTTCAAATGTTTTTGAATAGATATATTCTATTTTTGGTTGCGTAGATGAAACTTTTCTATAGTCATTAATTAAATAGTAATTGGCCCATTGACACGCTTTATTCTTTACATCAGTTTCATTACTTAAAATATCTTTATAGAGGTCGGAAAGCTTTTCAGATTTAACCTGTTTATTTATTGCTTCAACAATTATTTTACACTGCGGTCCCTTTTTAGATTGCGTAGCTGATTGATTACCATTTAGTAGCTTACATATTTGGGTTCTTTCTTGATCGGTAGCAGAATTAAAACTTTGTATAAAAGCTTTAAAGCGAGGAGAGTTTTGATTCTTTCCATCAAGCAAGTTCGCTAAACATTGTTCATGCTGTTTTTTTAAATCAGATTCAAATGCAAGTGCATTGATTGAGATGAAACTTATTATTATTAGAACTAGAAATGGGAGTTTTTTATCCATGAAAAACCTATTATTATTTTTATAAACGCACAATGAAAGCGCACTTTTCGTTATTCGTTTTATATTGTTCGCCGTTATTGTTTTTCCATATAACTGACACTCTCGATATACAATCAAGCTTTAAAGCAAAGAATATCGGTTACTAAAAATTCACAGGAATATTACTCACTCGCAATAATATAATCAATAAAACAACTTAACCTTACATAAGCCTCGCTAAAACTTACAACCGATAACAGCGGTATAAATAAAAAGATTTTTTCTATTACAAACAATAAATTAACACTCATTTACACCATCATTTGATGTGGTTTTATCGGTCATCAATCCCCAAAAAATCATGTTCAAAATGTACGCCTATATCAAGGTAAGTATTTTTCTCGTTTGATTCGGTAGGCTTCTTCATTCCTTTTTGCCCTTAAGCCAACTGAAAATTTGATGCATTTTATTGTGTGAAAAGATTCAGCATAAATCACAATGCCCTACTCGTCTGGAACACAAACTTGTGATCCAGACAGGCATTTCTGCACATCGTATAGTGCTTAAGAACTCAATAAAAAGGAGACGTAATGAAGTTAATTATGGGTTTGGCAATATTGATTGGTTCGGTGTGGATGTTTGGCCCAATCGCGTTATTTATAATAGTGCCGTTGGGATTTTTAGGCGCATTATTTTCAGATTTATCACCAAGTACAGGAGCGTCGTATTCAACGACTAAAAGCGCCAGCACTACCTCAGATCCTGATTCTTGGAGCGCGAGCAAAAATACTGGTCAGAATTCGATGTTTGACGATGACTCAATTTATAACATGCACTCGACAAGTAGCATAGACTCAACGAGTTCGATAAACAGCATGAATGATGATTTTCAAGTCAATCCAGCGACCGGTTTACCAATGGTTGGAGGCATTGGTGGGGTGGATGTACAAGGAAATCCTTATGGTACCGATTTACATGACGATCATTTTTCGTCAACCTGTTCAAGCATGCACGACTCTATTCACGATCCAATCTGCTCTTCAATGAGCGTATTTGATGATTCATTTTCCTCATCAAGTTCATTCGATTCAACGGATTCGTTCAGCTCATGTGATTCGTTTTCGGATTCATTTTCATCATCGTGCGGCATGAACGATGATTGGTAATGTCAAAAACAAATGTGATTTCACACAAGCAACTAACACGGGTTGCTTGTGTTAATATTCGTTATCTTTGTTAAGCTTGCTCTATCCAACGTTTCATGTGCGCTTTTAAATTCGGTAAATGGTTTGGGCCAAAGATTTTGATCCCAAGCTCTTCCGCTCGAAGGCTGTCATTACTGCTCACGGGTTTCAGCGATACCAGCGCACCTCTTGCCGAGTAACCACCCATCAGATCTGCTAGCACTTCCAATTGATGAATAATGGATTTAACTTCACCACTTTGATACTTCTTGGTTTTACACTCAACAACGTGCAGTTTATTGTTTGCAAGGAAACACACATCCAATTCATTTCGGAGAGAATCGTTATGGCGCATCACTTCTACGCCCCAACCGATATCTTGGATTGTAGGAAGCTCTTCTCTCAAGTCATCAACCAGCGCAAGCGTTATATATTCTAACCACATGCCCATCCCCATCTTTCGGCATGTTTCATTCGTATAAACTAACTGTTCTTTTTCGTTTTCAATCGCATAGCCTAAACGAATAAGATCGCTGATGAGCCTTTGCGTATCGCCCAAATGATTAGGCAGTTTTCCAGTTACATGGTTTGAGTTCGCTTTTGATGTAATAGCGTTTAATCGACCAAACGCATTACTATAAGCATTCGCTTTTTCTAGCCATTGCTTAAAAATGCTAAAGGCTCTATCTGAATGCACTGATTTAAAATCAATGTATCTAAAAACCTCGGTTTGATAGGCTTGTAAGAATTGCGAAATCTGTATTTTGTCGGCCACATCAACGCTGTCATATAACGTTGGTGCAACCCAGCTTATTCTGTCTTGTGTCGGCTCAACCACATAAACCGGAATATCAAACTCTGAGCAGACATGACTTGCGGTTAGTACAGCTAACCGACTTCCACAGCTGGCGTTAAACACAAGACTGCCTTCCAATCGATTTAACGAGTTAAGCTTTTCTTTCAGCGCCCTACCAAACGTCTCAGACTTGATCTTTTCTTTCACTTCAAAGTATTCCACTTTAATTTTATTTGCAGCTAAAAGTCCTCTTAGCGCCTGTGCTTTTTCAATTTGCAGGTGCGTTCCGACAAAAACAACTTCATCGGAGGGAATTTGACAATCAATCAAAGGCGTTAATGTAAAAATTGGATCATGGTCTAACAGGCAAAGGTGCCTAACAGGCGAAGAAAGTGAGGAAAAATTCATAAAAACAACGTGATTATTTAGTAAAAGACTTGTTACTAAATTGATAATTAAATAGAATGCAAAAGCATTAAATCATAAATATGTACAAAAAACTAATAACAATAATAAAAAATTAAGTTGTATTTTTATGTCTCATTCTCAAAAGGATTTGGGTCCTGAAAGCCACACTTTATTGGCTCTAGTGGGTGGCTCCCCACAAATTATCAGTGAATCTATTTACGCTTTATATGAACAAAAAAATGTACACATAAGTGAAATAAAGATCATCACAACAGCAAAATATAAAGCTCAGGTCTTAGAGACTTATTCTGAAGTTCAAGATAATGGATTAACCATTCTTGAAAACCTCGCCAAAGATTATAATTTACCCGTTTTAAAGGTTCACTCTGCAGATATTTTGGTCCCTACCGATTCATCTGGTACCGCCATTTCGGATGTGAAAACAGAAAGCGAAATGAATGCGGTTGCTCAATGCTTATTAGATAATGTAAAGCACCTAACTAATGATCCGCAAAGATCACTTCATGCTTCTTTGGCTGGTGGACGCAAAACCATGACGTTTTATTTAAGCTATGCGATGAGTATATTTGCTCGTCCGCAAGACACACTTAGTCATGTATTTGTATCTCAACATTATGAAAATAATGATTTTTTCTATCCTACACCCTATTCAAAAAAAATAATATCAAGTAAGCAAATTATTGATGCCCAAAAAGGTAAGGTTACTTTAGCTAACATCCCATATGTTCAATTGCGACCAAGTTTACCAAAACGATTTTTGTCTTCACCTATAACAATGAAAGATACGGAATTAGTCTTTGACATATTAAACCGACCTCTTTCGCTTAAAATCGATATTACTCGTTGTGAGCTAAAGTGCTCCGGGGTCACCATTCAGCTGACCAAAGCCAACATGGCTTTTTATTTGATTATGCTTGATGACCTATTAAACGGTCACGAAGGGTTCGACTGCCCGACTACGGCTGATGAGTCTTTAGCAGTCTTGTATATCGAAAAGCGATTAAAAATAGAAGGTATCGAACACAAACTTGTCAACCTGACTGACGCTATCGAAGTAGTAGAAAATAAATACTTAATATTTAAAGACAACGAAATATCCGGATTAAAACAAGGCTTAAAAAAATCTTTTTTCAATGATCGCAAGAATAAAATAAGTGATAGCTTACGCGCAAAATTACCAGAAAATATAGCCGAGCATTACGACATCGACATCATTAGTAAGGTGAAAAAAGCCGGCTCCACTAAACCATACAATTATTTTGGTCTTAATATCGATAAAGCGGTTGTGCGACTTTAATTTGTAAAATACATAATGAAAATTTATACGTTACTCTACCTAAAAAACTTACTTGTTAAGCCTGAAACCAATCCTACTAAAGTAATTTACGCATTCGGATTTTCATTAATCGTTGCATATTTCCTATCTATTTTATTGTTAGTAAATAAAGACAAGATAAGTTGGGCTTTACCATACGAGCATTGGTTGCAGGATATCATGTTTACGTATTTGCATATTCCTGCAAAAGAAACAATAAATGGTCATCATGATATACCAACATCTGTTATTGCTTTTGATGATTACTCATATCAAAAAACGGGCCGTCCCAGCCAAATTCCAAGAGAAGAAATAGCAAACATCATAGCTTCACTAACTGACGGCAAAAGCCCTACGAAAAATGCTAGGTTTCTAGCATTAGATATTGATTTATCGGCTAACTCTAGTGGTTTAGTGACTTCTTTTTCACGTCACGATGAGAAAATATCATCTGCATTAAAGGGAACTGAAGCTAGCCAATTACTGGTCTTCCTTTCTCGCTCATTTGCTTACCCCATTGAGTTGAATAATGCTCAGCAAATAGCCTCAACAAGAAGCAACAATAAACTACCTTATTGGGATCCTGCTTGGATAGACAGCTTAGTCGAAAATCAAAACAACGTATTTTTCACCTCAACAAATTATCTCGCCTCTTCCGATGCGGTAAGAAGAAAGTTCAGCCATAGCGAGTTCGTTTGCAAGAATGACGTTATACATTGGATACCAGCTATGTCGTTGTTGCTAGCAAGCGCAAAATTAAACGAAGAAAAGCACACAAACAAAGAAATAATCGAGCATTTAGAAAGCCAAATAAACCTTATTAATGAGCAAGTAAGTCAAGTTAAATGCAGCGATTTTGAAAAGCGACCAAAATTGACTTACGAAAGCTTTTGTAAATTAAACAATCAATGTATTGAATCTTTTCAATTAGATATAGAAGGTTTGCACAACGTTCATTTAACTTCAGAATTTAGCCGTTTTTATTTTGAGACATACCCTCCTGAAAAAGGCACTCAAAGCAATATAAGAATGTTTTCAATGAAAAATGTCAATGAAAGTGGATGGTACAACCAACTTCCTATTTCCTCAACGCTCTTATTAGGTGCTACTTATACGAATTCTCAAGATTATCATTCCGTTCCAGGATACCCCGTGACCATACCTGGTATATATCTCATTGTTAATTCAACAAGCTCTATAACTAAGTATCCAAGTCAGCAACATGCGCCACTGTTGGTGCACGCAATATTTTACCTTTGTTTATATTTAGTTTTATTTGGCTTGTTCTTAAAAAGTGAATCTAGCCTTTTCAGTTTGATAGCTATTCCTGCATTACTAGCATTGCATCTTGCAGTTTCCATTTGTGTTAGTCATTGGGGATATCACTTTATTATATTCATTCCAGAAACCATGATAAGCGTCTTAATTTTGGTTTTTGATGTTATCCCTATAGCCACTTCATATATTTCAAAACGTTTTAGAGAGTAATCATGATAAAAAAAATATTATTAAGCTTAAGTGCTTCAGTTTTATCGCTAAATTCACTCGCTTGTGAGAGTGTCGCATCCTTGACCCCATTTGATGAAGTTACAGTCTCAACAATAAAGATAAAACGGAGTAACCCTGAAACCAACTTACCTAAATATGAATTTTGCGAAGGCGATGTTGTCTCGACAAATAGTAAAACAGAATTAGCCATTAGATATTTTGATTCAATTTCTCTTTCACCATTAACGGAAAATAATCCGGTAATCATTGAAACTATTAAAGATTGCGGAGCAATGTGTGGTGTAAAAAAACTGCTGTTGTCATTTATTGCGCCTAAAACTGAAACTACAGTGCAAGCAAGACATAGAGGTGAAGGGTCAGATACCATTGCTTCTATAGTGCTACCGTACAGTTTCGGGGAAGGAAACAAAGAACCGTTCTATATTGATTATTCAAGGAAAAATTTAGAAATTATATGGCAAGCAAAAAAAGCTACTTATAGTGTAACCCTGTCTCAATCTGATAAATCAATTTCAAAAACAGTCAATAGTATGGCTACCAATTTTGATATCTCAGAGTTTAATAAAGATGAACTTATTACCCTTGAGATCAAAGGAGATACTCAACTTCTAACAAAAAATATTTCTTACGCAAACATTCCAGAAAACTCGCCAGCTAATGACTCTGCTCAGCTCGGGTACTTGATAAACCTTCTATTAGATGGCGATAAAAATTGGTCACTAGAAGTGCTAAATCGACTATCCACAGCATCAGAGCCTGAATTAAAAGTTTTATATAACCAGCTAGCCACTGACAGTAATTTTTTAAACACACTAATTTACTCTACAACAGAATAAGGAAAACTTAATGAGTACAATCTTCAAATCCATTTTATTATCAATCTGCTTTGCATCGCTTATTGGCTGTGTTAGTACCAAACCTGATCCTGTACCAGTTTCACAAATCAATAAATTGGAAGACAATCTATTAAATGCAATTGCTGAACATGGGATTATAAGTGAAGAGTATAACGAATCATTCAAGGCATTTTTTAACGCTGTGGCTACATTAGAAGATTCAAATTATGCCTTTGCTCGTCAAGACCAAGCTCTCGAGAATATCTATCAGTATCACTTAATGGAATTTGGTCCTGAGCACGAATTGACAACACGAACAGAAAGTTTTTGGAAAAAAATCCAATGGGCACATAAGTTTGCGAAACGTGCAGAAAAACACGATAAGACTTTATTTACAAATAGTGAACCAAGTGAAGACGAATTATATTTAATTGAATTAAGCCGAAAGTCTTTCAACTTGAATCTTGAAGCTTACCGAAAACAAGAAAAGCCATTCATGCATACGGGAGACTTTGGTAACGGCACTCAATACAGCTACGATGTAGGCTATAACGAAACCTTTTCGTCCGGAAAGGCACTGATGGACCTCTATAAGCGTATTGGTGATGAAGAAAAAATCAGAGAAGTATCATCTGAACTTATGGCTGTTTTGAAAGAGAAGAAAGGGGAACAAGACAAAGGGGTTCTTTTGCTTGCAACTTTAATCGAAGATTTAGATGAGCGCTCTGGTTATATAAAAAACTCAGCGAATGGACTCTCTTTATCACAAAATTCATTGGACAAGATAGTAGACTCTTTTAAAGAGGAAGCTGAAGAGCTGGTATTCTAAAAATGCCCTTATCATCATTTTTAGCTCGAGCATATCTTACAGCAGCGCTTGCCATTTTCTTATCTGGCGTTCCAGCGTTTGCTAGCGGTATTCTTTCAAATAATGATTTGGCTTTTAAGGAGCTGTTTCAAAATTGGAAAGCTAATGAAGAAAAATTTGGTGATAAGGACAGTAGAACACTAAAAAGTCTTTTTATATTGGCGTCATCTGAAAAAACTGCACGCCGATATAAAAAGGCTGCAGTTCATTTTCAATTATTGTTTAACCTACTCAGCAATAAGGGGGAAAATGTACAAAAGACTCTAATTAAAGTTTCTCAACAATTAATTGAAACATACCTTGCATTAGGTCAAAAGGAAAATGCTTACAAAACATCCGAGTCGCTTATAGATATACAAGAAAGCATTGGACTTAAAGATTACTCATATTATTACACCCTATATTCAGCTTCAGCCTATCTTCTCGATAACTACATGCCCAAGCAGGCTAAACAATATCATGACATTATAATTGCAGATCACGAAAATCAGGTATCAGAAAATATAGAACAACTATACCGATCCGTTAAAGCTGCTCAAATTGAAATTATGGTACTTGAAAAACAGTTTGATACCGCAATTGAGAGCGCAAACTTGCAATTAACTTTACACGCAAATGATACAAGCAAGTTTTCATACTCTATAAAACAGTACTTAAAATCAATAATAGCATTAGCCCATATATACAAAGGTAATGAGCATGAAGGGTTTGAATTATTAGATGCGTTACTATTTGAGAAAATAGAATCCTCAAGTGGCGCTCTTTCTCAAGTAGCTCCCAATATTGATGAGTACATTGATTTAAATGTGCATTATTTTCGACAAAATGCTTTAGATTCAATATTTAGCAAATTAAATGCATTGGCCTTAAGTTATAACAACCATTCATTGACATATTTAGAGTTACGACTGCGCTATAACGAATACCTGCTCAATAAGGGAATGTATGATACAAGTCTAGCGATAGGCAGAGAGCTATATAGCAGTGCATCTAGAGCTTACGGTTTTAATTCTGACATCACAATTAAATCACAACACCAATTAGCCAAAAGCTACTATGCCTTAGGTCTAATTGATGAAAGCGTTGATTTGCTCAAAAAGGCCTTAAAAGAAGCAGCTCTGCAAAAGCAAAAATTTTCAACATTATATGTAAACCTTCATTTGCTTTTGGCTAATATTTATAATGAATCAAATAGAGTGTTAGATGCACAAACTCATATTAAGATTGCGCACGCTCATGCCGAATCTATTTTATTCAACCCGCCAATTAAAGAGAAAGTACTCGCGTCATATCTTGCTATCATGGCATTAGAGATAGAAAACAAACAGCCCTATATAAATCAAGCTAAACAGAGTGCAGAGCTAACGAATGACTTGAATATATTGCTATCTTTTCTTAGCTTTGGAAAGGCGGTGAACTCAGACTCTTTAATAAACAATATTATTGAAAAACTTGAATACATTTATCACAACAATTCAATATCAACAAAACAAAAAGCACATTTAGCTCAGGCTTTGGCAGAACATTTTTATGATATGAATTATTTTAAAAAGGCAAAAGAGTACTATATAGCCCTTGAATATCTGGTAGAAAAGTCACTTCACCAAACGACAGCATTGTTTGACGAACACAAGGTCGGCCTGTATAGCCAATATCAGCCTAGCTTTGACAAGCTATTCAATATTTACCGGAAAAACAACAACGTTGAAAGTGCTTTTTTACACATAGAAAAGCACAAAAGCCTTCTTCTAAAAGATAAGCTAATTAATAAAATAACCCTGGAACAAGCCAAGCTTTCCGATAGTGAAAAGCAAGAGATAAATGCCTTATTTAGCCAGAAAGAGGCAATTACTAATGAGCATTTATCAATATTACAATCTAGCAAGCTAGAGGAAAAAGTTAGGGATAGAAAACTTTCAGCGATAACGAAGAAATATCTTGAAACCGACACGGAACTGAATGAACTAAAGAAATTAATCACTAAAGTTGATAGTTCAGTATTAAATGAGCACGAGTCCACAGCTTACATTGTTTCCAAGTCAGACATTAATCTCGCGGCGTTAGAGTCGGTATATATTAGCTTCCACTTTGACGAGAACCGATTATTTAGCTTTGTAAAGAAACCTAATCAACCTGTTATAACTCAATCTGTTGATAATAGTGTCGCCATAATTAATACAATCAAGTCGTATTCTATGTTTTTGGCATCAGGCTTATCGCTGAAAGATTACACTCGAGAAAATAACGCACAGCTTTGGAAAACCAAGTCTAATGGTTTCGTATTTTCGAATAACAAACCTGAAAACACACATCGAATTAAAGACAGGGTCCTTAATATTAAACAGCTCCAAAAATATTTGGCACAAAAGTTACTATTCCCTATATGGGAGCATCTAAAAAATGAGAAAAACGTTATTTTTTCTTCCGATAATGCGTTATCCCTCCTTCCGATAGAAACACTTCCTTCACCAGATGGAGCTATTTTCCTCTTATCTCATAATGTCAGTTATACCCCGTCACTATCTATATGGAATTTAACTATTGAAAGAGAAAAGTCTCAATCTAGAGGGACAAGTAATGATATATATGCCGTTGGCAACCCTAATTACAGTATTAAAAATCAATCCTGCTCAGTTAATCTCGCCAATGAACAAAGAACTGATACTCTCAATAGAATAGCGAGTACAAGGGGATTGAATAGAGATGAGCTAGTCTGGTGTGATTTACCAGGAAGTGCACGAGAATTATCATTTTTGAAAAAACATTTTTCAAATACTAACAGTACATTCTTAGATAGAAATAATGCCTCTGAATTCCAAGTAAAAAAAGATAATAAATCAAATTTCCTTTCTAGATACAATTATATACATTTTGCCACTCACGGTTATTCTGATGAAAACACACCTCAAAATTCATCCATTATTTTAAATCAAGACGATCAATTTAACGATGGTTATTTAACTGCGTCAGAAATAGCTTCTTTAAAACTTCAAAGTGAACTTGTCGTTTTGTCTGCCTGCAGTACCGCATCCAACCCGATAAAGCCAGGTATGGGGATAAGTGGCCTACCCTATTCATTTTATGTGGCCGGTAATCAAAGTACTCTAATGACATTGTGGGCAGTAGATGATGAAGCAACTGCAATTTTAATGGATATATTTTATCGAAAAGTATTGAAAGGAATAAAACCTAGATTAGCGATTAATGAAGCTAAGAGAGAGCTTATTAATACTGAAAGATATAGTAATTCATATTTTTGGGCTCCGTTTATATTTTACGGCGTTTAAAAAAATCACTGTTATCAAATGTTCTAAATACTAAGTATTAATCAGCAGACGTAAAGACTAAAAAACACACAACGAAACAAAAATTAAAAGGTTATAAAAAACAAATGAACAGAAGTTTATTTCGCTCACATAAGTTAAAGTTCAATACTGTTTATATATGTGTGGCCGTGTTAATTTGGGCCGCATTGACCATATTTGCTAAACAATTACCTATATTTAAACAAATACAATTTAATTACACGGACTTTATATTAGATGCAAGTCGCTTTATTAAGCATCAAATAACTAGAGGTGAAGATAATAAATATAATAATTTTGCCGTTCTAACAATTGACTATGAGACTTATAAAAACTGGAAAAAACCTTTAATCACTCCTCGACATGAAATTGCCAAAATCGTTCACAACCTTAGCCTAAAAGGCGCAAAGGTTATTTATCTAGACTTTTCGTTTTTAAGAAATGAACAAGGATTGGTAGATGTTTTTTCAGCTGAGCAAGACCTTGCTTTATTAAACTCAATTGAAAAAGCTTCAAAAAACTCACTAGTGATTTTGAATTTACCAATGGTTAGAAGTAATGAGCTGCAATTGCCTTCTGTTCCTGAGGTATCCATTTTCCAACAATTAAAATCAAAAAATATAGTTTGGGTGGATCATTATTTGCCAGTCTTTGAAGACGCTAAAGTTAGAGAGTATAGATTAGGGTCTTTAGTTTGCATTAATGGCAAGATTCACATTGTTCCTTCAGCCCCCCTAGTTTTATCTAAAGCAATAGAGACCCCGAATCTAGTCGCGAGAGAGTATGTTCCTGATGAGACCTCATTTAAATGTTCAGAATTAAGACACTTCTCTAATGAACAATTTGAAAAACTTCAACGACATAACCCTATTCATTTTTCTGTTGGGCAAAATTTTGCAGATAAAGCAGGTGCTATGCCAAACAAAATTCCACTTTCAGACTTTCTTTTTGATTTAGAGTATCAAGAAGACTTAATTGAAATTCCGAGCGTTGTACTTTTAGGATCTGAAGTTGATAGACTAGACATCCATCCAACCGCCCTTGGTTATGAGCTACCAGGAATTTATCTGCTTTTGCATGCAGCATTAAGCCATAAAGAGCAATCTATTGGGGAAATATTCTATAAATATCTGATCTCTTTTATGTTGCTTTTAACCGTCGCATTTGGTCATAAATTTTTAAAATCAAAATCCTCTACTTCATTGTCAGAACATGCTTTCCATCAAAGCTTCTTTTACTTTTTGATAACAGTAGTCATATTCATAGGCACATTAACTTTTATTCCATTAATCATACCACTATGGGCTTCCGTTGCACTGAGCTATAGAACCACTATTTATATCTTTAAAATTCTACCTAAGGATTCATATGCACCGTTTTAATTGGCTGTTATATACAGCACTACTTACAATATCACTACCTACTTTTGCATCCGATAATTGCACGGTCGTGGGCAGTGCCATATTAACTAAATTTGAAAAAAAAATAAAATCCCGCCTGGTGAGTAAACAGTTTGGTAGAGTCAAACTAACAGAAAATCAATCATTCGACGTTTGTAGTGATGATCGCATAATCGTCGCTCGAAATGAGGAAGTCCGATTAATGTATAAAGGGCAGGAAGATGACCTTACTATAAATGGTTTTCAGAGTTATCAAGTTAAGGAACCATTTGGAACCTGGCAGTATTTGTCGAGCCTTGTTGCACCAAAGTTATCCAAAGATAACGCCAGTTTTTCGTCGAAAGAAATGGCTACAAGAAACGATGAAAAAAAAATTAGCATAAATGGAATTGATATCGACCAAAAGAACTTCTTACTTCTCAATAACCAAGAACGCTATGAGCTATCGCTTAAGAATGTGAGCTACCCTGTAACAGCGATCATTCAATCGGCGAGTGGAAATACCATTGAAAAAGAAATTACAGAATCTGAGTTATTCATACTTCAATTCAAAAATGACCACCCTTTCCAATCTTACGACATATCCCTTGTCGATTATGCTCAGAAAAGTGTGAGTTTTTCCGTCTCATATCAAGGCATATCAGGATCGATGGAAGAGCTTCCAACTGACAAGCAAAAACAAATTTGTGAATACATGAAAAACCATACACTTTGGTTACTACTACATACGGTAAAATGCTCTAATGAAAATACTTAATATAATTATACTAATAACCATAAGTTTAATGTTACCAGGCTGTAATTTAGCTCCAAGTTATTACAAGCACTGCAAAGATGAATGGAACGAGTGTGCTATAACTGAATTTGAAAAGCACGGGGCGTATAATAATAAACGCCCTATGACAGAGTTGAGTTCTTGGGGGGACGGATCTGAATTTAATGGCAAAATGACTTTTTATAAAATCTGTAAAGCTTATATCGAAACCAAACGATACGCAGCGGCAGAAAACTGCATTGCAAATTATGAAGATTATATATCTACGTTCATAAAAAATCCTAAAGTCGACGACTACTATATAGAGAAGCTTCCACAATATCTTAAGAAAAATAAAGGGCAATTGGCTTTAGCATATAACGATTTCAAATCGGCGTTAGAGTATTTCAAAGATTTCGAGGATTTATATTCAGTTAAGTATTCGGCAATAAGTGCCACAATCACGAAAAATAATGCTCTATACAATGAAAAGCTCGCGATAATGGAAGAGCGTTGGAAAAACATTGAACCAGACAGTGTATATTTTTTCAACGAACATAAACATGCGCTAATTGATTCGTCTAGTGGGACATAACGCCATAACCTGTTGATTTACCGATAAATCCACATCTATGTTAGCCAACCGCTTAGCCAGTTTCGATTTTACGACCAGCGTTTTACAACCGACCACAGAAGCATGATTTGTGAAACCCGGTTCTCGATGGTTGCGTGAATGAGCCGGGGGTTTGCGGGGAAGGCGTGGGCAAAAAGCAAACCGTTACCTTGAGCGGTTGCTTTTTTGCGGACTGCCATAGCGACGTTAATCGAGATATTTTACTCTATAAAGCTATCATCTAACTTTCTATTCAATGGTTGAGTATGTCCCTGATAGCGGTTCCTAAGTGACGCTAACTCTTTATTTCGTTCAACCATAGATTTAGACACATCATGCTCGATAAGTGCATAAAATTCCTTCTTAAGAGATTTTTGGAGATCTTCCAGTCCCCCCCCCCTTTTAATAAACGTATTTAAGTAATCAATCGGCGTTGTGTGCTTTTGACTGGAGGATTGGAAATTTTCAAAAGCGTCTGGCAGTGTTTGTTTCTCCATCAATGGAACGAAGGGAATAATTTCTTTCAGTTCATTTAGCCTTTTTACAGGTAGCTTAAATTGCTCAGAACTCGCTATCGTTACCAAAAGCTTTTCGAATACTAACCGTTCATCTTTAGCCGACGGAGAACCGAACTCTACCAAATCAGCAAAGGAAAAAGACCTAGACCAACCAGATTCAAGATGTTCAAAATATGAAAAATATACGTGGCGAACATCGCGTTCTAGATCAATCAATGACTCGCCACTCCAAGGGGTTAACAGGTTAAACAGGTTTGGCGCGTTTGTGAATAGCCTTCCAGACGCACTCGAAACATAACCATAAAAGCCAAGATCCATTAATTGACTTTTTTCAACTTTTTTCCCCTCCCAAACGGCGAGATAAATCTCTAGCTCGTGTCGACACTCGTTCGGAAATTGCTCTTTCCACTGAACCCATAGAGACTGTAACACGTGCAGTTTTGTCCTAGGGAGTAGCTTTGTCGTCACCCATGCCCATTGCTCATCATCAGCACCACCATTGAGCATCTGCGGAGGGAAGTGCATCTCCTTAAGACAATCAAAAAGCTGGACTTGAAAATTCACTGGAAGGATCGCTTTAAGAAATATACCCAACATGTGGTCATGACGAATATTTTCCAGCTCCTTGGCGGCGATTTGCCATTTACTTACATGCGTTAAATACGCAGTTTTCGCTAACTCATAATTTTGCTGAAGCAATTCTTGCTCGTACAAATGAGCGTGCAAACCGTAAGCTTCTATTTTGTCTAATTCATTATCAAACTCCAGTTCGCCGACGTCAAGCGGGGGTAGCGTTTGAGGTTTTCTTTGGCTTGCTAAGAATGCATTTTGTCTCTGAAGGCGTTGGTTATTTATCTCTAAAATGTCGATCTTTGCACGAAGCTTCATCATCATTTTATTTTTCTTGATCGGGGCAATATAAGGTGCCAATTGTTGTGGGAGGTAGGCTTTGAGTAATTCACCAACGTAATAATCCTTCTCTTTTTCTGTCAAAGGAAATGAGTCCAATAGAGGCTTTATATCTCTTAACGGCAACTTTCTTGGGTTTGAGGTCGAAATCACATCTGAAATCTTGCTCACACCACCAACACTATGGTGCGTAGGTGAATTTTTTTTCATCCTTTCAATCAACTGAGCTCTGTTGATTTTGTACTTGAGCATTAAGCTTTTGATCAGTTCACCAGGTGATATTTCCACTAAACTGTTTGCTTCAAGAATTTTGTTATTCATTCCAATCTCCATACTAAAAACTCTCCCTATCATACAGAAAACCCAACCAACCAAAAGACTCAAATTTGAGTCTTTTTATTCGGAAAGACTTTGGTTATCTTCAAGCTCAACTTGTCAAATTAAAGGTTACTTATGTATTCGAAACATGCACTTATACGAATGAAACAAAGAGGCGTTACGATATCAACCGTTGAAGCGGTGATGGACTTTGGACGTGAATACCAATGCCGCAAAGCGATCATTTATCTCGCGACAAATTCTACTATCGATAGAATGAGACGCTACGGTGTTCCAATGAGCCAAGCGGAGAAATGCAAAGGGATCTACGTCGTCTATTGCGGTGGATGCATAAGAACCGTTGCGCACTGCACAAATCGTTTTAAGCACTAGGAGATGTCATGATCAAGCACCTTGATAACGAGACCATTCAACAATTACAGCGTCTCAAAAATGAATTGAGCCCTAATAAAAGAGCCAAGAACTCTTATACTGAGCGGCGACAACCTCATTCATCACCGGCACCTAAACAACGGCTTTTGAGTGAAAATCGCTCGCTAATTGGCTGCAAAAATGCGCGTAAAAATGAAAACAATTGTTGCCACAAAGCCCTACTAAGATCCTTAACAAGAAAAGGGTTGGGACACCAAACTGCGACCGGTTACTAGCCTCCCATCAAATTAGCTGAATTCACCGCAGTAGCTTCGATTTACCGTCATCAGCAGATCCTTGTTTATATTAAACACCAAAATCTGTTGTCCTAAGGCCCGTGTTCAACCGAACGCTTTATCCTGAAACGCTCTTAGGTATTTGAATGGGAAGGGTAATACGGTTGAACCTTGGTGCTTCACAAAATAGGTCTGCATCAATGCCAGACACGTTGCCTTTAAGTCCGGCGTACCTTCCAGGTATCGAATATGATTGAATTGTCCTTTGGAAAACTGAAAATTACCGGACTCCATGCCAGAAAAATATACCGACTGGTCTGCATCATAAAAATGTCCTGTAAAAGCTGTGAGATAATCATTTTGCTTGCCGGTTAATGACGCTTTAAGCAACACCCCCGTTTCCTCATAATATCCATCAAACAACGACTTTTCGTCCTTTGAACGATACGAGAGCTTCACTTCACGAAAATCCTCGCTGAAAAAAAACGTCTTTAGAGGGTATCGAGAAAGCAGGTCGGCCAACTTCCCTGTGGTATCGGTTTCCTTGGGATCGTTTGCCAGCAAATAACGTTCAATGTATGCCCGACTCATTCCCTGTTTCTGCCCTTGTTCAAGCGCGTGCAGCTGCTCAGAGAGCACGGTGGCATCGGGTATAACCGCAATTTGTTCATGCACGATAGTGCATACTGATGGTTCCTTGGCCGAGACATCAATGACATAATGCAAAGTTTCAAAAAATTGTGCTTTCTCCGGTAATACGATGTTGCGCTCATCAAAATAATACACATCTTGCGCTTCGTAACGCATCCTGCCGTTTTCACATTTTAAAATGTGATATAAGTCCTCTTGGCCTCGTTTTCTCTCTACCGCGACGAACCATAACTTTCCTGGCACGGCATTGAGTAAAAATTGCTCCTCTAAACATTCGATTTTTATGGCCAGTTCTTTGATGCAATTGCTTAATGCCGATTTTAACCCACCGCCTCTCAATTGAGACAAATTACCATTATAGATGCTTTGTGCCGCATTAAACCGCTGATAAAGCGCTGGTTTGGGATCGGCCATTTCCTTCTGTTCATAGTCTGATTTTGGATCGAGTACGATCAAAGTGGGCTTTTCCGAACTCGCATTATCCGCACTCACGTAACTAACGTCGACTGGCCAGTCAAAAGCGGTCAATTTATCCCTGGCTGCTGATTTTAACGACACATCGATGATCTGTAGCCCGCCGCGGAGGTTAATAAGCTCATAGATCCTCTGATATTCCCGGTTGATATCAGCCTTGCTAAATGACTTGTATTCATCGGCGACAATTTCCTTTAACGTTAGAACAATCGCACCATCAAATGTTCGGTTAAATTGCTCCACAAATGCATAAATGGCGCCGGTTCGTGAACGACGTAATGATGACTCTTTGTGCTCCGAGATATTAATGGCCTGCGTAGTATATTTACCTTTTCCGGGGCTGAATTCGATGAGTGCTCCTTTTGGATCCCGAACCAGTTTCGCAGCCCTTTCATCAAATCGAAATTTCGGCGAATACCGTTTCTTATTCTCATTCCATACGATATCAAGCGGCGAAAACGTTTTGCCATGCAAATTGATAAAAAGACTGTTTAACCGCTTGGAAAAGCTCATCTCAAAGGCTACGGCTTTGTAGACCTGATGCTCATAAAACGTATCGACGTCGATGAAATAGTATGCCTCGCCAAGTCCATAAAAAAAGCCGTGGTTATCGGATTTACCCGTAGCACGAGTCAGTAATCGTCCGATAAGAATATCGTCACAGTCGACAAAAGCTTTGGACACGAATGAAATGTTGTCTGAGTTTTTCGGCTGGTCTGCTCCTTTATCAAGCAGCACATAATATTTCTTGCTGTGGCGGATGAGCACAATCGGCTGCGCTAATGCATCGACCTCTGCCATCAACTTTGGGTAATTTACGTTCGCATTCAACGAAGCCGTTCGCGCTTCATACAAATCAAACTGTTGCTCTAAGGCACTATGGTTGATTGTCATCTCTACCATGGTCGTGAAACTATGCGCCATGCGATTTGCCTCCTTGGCAATTGTTTAAGTAGGTGATAAGGGTTTGAAATGGCTTACTGTGGTGTATTTGTCCGTCGTTATTTAAGACCCCTGGCACTTCGATAATATCCGCTACCTCGATAGCGGATGCACGTAATGCGTTGTCACGCGCACTATCAAAATACGAAGCCTTGAGAGTTGTTGTGCCATCATAAAGCGAATTGATATACACCGCTTGTATCTGCTTTCCTTCAAACGCCAACGCCTTAGAACCCCTGACGTCTCCAAGCTTCTTCAAGCACCGTGTTAAAGTGTCGTCTCGATGCAAACACGCTAACTCCAGATCCCAGTGCTTAGCGTCGACAAGCAAAATACGATCGTCAACTTCAATGAATCCGTCAAACCATTCACACATGCCCGCTGGCATAGGCGATACCGCAAAACCATGATGCGCTACAAGCGCAAATATGGCTTCTTCCCCCAAGGCTCCCAAGTAGATATCAAACATTGCTGGTGCGAGAACGTGTTTTCCACTGGCAAATGATGTCGCATACCCAAGACTTTCAAAATGCGCATTAACCACCGGATTTCGCATGAGCAGCTCTAATCGTGACGATGATCCTGAAACTTCTCTTAAGGAGTTAACGTCAACTGGATCGACATTAATTTGTAAGACACCACCGTCGTCAGGTTGCAGAAGTTGATATCGATATAGACCATTGTTTTTAACGTGCAAATAATATCTAGCCGTTTCTCCTTGGGGCGGCTCCTCAAGCACGGGGGCGCGCAGCATCATCTCTCTAATACGCTGATACTGACCAATCGCATCGATATTTTGATGCTGGTATACGCTGGTGATCAGGCGGTTGATATGGGCGAAATTTCGGGTGGCTTTTAAGCTGTAACTGTTCTCCCTGATCTTTGTTTCTATCTTGGGACAATGCAATCTCGCATGGTCTACCAAGGCTTTATACTCATGAGATAACAAGGATAAATCGCGCTTATCTGATGCCAATAGTTTTACAAATTCATTGTCTGAGTCGAACATGATCGTGATGTGTTGTTGCTTCCATTCGGTGCGGCACATTCGCCCTAACGCTTGTTCAACCATTCGAAAAACACCGTAGCGATAATCATCGGTATCCTTATAAACACGGATCAAATTAACGTGAGGCGAATTCATACCCATTTGAGGCCGAATGCATTTCTTCAACATTCCTTTTGCGTCTTTGGCGGTCAAGTACCCTTGTTCATGTAACATGAGTACATCGTGTATGTTGTGTTTTCGAGCGAGGGCGTTATCTTCAGGTGCTTGCTCTGGAGTGAGTAACGCGCCGATCATATTTTTTGGTTGTTCGAGGTAGATAGAATCAATATCACCTTTAGATTGTAAAGGTTCGATATCTTTGGGCCCTACATATACCAAGTCATGTTCATCAGCCAACGCATACGTTGGTGAGATCCCTGCCCCGGTTGCTTGATAATTTGTGATCACGGCGATTTTTTCATTGCTCGTTTCAAGCGCGTCGATGACCGTTGCAAACGTCCCGTCTCGAAAGGACGCAGCATTAATGTTTGCAAACACCCTAATGTTTATGGTGGTACCATACCAGTGGATAAAATCCCGCAATTCATCCGTCTTGATGGTGATGTTCAGCATGCAAAAATGGTATCGATTCGTTGGATGCTGGCTAAATCGGTATAGCGAATCTAACACTTTATTAAATCGATTGATGGTAAATTCCAAACGAGCATGCTGTACGTTGAACATTGCCGCAAGCTTAGTTTCTATGACAAATGCTTCGAGGTTTTCACCTTGCCAGGCGGCATAAAGCTGCCTGATATCGACCGCATCACTGCGCTGTGAAATGGGGAGACATTCAATGTCGACCCCACATTGTCGATATCGCCGCTTCGCAAGATATTCAGCCTGAATTCGCTGTTTTTCCTCCTCATTCAGTTGAATGAATCGTGTAGTTAACACCCTTTCTAAGTACCTTAAATCAAAATTGTGGATAACAGAGGGGCTATCCGCTGTTGCGCTGATCCCGACGATTTTTGCGCCCGATTGCACCCAAGATGCCAATAAACCTGTTGCCGTGATGGCTAAATCAAACGTTTTCGCTGTTGCCGTGTCATCCGAGTCGTTGTTTTGCGATATGTTGGTTAATTCAAATCCTTTACTGTGGAACGAATACGTTTCACTGTCGTTGCTCACCCTAAAAACAAGGCGTGATAAGAGCAATGCTAATATTGTGTGCGTCTGATCTTTTAGGCCTATCGAATTTAAGATTTTTACAACCAACTCTTCAGAGGACAACGCAGGATTTCCTGCCAACACTAAATTTTGGCGAACAATATTGACAGACTTGAGCATGGCTAAGCTAAATTCACGGATCAATTGCCCGCCGGCATTGATAAAACTCGATGCTCTCCTTTCCCCATGTTCTCCTAACGTATGACACTTTAAATCGGTATCAATATTTGATTTCAACTCATCCCTATTAAAGTTTGCCGCATTCAAGGACATCCTATCCGAGAATAGAGAAAACAAGCGTTGTTCACTCAAACTGTCCTCAGTGATTGCGGCTGCTTTGATGCTGGGACGCAACGCAACATGCCAGCGCTTTGAAAAGTCACCTAACTTACGGCGAAACTTGTCAAAACACTCATCAACGCCTTTAAACAGGGAGCTTTGTTCGATTTCAAAGCTGTCAAAGCTTGCGAAAATTCTGCGTGAAAGTTCAATGATGTCAAAATCAGAGGGTTTGTCTAACAAGTGCTTGATAAACTCTTCTTGTTGTCTGTCAAATTCATCCAGGATCATCAATGAATTTGATAACAAGTCACTCACGCGAACCGAGCGTTTTTGACCATGCCAAGGGTGTAAAAGCTTGGCTGTGGTCATAAACAAAACCTGAGTCGCATCCGGATCAATACGATTGGCTGGGAACAATATATTTAAGGTATGTTTCTGCGCGTTTGTTGTCGGCGTGATATACCGAAAGGCATGTCGCAATTGAGAATAGGTGCGCTGAACCAGATCCCGTATCTGCGGCTCAATCACCTTTTTATTGGCTGCCCCTTGCACGTCGTTAAACCATTGTAATTGGCGCAGGCTCTGCTCGATTTTTTTTCTCTCTTTCGGGATCAAGTCGAGAAGGCAAGACCATTGCTCCGGGTTGATTTGCGCCAAAGACGTTTCCTGAGACGGCAATAAAATGACATGGTTTAGTAACTCACGTTTTTTCACGGGTTCTATCGTCGCGTCATTCGCAAGCAATGCCAACACATTCTGGTAAGCCTCTTTTACATTCTCTCTCGAGTTTGTTGTATAAATTACCGTTTGGCCGGAATCCTTAATCAAATGGCGTGCCATGGTTCTCTCAGCCTGATACGTTTTGCCGATCCCGGTTTGGGCATTAATGGTAAGAAAAAATCCCCCACCTAACGGACTCATAGGCCCCGCGTAATGCTGATAAATGTCGAATAATGCGCTGTTCATACGAATCGTGCTTACCTGTATCGTTTGCTGTTATGGAAATTATGCGTGGTGGCAGGCTCTAGTGCTGCGATAACATTACAGCGTTACGCTGCATGGAAGCTAACCTTGAGCCACAAACGCTAGAGACAGAGTGATAGAGAGGGGAGCGAGAGTAAATAACTGAGAAAATAAACAGTGCGCAAAAAGCACCGTATCAGATCAGGTCCATAAATAGGGTTTTAATGCCTCGTGTGATCTATCGGTTAAAATAATTTGCTGCGCAACCGCGCGGTTTTCATAAGTCGTTATTCTTAACTTGAGCAATAAATAGTTAAGGAGCGCAATTCGACATGGGATCGCCAAGGTGCCATCAACCATTCCGAATTCTTCTTCAATGCATTGTTTTTGTAAGCCACTAAGCCTTGGATCGGCGGCAATTTCAACATCAACTAATGTATTCCACTCCTCATCATCACATGCTTGATATCGCGGTGCGTATGATGTTTCGACATCCATTTCTTGTTTAAATCGGGATAAGTTAAAGTCTTTAAACTTGCCTTGTTTTTCATCCCACGCTCGGACGTGCCAGCGCAGCCCGTCATAAACAAAATGGTGCGGCTGAATGATCCGTCCTTCATAATCCGGATTAGACACCGATAAATAACTTACTTCTAATCGCAAGTTGTTTCGACAAGCATTAATGAGTTTTCGAACATGCTCTACATTGATATATCGCTCAGGAATATCAACGTATGACACAAAATCATCCGAACCCGGTGCATTTTGCACCGTATCTACCATATTTTTTTTCAGGCAGTTGTTGTATTGCGATAAAAACCAAGACAGGTGAACACGTTTGGGTTGAAAATTTTCATTCACCAGACGCTTTTTTAAGCGTTTGTCATAACGCGTTGCATCAGGATGCTTGCCATCAAAGTCTTGTAAGGCTCGTTTTGCGGTATCAACGCTGTACCCTTTGAGCATGGCAAGTTCTTTCGCGGTAATTTCACCCACCCAATAAACAAGTTGCTCTAAAAACGTCTCTTTAGATAACATCACAGCTGTTCTCCGATTAAACACACATACAAAGTTGGATACATACCCGCTAAAGCCCTAAATAATTTTCGCTTTCTGAGTTCGATTTATACCATGTGAATTTTCGCAGGAAAATCAAAAGTGCTTTTCTTTACTTTCAGGATCAATTCAACCACCTGGCCGAGTACCCCTGCTGTTTGAGATCAGCCTTTAAGCGTTTCTTATTTGAAGCATCGCTGCGGATATAGATAGACCTTAGTTCATCATCCACACGTTCTTCTTCAAAGCCTCGTTCAATGGCTTTTTGATACCAGGCATAACCTACCGCGGTATCATGGTTTAAGATGTGCGCGGCGCCTAATAACGTGCATGGACGAAAATTGTCTGGTGTGAGTGAATGAGCCTTCTCACCAAAATCTATAGCGGTGTTGTAATCCCTGATATCTCGATAAGCGCCACCCGATGTGGTGTACAAAGCCGATTGAAGTTTTTTGTTGCCATTCGAAAACGAAAACGGCAGTTGTTTTTTCACTTCTGGCAATACTTCTCGAACCTGATTACCCTTACGAAAATCGGCAATTGCATTCACAAAGCTCCAAGGCTTTCGTGCATTTTTCCAGTGTGATAGGTGTTTTTTAGCGCGCTGAATATAAAAGGCATCGTTGATCATTTCATTTTCAAAGCCTTTATCTTTCAACCACAAAAAATCCTGTTCACTGATCTCCTGACGTTGCAATCGTTGTAATATTTTTGCTGCACGAGAACCACGCTTGATGCGATTGATGTCCCAATCGGGAAAGTCGACGAATTCTTTTTCATACTGTTGACGACGAGCTTCTTGTTCTTGCCTCATCCGAGCATTGCGCTCTTTTGTCAGTTGCAGTCTTCGCGCTTCTTCAGCTTGCTTTTCAGCCTCTTTTTGTTGCCGCAAACATTCGGCATCGTGTTCAAACAAGTTGGTGTATTTGGCGATGATTTTCTCAATGGCGGCGTTATCAACACCGTCGATGGATTCAGAACCGGTTAGGGCTTTTTTCTTTTTCACCGCCACTTTAATTGACAGTCCTTTGTAGAAAAAGTCATTCAAATTACCAGCATCAAAGAGTTGAATGAATTGCTGATATTGCTCGCCCATCAAAGCAGAGACTTCCATGATATCTTGCCAGACAAGGTACTTTTCCGAGGTTGTGGTGTATCGTTCAAGCATTTGAACATAAGTATGATGAAGAGGATATGCGCTTTGTTGAAACAAACTAAGCGTTTTGGAGAACATGGATTTCACGAAATACTTTCCTTGATTACTTCTAACAAATTCCGTTGCCTATCGTTTTATCCGATTAGAGTTTGATATTCAAGAAATTTCCGTTTAGTCACCCCCCTATGAATAGCACTACCCTCTCCTAGGATGGACGAATAGTTAACGCCAAGATTGTCAGCAGACTCAGTATTCTTAATCAAGACTTAAACGAATGATAACTTTAACCGCGGTATACAAGACAATGAGCAAAATCCACAGTGAAATTACGGTTTCGTCGTTGAGTAACTTAAACCAGATGGTATTTTCCAGCTTAATGCTTTCAAGTTTATAACGCTCAATATTTCCCGACTCGCCCTTACCTGCATAGGTAACGTTGATCCCCGGTGTATCGTCGACCACGATAATGCCTGAACTTTGCGTTGTTGCTTTATTGATGGAAAATTTATCACCTAACATGAGTTCATAAGGTTCGGAAACGTAATACTCGCCAGACATAATAGCTTTGTCTGCAATATAAATTTTTCCCGCTTGCAACAAGGGGGTGCGAGTTACAGATTCTTTAATGGCTCCGCCTATGACCATGTTTCCGTCAACAGGAAAGGTATAGGTTTCTTTTTGACTTGGAAGGTATTCAAAGACAACACAATCGGATAACTTATTAATAAAGCCATCTATCTTACCCACTCCTGACTCGTTTTCATCTGCTGGCTCCTCTTCGGCAAACAAGGTGATCAATAATTTTCCAGCGCCAATCCGTTCAAATTCAATTTCACTGTTCGAATAGATGGTCAAATCGCCTGATACTATCTCAGATTCAGTCCCGCAATCGTTGTATAACGTCACATCCTCTAACCGCCACGTCGGATACTCAACCCCATCAAAATTATCAACATGGAGCTTTTCCGTAGAAGCAACCACGTTAAATAACGTGTCAGAGCCTTTAAAGAACAAAACCGAAACCAGAATAATGCCAGCCAATGCAAGCCAAAAACAGGCGAGTAGACCCAATATCAGACTTCGGTTTTTACTGTCATTAACTCTGTCTAGGAATTCGGCCGCGGTGTCAGGGATATCTTCGGCAACAAAAAATATGCCGAGTAGATACTTCTGCCATAGGCCTTTTGATTTTTTACGCTGTGGTTGTTCGGGCATTATTGATAGGCCAGCTCAATTTTTTCATCTGGAACATCCTGCAAGTTTTTACGCTGTACTTCCAAAATCGGGACTTGCGTTATATCTATCCCCTTCAATGGGCAGTACTTGTCATAGGTAACTTTGTACGAGTTCTTAAACTTTTTACATTTAAATGAACCGTCGTGACCATCTATAACTACCGTATCTTTTCGAGCATCACTGCGAAGCAACAGCACCATTTCTTGATCATTAGAGACGCGCTGATACCAAGATGAAAGGATGGATCTGGCGCCGCTTTTAGTGCATGAACCGCCTACCCTCGCAAGGACCGCTAACTCATTAGCAATATATTTGTTAAGTTCCCCTTGGTGCGCGGAATCAAAAAGGACTTGTGTCCAACCGGAAATGGGCGAGCTTATTTCTTGTTCGATTTTTGCCTTGTATCGCCCATCGATACTGGAGATAGCAATGCACAACATACCCGTGCTGCCCTCTGGAAACAAGACAACAAGCTGCTCAATGTTGTCGTCACTCGCCATTTGAAGACCAACATAAAAATTCCCGGACACTTGAACGGTGTGACTGAAGGACTCTTCAAAACTATTTTCATCGATAGAAATTTCCGCTGCCATCAACTTGAGAGCCACCAAGAATAATAATCCCACAAGGCACGCTGATACCTTTCTCATACTAATCCCCTTTCCCCGTTTTCAAGTAAATGGCGCCATAATCTCTGACACCCGTAAGCCGCAAGATAAAAGTTCCTGACGTTTGCGGCGTAAAGACAAACTGTTTACCTCGATAGGCATAAAGCCTTTCATCGAATAATACGGTTTCACTCTCATCCAATATCTCGAAAGTGTATTGCACTCGCTCATCAGATTTTTCTTGAATAAACTCGATTGGGCTATTCGCATCGCCCGCAAATCGGTATTCAGCAATTGTGCCTGGACCAAGGCGGTTTGCAATTTCATCACCTGGTTCAAAAACATTACCTTCGCCTCGAAGCTCTGAATCCAACGCCCATTGGGTCGTTTTCAGTGACACACTGCCGGCGTCTTTAACGCCGGTTAATCGAAGGGTATACTTCCCTGATTTCTCGGGAGTGAAAACAAAGTGCGCATCTCTATAGGCATAAAGTCTATCGTCGAATAACACCTTTTCACGGTCATCCAATATCTCAAGCAAATATTGCACTCGCTCATCAGATTTTTCTTGAATAAACTCAATTGGACTATTCGCATCGCCCGCAAAGCGGTATTCAGCAATTGCGCTTGGGCCAAGGTGGTTTGCGATTTCATCACCTGGTTCAAAAACATTACCTTCGCCTCGAAGCTCTGAGTCCAATGCCCATTGGGTCGTTTTCAGTGACACGCTACCGGCGTCTTTAACGCCGGTTAATCGAAGGGTATACTTCCCTGATTTCTCGGGAGTGAAAACAAAGTGCGCATCTCTATAGGCATAAAGTCTATCGTCGAATAACACCTTTTCACGGTCATCCAATATCTCAAGCAAATATTGCACTCGCTCATCAGATTTTTCTTGAATAAATTCAATGGGACTATTTTCCTCAGCCAGAAACTCCCACTCTAACTCTTGGCCTTCAGCGATTTGCTCAGACAATACTGTGCCGACAATAGAGGTAACGGAGGATTCCTCGGATTTATTTGGATTAGCTGCTGATTCCAAACCAAAGTACGCATTAAGCTTTTCATTTAAAGCATCTGAGCGATAGACAAAGCCTTGTCCTTCATCAACCTCCAACAAGATACCTGCAGGCTGGTCGGCAACATACAACACACTACCGCTATAGCCTTGCTTTAAAATATCGCTCTCTCGTTTGGGGGTGATCTGTAAATACTCCGCTTCGTCAACGCCATCAATATTTACCTTTGTCTGCAGCGTGCTACCATCAGATAATTTGCTTCTCAAAATGCCGTCATCGTATATTTTTAAAAGTGAGGACAACTTCGTTTTTTGTTCAAAGTCGGTCTTAGCACAAAGCTTATTTGCGTCCTGAATTTCTAATATGGATAAGTCGACATCAAATTCATTAACCACTTTGGCCTGATAACTCTTTCGAGCAGCAGACAATATAGAAATTTTTGTGGCATCTTCGATAACATGAGAAGGCGTAATCACAAAACATTGCTCATCATGTTCATATAAAAAGCCCTGGCCTTGGGCGCTATTGGTGATCACCTGAACATCGGCAGACACCGCGTGAAAAGAAATTAAGAGTAATCCGAATAAATAGAATCGCATGGTTCGATCTCGCTAAATTAGCCGACGAGTTTAGTGTAGACCGATGGTGAACTTTGGCAAAAAAAATCAGCACCATTGAAAGAAAAAACAAAGAGATAAGAGGACAATATGATATATAGATATGTTTGAATGCATCGTGTTGATGTAGGTAAACCTTAATTGGGTTCCTGCTTACTTTGATAATGTTTCGCCGAAAGTTTCGATAAATAGCTGAACAGCCGGGCAGCAAAATAGCTTGCGAAAGATAACATTAGCCAGAAACTAAAATTGGATTCATCCTCGTACTCAGATAGGGCAACGATCTCCCCCCACATGCCCCTATAAAAGAGAAAATATCCAAAACTAAACACCGAGGCCACTGCCAAGAGCTCTAACAACGTTGAAAGTGCCCCCTTGGGTTTTTCATCATCAAAAATGACCGTAGGGAATATTTGTACTTCCAAAAGCCACATTAGTATATAGAACAGCAGTTTTAATGAGACTACCGCAACAATTATCCCGATGATGGCATATATCATGGCGCACCCAGTATGTATCTTCTGTTTAATCAAGGATTCTGCTAAGTAACTATAGTCGGGTTTTAATGCGATATCGGTTAGCAATACCTTAGCTCTGCGACCAATTTAAATTGACGACTATCAACTTCGGATACGACAACCGATGACAATACTTTCAAAAATTGGCAGGTATTGGCGAGAAGAACAGCACAGAAAAATGCGAGAAAGACTAAACAACTGTTAAAAAATCTGACATACCTTAGATGGCTCTATTGCTTGTATGGTCGATTCAGTGACCGCAAAATCCTGCCTATAATTCAACATCAAGCGGAAACTTAAAGGCGGATGATTATGGCTGTCACCTGTACTCGAAAAGTAAAACAAACCAAATTCCGGATCGATGGGGTGAGTGGCTTGCTAACGCTGCATGATAATGGCACCGTTGCGGTTAGCCAGTCGCATAAAAACATCTTTAGCGGTTTAGATTATCTGGAAGTGGGAAGTTACTTTGAGATCAGAAAGCCAGGCACGAAAACGATGACGGTTATCTGGGACAGGTTGTTTGGGGTAAGCACTGACGTACAAGTTAGTGTTCAGGAGCGGGTATCTGGGGATGCGACGATTTCATCGTGTGGCGATTATCGTTATGTACTAGAACGGCAAATAGATCCTAATGGTAAAACGGTTATCGCGTATATCGGCATGAACCCATCAACGGCGGATGCAACGACCGATGACAATACTTTAAAAAATTGGCAGGCATTTGCGAGAAGATATGGTGCGAAGAAAATACTGGTGGGAAATTGTTTTGCGTATCGCTCAACTGATGTAAAAAAGCTTTCACATGTACGCGATCCGATAGGCCCAGAGAATGATCATTACCTTGAAAAAATCATCGAACAAGCCGACATACTTGTCCCCTGTTGGGGTTCCAAGGAGAAGTTAATACCAGCATTGCGCTATAGATTGGAAATCGTACTCAAACTGCTAATTCATTCAGGAAAACCGGTCAAAGTGTTAGGGCTTACCGAGTCAGGCGATCCACGGCATCCCCAAGGCGTATCTTACGATACCGAGTTTATTGATTACGTTGTCGGAAGCAAGCAATAGCAAACAGTTTGCAGTGCGCAGAACGAGCTAAAGCATAGTGCAAACTAGGCGCCACAAATGAACTAATAAAAATTGCCCTATGAAAACGAAAAAGCCCAACCATAAAGTTGAGCTTTCCGCACGGTTCAAGACTTGACCCCGTAGTTCTGTCTGGTCTCGTAATCAACTGAGAACTAAGGCTCTCCCAGAGCGACAACTCGAAATGGAAATTCTAACATCGAAAACGCATAGTTGAGGCTCCTCATTGACACCTTGGACACCCTAATTCGGCATTATTGCCGAATTTGACACCTGCTTAGAATTTTAATTCTTAGCTGACACCTTTCTTTTTATTGTCAGCTTTTTTTACAAATATTAGAATTTTTGAATTTACCGTATTTAGGAAGGATTTCGTAACGGATTGAAGTTTAGAGGGTATTTGAGAGGAATTTATTGGTTGGCGCGTTTTTTGCTTTAAAACACTTAGTTTCGTAGTAAGAGTATTTGCATTTGCTCTAGTAATAAACTCTAGATGTTAATGTTCACTCATTTTGGAGCCATATATGACTAAATTAACCACCCTACTTAAAGTTGGCTTATTGTCGACCTTATTAGCCCTCCCAACCTTTGCTAACGCAGAGCTCATTAAACTTCTAGATTTCACAGAAACCGCGGAAGAAGATGAAGGTCCCGTACCTGGCATATTTACTTTTAAAGACCTATTAGGCATATCTGGATTTGATGTGACTTTTACAACAGTTGGTGGGGATTTCCACTGGCTAGATGCCGGTTCTGGATTAGGTGTTTGTAAAACAGATAATTGTAATAATAACCCAGATGACAACATTAACATAGGTGAAGGATTACTTTTTGAATTTACCCTAGATGGCAGCCCTTTTACAGTAGAGGGGTTTACTGCACTATTTGTTGGACATAGTAATGAAGGTGGTATAACTGAATCTATAGCAGATGTTATTGGAGATGATCTACCAGCCTACACTATCAATAACGAAAATCCGCTTCTTCCATTTGGTGAAGCTGCCGATAATTATAATTTTGTAGTTGGCAACGGTGAGTTGTATTTAGGATCCATTTGGATAAACGATAGCTTGTTACCTCCTCAAGGCATACCTGAACCCGGAAATTTGATGCTTTTTTTAACAGCACTCTTTAGCTTATGGTCTTCTACAAGACTAAAGATAAATAAGTAGCTATCGAATTATATTAATCAATTTACAGCAATAAAAGCCAGTTTAATACAACTGGCTTTTATTAATTTTGTAAAAATCATAAAAGCCCGCTTACAACATACTCTCGTATAATAACCCTTGCGTCTTGGAAGAGTTATAAAGCGTTCTCGATAACACTTAGATGTTAATAAATATGCTTTAGTGAATTGTAATATTTAAACTAAAATGCACTATTTAGAAGCTTGAGTAAACACTGACTGAATTACTGCCATAGTTTTTTCCACCTCTTCTACAGTCAGTGTTGGGTGTACCAAAAACATCAAGCTCGTTTCTCCAAGCTCTCGTGCTGTAGGTAAGAACCTATAGGGTCTAAAGTCAGTGCCTTCAAATGCCTTTTCTAAATAAACCTCGGAGCATGAACCTTCAAAGCACGGCACACCCAAAGTGTTAATTTCTTCAATGATGCGATCTCTGTTCCAATTATCTGCTAATAAACCTAGACGAATAAATACGTAATATTTGTAATTAGCGTGCATCATATATGTAGGTACAGTTGGCACACGAATACAATCAAAATCGCGGCAGGCATCCGCTATCATATTTGCATATTTTCTTCGTAATTCACTCCACTTTGGCATACGTTTTAATTGAATACGACCAATTGCTGATTGCATTTCTGTTAATCGCCAGTTTGTGCCAAAAGATTCATGCAGCCAACGAAAGCCAGGGGGATGGTCACGCTCGTAAACAGCTTCATAAGATTTACCGTGATCTTTATAAGCCCACATTTTTCTCCATAGCGTTTCATCATTACAGGTTACCATGCCGCCTTCACCACCTGTCGTCATTATTTTATCTTGGCAAAATGACCAACAACCTATATGACCTATGGAGCCAACTGAACGGCCTTTATATTTACCGCCATGCGCTTGAGCACAATCTTCAATTACAAATAAGGCTTTCGTATTAGCAAGGCGCATCAACTCATCCATTTCACATGGAAGGCCCGCTAAATGAACTGCAATTATCGCCTTAGTATTTGATGTCAAAACATCAGCAACTGTTTCAGCAGTAATGTTCTGTGAATTAGCATCGACATCTGCAAAAACAGGTCTAGCTCCAGCAGTAACAATAGCCGAAGCTGAGGCTAAAAATGTACGAGAAGTAACAATTACTTCATCCGTCTCAGTGCCGCCATTTCTAGCCCCAATTCCTAAAGAAACTAAAGCTAGATCTAACGCAAGTGTACCGTTACTTAATGCGATGGCATATTTGCTATTGGTATACGTGGCAAACTCACGCTCGAACTCACGCCCTTCTTGCCCTGTCCAATAATTAACTTTATTAGACAATAAAATTTCAGATACTTTGTTGGCTTCTTCTCGTGTAAAAGAAGGCCATGGAGAAAATTTCGTGTTTAACATGTTAACTCTTTAAATTCGTCAAACCAAACGTTAGCAGTTTGTCTATAATTCTTCGTTAAAGGGTGAACTCTACTACTTTTATTTAAAATCCCTATAGCTCCCCAACCTAATTGCTTAGGCACAATAAAGTCTTTCTTAGGATTATCTGCCACATATACAATCGATTTATTAGGATGGATCTTTTGTATTGCTAGAAATGAATCAGGCTCTGGTTTAGCAGCCCCAACTTCTTCAGAGATAAAAATATAGTCGAAAAATTTTTCTATACCTAAAGAGACTATTTTTAGCCTTTGGGTTAATCCCCTGCCATCAGTTATCAAATAAACAGGTACGTTTTTAGACTTTAAATGCTCAAGAGTATAAATAACACCTTCATGTAATTGAATATTAGGAGTATGGTACCTGTAGGCGAGAACTAGATGCTCTTTAAGAGATTTGGGTAATTTATGCTGAGCGATAACATACTCAAAAATGTCGCTCTTGTTTCTTTCTAAAGCATCTAAAAAAGATTGATAAGTGCTTTTCGAATATAATTTTTCAATCAATTGAGATAAATAACGGTACCCAGACAAAACATAATCTATTTCTGAATAAAGTGTGTCATCTAAATCAAATACCACAACATCAAAAGTTGAAAATTCAACCATTAGAAACTAATACCTCACCATCGAATCTTAGCATAACAAGTTGGTCTTCCCAATCATCGGTATAGGATAACTTCTCCCCCCTAAATACTTCTCGTAATAAAAATTCAGGGTACTTTGCACCCGCAGCATTACTGAGAGGGAACCCTCCTCCAAACCGAGGGTTAATTTCAATTCCATAAATCTGATCTGTCGTTTTAGACTTAAACACTTGAAGTGTTAAACAACCAAATGCGGTTTTAATCTTGGACATTGGCTCTTTAAGGAAATCAATTAATTCCTTATTGGTTCGCCCTTTACTTATTTCACCGCCTCTAACCTCCAGTCTTTGTCTGGGAACCATACACATAAGCCTACTATCTTGAGTGTAGTAAACGTCTACTGTATATTCGTCATATTCATCATCTGAAATAACTTCCATATACATCATTTCAGATTTTGGTACATCCCAAGCATCTAGCTCATTTTGTGACTGGAGTATTCGGATATTTTGACTCAAACTTCCTGAAACAGGTTTTGAAAAACATGGAAATGTTATATCTTCCAATGGGTAAGTAACAGGTACTGGAAAACCTATCTCATCAAACAATCCATGCGTTAATCTTTTATCCCTGCAATGAACCACTAATTCACTATCAGAAACAACAATAGTAATACCTAATTCCTTAAATTCTTGTTTGTGTTTAGCAAGCTTTAATAGTTCTGTATCTATCGTTGGTACAACTAATTTTATAGACTCTCTAAGACAAAGTATCTTTAATTCGTCTATGTACTCATCAGTAAGTACATGTGGTAAGACAAAGCTTTTGCAAAGAATATTACATGCTGCCGACATGCTTGGATTCATATCGGCACCATAGACATTACCATCAACTTTCAAATCTTCGATTGCTTGTTCGAATGCTCTAACTAGTGAAACTCTTCTTCCCGATGACAGTACGAGTACATTATTTTTCATTTTGATTGTCCGCATTATTATCACTGCCAGTAAAGAAAGGCATAGTTACATGATCATTCGCTGAAATACCTTCTCTCATAAATACTTTTCTGACCGTCAAAAGTAATATTTTCATATCAAGCCAAAAACTTTGATTTTCTACATACCAAACATCATACTTAAATTTATCTTCCCAGCTTATTGCATTTCGACCATTGACTTGAGCCCATCCCGTAATACCCGGACGAACTTTGTGCCTTTTAGCTTGTTCTTTTGAATATAAAGGTAAGTACTCGACTAGCAATGGTCGAGGACCTACAAGGCTCATATCACCTTTTAAAACATTCCACAAACCTGGTAGCTCATCTAAGCTTGATGAACGAAGCATTTCTCCAAAAGGAGTTAATCGTTCAGAATCAGGTAATAAATTTCCACCTTCATCAACGGAATTTTTCATGCTTCGAAATTTAAACATTTGAAAAATATTACCATGTATACCTGGACGTGCCTGAGTAAAGAATACAGGGTGTCCCAATAAAATAGAGACAAATAAATAAACAATAACCATTATAGGGAGAAGAAAAATCAAAGCTAATAATGAAATAACAACATCTAGAAATCTTTTTATCATAAAGAATACCCCAATTTATTAACTATTTCTTTATAGGGATCGATATTTACAAAACATTCTATTTCAAGGCTACTCTTACTTCTATTAACCCTTTTCCAAGCGCTAAAGTCAGTTGTACTTTTCAAGTTTAAAAAGTTGGCAATTTCGGAAGCCTTGCTGTCTATATTTTCGATCTTAACAATGAGGGACAATTCATCATTTAAAGCAGAAGAATATACGTGTATCCAAAATTCAAGCAAATTTTTAATCACTATAGATTGTTCGTCTTTCCTAAGCTTATCAAATTTTTCTATGGGATAAGTGGTAATTGGGTCAAAGAACATTCTAAGAACATAATTGTAATACACAGCCCCATCTAACTTAGTAAAGTAACTTATTACAGAAGAAATCCAACTTGCTGGGTCTCTTGCAACAAACAAAAATGGAGAATGAGGAAAAATGAGTCTTAATTCCTTTATATATAGCGAAAAAAAACCAGAACACTCAAGATCCAAATTTAAATGAGCGCTTCTTTTCTTCAAAAACTCAGGACTTTCAATATGCTTTAATGTTGTATAATGCATCGGTTCATGTTTGACATTATTTTGCCCGCTATACAACCCTGACACATAAGTTGTTCCAGTTTTGTATGGGCTGATACAAAAAGAAGGTTGATTACTTTTAATACATTCATTTGAAATAACTTTTTTATACTCCATCATCGCTCTTAGCTTTAGAAGCGCAGTGTAAAAAGGAGTCTTTACAATAGTTGCTTTTAGTTCCACATGTTTCTCTTTTAATTTTAAGTTCAAAACTTCCAGATTTTTCTATAACATCTTTAAATAAAGGTACCCTCACCTAATTTATAATCCATAAAATATTTATTTAGGCTATCGAAGATAACGGTGCACTCGAATTAAATTTGTGACACTCTGCAGACCGATAAGCTAATATCCACTTCCCCTTTAAGAAAAGCTATATTAGTATTCGAATTTAATTAATCTAAACACTAATTCATTAACTTTATTAGCCTCAATCACTAATAATAATTGCCGAATTACATCTTATCAGTAGAGTAAACATTTAAAAGGAAAGATATCTTTCTGAATATAGTAAGGTTCAAAAAAATAGAACAGTGACTAATTTTTCCAGAAAACACATTTAGAAGATTAAAACTATTCTATTTTTGGTAAAATTCCACAAGCTCGTTCACTACGTGAGCTTCATTAAAATCACGCATAGCTCTTTCGTGAGCGTTTTTGCCAAGCAGCTTCAAATGTTCTTTATCTGAAATTAATCTGATTAATTTAGATTTAATATCCTCAACATCCTTAACTTTATGCAACAAACCAGTTTCCCCATGTTCAACGGCATCTGATAGGCCATATATATTCGATGCTAAGGCGGGCAAACCTGAAGATGCAGCTTCTATAATTACATTCCCGAAACCTTCTCTATGAGAAGGCAAGCATAATAAATCAGAAGCACAATAGTAATTAATAATATTTTTTGAATAACCACAAAATATTATGTTTTTTTCGTTTTCAATTAAAGGTAATAGATTATCCTCATCAACCCCAACAATGGCCAAAAAAGTATTTTCTAGACAAACTTCCCTAAACGCCCTTACTAATTCAGGAATACCCTTGTCGTACTTGAGTCTGCCCGCATAAAGCAAGAGGACAGAATCCTCATTTAAGCCTAGCTTTTGTCTGCAGTGTATGCGCTTTTCGGGGGAAAAAGAGTACTTTTCAGTATTAACCCCCGATATAGAGCCATTACCTAGTACTGCGCTCTTATGTTCCCTAATTACATTATTATCTATTAAAAATTGACGTTGAGAAGGGCTATCCACCAATGAAAATGTAGCTAAAGTACCTATAGTTTTATCAAATAATTTCAAAAGCCCCCTTTTTACGCCTTTTGTCGTTACCCAAACTTGACCAGTATAAGTATGAAATCGCTTACTAGTCATACAAAAAAATGCTGCCAATTGTCCCAACAAACCAGCTTTAGGGGTAAAAGTGTGAACAATGTCGTAGTTTTCTTTTTTTATGATACGTATTAGTTTAATCAAAGAATTAAAATCAGAAAACACACTAGGATTCCTAACGATTTCGATATCATGCATAGCAAATATCAGATCTTTAAATTCGAATAATATATTATCCGAAAAGTTAGCGGCGACATGGATTTCATGTTCTTCAGATAGCTTATTTATAAAGGGAAGAAGAAAGGACTTTACAGTTCCTGGCGACGACACCACAAAAAGAATTTTAGACATGGGCTACTCCTATCTTATCATTGCTTAAGAAATCCATCCAATTTCCTTTGCAATTCGTTCATGGCAACATCACTATTTACCGTTTTTCGATTGCGAATATTTAATAGAAAATGAGAAATATTAAAAGTTTTTAATACATATGTAACAAGCATTTTAATTCTCATTACTATATAAAACCTGATTATTTTACTAAAAGGTATTAAATGAGAATATTTATCTTTCACAATATCAATCTGGTTACTATACGCCTTTATAAGTTTGGAATAATGGATGCTACTTTCTTCACGATAATAGTATAATGGTTCATTAATGAACCCAACTTTCAGATCATTTTTAATTAGCGAGTCAATCCATAATTGGTAATCCTCCATTAAGCGAGCATTCTCATCATAATTATTCCGCAAACACCAACTTTTTCTCGCTACAATAGTTGCGTGTGCAATACCTGTCTTCCCAAAAACTCCGTCAACTAAAGTACAGTTTTGAGTACTTTTATTGCTCGGCATCCGATAGGCAACGACTTTATTTTGATTGTCTATTGTGCATATTCCGGTAGAAACAATGTCTATATCAACGTTTTTCTCTAAAAACCTGACTTGCTTCTCAATCCTGTTAGGCTGGATTAAATCATCAGCATCCATCCGCGCAACAAACTCACCTTTTGCTAATTCCACAATTTGATTTAATCTCGCTGGTAGCCCTAGATTATGGCCATCTGAAATCACTTTTATTCTTGAGTCGTTAAAAGCAGTGGCTATCTCGAGCGCAGAATCTGTAGAACCATCATCAATCAAAATCAATTCAAAATTGTTGTAGGTTTGCCCTAATATAGATTCAATTGCAGGTTTAAAAAAGACTCCTGGATTAAAAAATGGTACTCCAATAGTTACTAATCTTTCTTCCATTCTATGTTCCTAATATCTCACTAAATAGTTGAGATATTTTTGATATTTGCTTATCCTGAGAAAACTTGTTCAAAGCAAATTGTTTAGCTTTGACCTGTATATCATTAACTTCTTTATTGTTTTTAATAGCGTATATTATCAATCTAGCTAATTTTTCCTCGTCATCTATCGGAATTATAAATCCAGTTTCATTGTGTAAGATTGCTTCAGGGACACCTCCTACAGGTGTTGCAATGACTAATGTGTTTAACAGCATCGATTCTATTAATACTCGAGGAAACCCCTCTGTATGACTCGGTAAAATTACAATATCAGAATCAGCTATTATTTGCTGCAAATCGTTTCGCCAACCTATAAAACTCACATTATCAATCAAATTATTTTCGGCAATATACATTTGAAGGCTCGAAACAAATTCGGATGAAACTCCATATGGTATTTCTCCTGGAAAGATAAGCTTAACATCAACCCCAACCTCTCTAATTATTTTTAATGCCTTTAGAGCGGTCATATGCCCTTTCTCCAATACCGGTCGTCCAGCGGGGAGGACTATATTGGTATAATTACCTTTAAACTTTGATGTGCAAGGTTGAATCTTTACCTTACTATCTATGGTTACACTATTTGGGACATGGCAAATTTTTTTAGACGAAAAAATCTCGTTGAATGTACTGTTGGCAGTTGAAGCATGAGAAATTAAACCATCACAAAAAAGCTTTACTAATAATCTAAACGCTACGTCAAATTCTTTCTTTTTACCTTCACCACGATAGTATAAAACAACCCTTGTATCAGTTAACAATGAAGCTAATGATACAAACGCTAGTGATTTCTTGTTATTAACCCATACAAGCTGAATGTTATTATTCTGAAGCCCCTTTCTCAATCTTAATAATACTCTCAACAATTCAGGAAGTTGAAGCAAAAAATTCTTTATTCTTAAGCCCCTTTTACCACCAATGACTAACCAATTAGAGTGTTGGTTCAGTACAATAAAGTTTGTCCCTGTACCTTCCACTCTCTTTATATATTCTCTACAGCTGCCATAGGCATCAATTAGAGTAACTTTGTTATCTCGTGACAAGCCCTGACATAGAGAAATAGAGCCTAAATTAGCGCCACCTAAAGTTGTAACAAAGTCAAAAAATGCTAAACGGTTCACTTAAATTTAAATTTCCGATTAATTAAACAAACTATAAATAGAGGCAACATAAAGTTGAACATTTTACCAAAGATGCTCCCTGAATTTAGCATCATATACATTGCACAATATATTGAACAAAACGATAGAATATATATAAACTCTATCCTGCGTTCTTTTTGTAGAGCATTGCAAAAAAACATTACCGAAAATATGAAAATTGCCGAAAACACAATAACACCAGTAACATTAAAAAATATATACCCCTGCCCTGAAACAGATACAATTTGGTCTGCATAAAGGTTATGAGCATATAGATACTCATTAAAAATATCCGTTGTAGTTGCCAACCCGTCTACAGTTCGCCCTATCAATGCAAAATTTTTAATCAGATCGACTAGCAATGTATCTACTGAAACACCGTTCAGTTCAGAGGCTAGCGCTATATTATAGGGGCCTGAAAAATAAGCATTAAGAGAAGAGCTAATTCTTGATAATTCAATAGAATTCACACTTCCAATTTCACTTGATACAGCACCAAACTGCTTATAAAGTGTTATAGATACAAAAACGGTTATAATAACTACTGAAATTATCTTGAAGGTAGCTTTCTTATAATCAGGGTATAGTTTTAAAAGAACTGATAGCCAGCAAAGCGATGGGATAATGATACTTAGCCTGCTAGAACCTTTAAAGAACAAAATAAAAGGTATAATTACTAATAAAGACATCCAATAATACTTTCCGTCTCCTCCCTCTAAATAACGCCTATAACACCAACTCAAGACCAAAATCGGGAGTATAAAAAAGGCTAAATCACCAACAATAGCGACTAGCCCATGAATTTGCGTGGTTTTCTCTAAAGCTTCTTCAACTATAAAAAAGTTATAACGTCCAATCAAATCTGGAAAAACTAACAGAAAGATGACTGAGATACCAAGTACTATATGTAAAAACCATTTCTTATCAACAGTAGAAATGGGGTAAATAGAAGCGGGTTTAATAATTTTTGGTCCAAAACATTGAACGATAAAAGTTAACGTAAACAACTCTGCAAGCAAAATAATTAACGCAAGACTTAGACTATTGTTAGTTGGCACTTTGATTAAGTAGGAATTAATATCATTTGAAAAAACAATAACAATAGGCAATACAAAGTATCTAGTCCAAAGAATTATATTCAACACCTTGAAAGCAATAAACTGTTTGGAATAGTATTTGAACTTTTCACAAATCAGTAAATGAATCGAAAAAGCCAGAGGTAATAGAAGATAATATCCTTTATCATTAGCATGAGGTAAAAGTAATATTATTATAATCACCATGACTAACGAGAATATTAAGCGGTAAAGATGTTTAGCTACTAACATAATAGTTTTGGCTGATATCAGCTATCTTTGTTTGATAAAATCAATGGAATAATAGGATGCTTATTTAGTTTAATTAAAAACGTTGTAACTAGGGTATATGTAAATGTAAAAATGAACATCTTTGTTATAATATTTACGATTAAATTTACGTCTTCGTAAATACCACAAATAACATTTGAAATAAAAGAAAGGCCAACAGACATAATTAAGAAACTAACCACATAAATCAAAACGTTTTTCTCTGAAAGGCTTCTAAATAAATAAAGGTTTAACAAACTCCCAACTAATGTTATTAACGAATATGTATAGACTAGTACAATAAACCCATACTCCACACTCACAATAAGCGCGATACAACCAATTATTTTCCTATAAACATCAACCTTGAGCAATCGACTAACAAGCCCACTCGCTTTTATAGCGCTGCGGCTACAACCATCAATTAGTATACCCATTCCAGCAATACAAAGAATTTGCAATGCTTCGCCTGATTTACTCCACTCACTTCCTAAAATAAAAACAATAAAATCCTGTGAAATAAAAGCAAGTAAAGAAAAAACCGCGATACCTAAATAGGTAAATGTGATAAACATTTCCTCATAATGAGATTTAAATGTTTTTGGATCATTCATAGCTCGAGCAAGTTTATTAAATGAAACTTTATCAATTATCGCAGTTAAGGCGTTGGCAATGGACTGGCTGTATTGATTAGCTTGGTAGTAAAAGCCGGCCATTCGGACTCCATAACTAGTCGCTATCAAAAAGCTAAGAAAATTATTATAGATTACATTTAGTAAGTTAGAGGATGTGACAGTAAAGCCAAATTCTAAATGTACTTTTAGATTAGATATTGAAAAATGAAGATTTCCACTTGGCTTTACAAAAAGCAAAATAAGTACAGTGCTAATCACTGCTTCGCAAAGATACAAAGCAACTAAGCTCCATAAACCAACTCCATTTATTGCGAGAACAATAGCAACAAATGAAGAAAGGAGATTTGAAAAAATTAATATTTTCGAATGTACTTTGAAAAATTCGTTTCTAACGATTAAAACATTAGGAACTAATGCAAAGGACTTTATTATTACGATAAGAGCGAGGTAACGTATAACGGTTGCCATATCATCAGAACCATAAAAGCCTTCGATAATAGGGGAAAACATCCAAATAATAGAATACAAAACCAGCGATGTGCAAAAATTAAAAATAAAGACCGTTGACTTATCCAACTCTGTAAGAACTTTTTTTCTAATTAAAGCTCCCCCCAACCCAGCTTCAGCCATAACATTTGATATAGAAACGAAAACAACTAGAACTGCAATAGTTCCGAACTCTTGGGGTGATAAATACCTAGCAAGTATGATCATAGTAATCAGGCGAAGAATTATCCCTCCTGACTTTTCCAAGCCAACCCAAAAATAATTTAGCATTTATTTACTATTCTCTATATACCAACAAGTCGCTAGTTCAATCCCCTGGTTTAATGTAAACTTTGGGCTATAGCCTAGAAGTTTCTTAGCTTTATCAATATTTGCTAATGAATGCTTAACATCGCCTACTCTAAAATCTTTAAAAATTGGAGGATTCTCTACACTGATCCCTCTTTCGTACAAAGCACCTCGAATAGTTGAAAACAGAGAGTTTAATGTTGTTCTCTCACCAACGGCGACATTGAATACGTTATTTAGGGAAGATTTTTCAGCTGTTGCAGCCAATAAATTCATTTGAATAACGTTTTCGATGTAACAGAAATCCCGACTTGTTTCGCCGTCTCCATTAATAAATATTTCATTACCCGTAATCATTGCGTCAGTCCATCTTGGGATAACTGCAGCATAAGCTCCGTTAGGGTCCTGGCGTTTGCCAAATACATTGAAATAGCGAAGGCCTATCGTTTTAAAATCATAAGTTCTTGAAAATACATCCGCATAAAGTTCATTCACATATTTGGTTACAGCATAAGGAGATAAAGGGTTACCAATATTTTCTTCTACTTTGGGAAGCGCAGGATGGTCGCCGTATGTTGAGCTAGAAGCGGCATAAGTAAAGCTCTTTACTTCTTCATCTTTTGCTGCAACGAGCATGTTCATAAAACCTGATATATTGACTTCATTTGTAGTGATAGGGTCATTAATTGAGCGAGGGACTGAACCTAATGCGGCTTGGTGCAATACATAGTCGACATTTTCTACCGCATTGCGGCATGTCTCAATATTTCGAATATCACCTTCAAGGAAGGTAAAGCGCCGCCATTGTTCTTCAGATACTTCTGTTTTGACTTCCTCTAAATTATGTTTATGGCCTGTTGCGAAGTTATCTAAGCCAATAACCGTCTGATTTAGTATTAATAACTTTTCTAATAAGTTTGAGCCAATAAAACCGGCAACTCCTGTAACTAACCAAGTTTTAGGATGATTTATTAAGTCTTCTTGGACTTGTTCAAATTTAGTCATGTTTAAATATCTAGAAACTAAGGCTAGTAACTAGAGCGTCCTCTAATGTGCTTAACTGAAAAATTTTAAATGATTTGGTATCTAGAGAAGTATGATAACTCCATAAAAGTTAGAGCCTTAGATCCGTGAAACTTTTTTCTAGGACGTATTTCAGGTCATAGACGATACAATCTGACTTCCCTAACGCGCGAATATTTTCTGCACCCATTTCTTTAAACTCATCATGACCTACGGCTAATATGATCGCATCGTATTTGCCTTCCTCTGAGGTTTCAATAGTATTCAGACCATACTCACGCTGTGCTTCATCGGAAGAGCACCAAGGGTCTAAGATATCGACATTCATGTTATATTCTTTTAACTCTGAAACGATATCCACGACTTTGGTGTTGCGTAAATCAGGACAGTTTTCTTTAAACGTCAAGCCCATCACTAGAACATTCGCATCTTTGATTTGAATCCCTTTTTTAACCATGCCCTTGGTTAACTGAGAAACAACATAGCTTCCCATCTGATCATTTAGTCGACGACCCGCTAAGATCATTTCAGGGTGGTAGCCAATGCTTTGCGCTTTATGGGTGAGATAATACGGATCAACACCGATACAATGCCCACCAACAAGTCCAGGTCGGAACGGTAGGAAGTTCCACTTGGTGCCTGCAGCTTCTAACACCTCAAGGGTATCGATATTAAGCTTGTTAAATATCAAAGCTAATTCATTTATAAGAGCGATGTTGACATCTCGCTGAGTATTCTCGATTACCTTTGCAGCTTCTGCTACTTTAATGCTCGTTGCTTTATGGGTACCCGCTTCGATAATGGTGTTGTACAGTGCATCCACAAAGTCAGCAACTTCGGCATTTGAACCAGAGGTAACTTTTTTGATATTGGTTACTCGATGCTGTTTATCACCTGGATTAATCCGCTCTGGTGAATAGCCAGCAAAGAAGTCTTCATTAAAAGTAAGGCCCGAGACTTTCTCCACAACCGGGATACAATCCTCCTCCGTAGCGCCCGGATATACGGTCGATTCGTAAATGATGACGTCACTTTTAGATACTACTTTACCCAGCATTTCGCTGGCTTTTATTAAAGGTGTCAAATCCGGATTTTTGTGGGAGTCTATCGGTGTAGGAACAGTTATAATATAGACATTGCACTTATTCAGATCTTCGACTGAAGATGAAAAAGCAATATTTTTGGATTCTGCGAGTTCTAACTCGCTAACTTCAAGCGTTGAATCTTTGCCCGCTACCAACTCGTCGATACGAGCTTGATTGATATCAAAACCTAAGGTTGGGAACTTTTTACCAAATTCGACAGCAAGAGGCAGGCCAACATACCCTTGGCCAATCACTGCAATTTTTACCTCATCCAATGAAAAATTCATTGTAAAATCCTTGATAGTTATTCTTAATTTCTAAATCTTATAGAATTTTTTAAAGAAAAAACCATGAATTTTTTCATGGCTTTTCGTCAGTAATTTTTGTGTGTTTTGACAGTTTTTCGTTCGATTCAGGCAGTTTTAAAACATTTTTTAAATCGAATGAAAATCCAGTACCCTTCTCAAAAGCCCTATATCACGAGCCCTTCAGCCATAGTCACTGTCAAAATCCTAATAGGTTCGCCTATTCGGACTAATCTACCGCCTTTCCGTACTGATACTGATAATACCCATAATCGGGATAGTACGAACTGGCCTTAGCTTCCAAGGCATTAAAGATCACTCCTTTGATTTCCACACCATTAAGCTCGAAGCGCTCCAGCGCGGCACCAATTTCTTTTAAGGTGCTGATGTCATAACGGGTGAGCATAAATGACGTGCCGGCATGGTTACCAACAACCGCAGGGTCGGTTACCGCCATAATCGGCGGAGTATCGATTAGTACGAGATCGTAGTTTTCAGAAGCTTGCTTTACGAACTGTGCGAACTTTTCGCTCATTAACAGCTCGGAAGGATTGGGCGGGATCTCGCCACGAGTCACGATATCCAGGTTTTCAATATCGGTAGATTTGATAGCTTGTTCAAAGCTTAATTTATGCGATAGATGATCGGACAGGCCATTATCCCAGGCCATATCGAACATTTTTTGCAAATACCCTCGACGCATATCTGCATCGACAATTAATACCTTTTTGCCACTCTGGGCAATAACGGTTGCCAGATTAGCGCTGACAAAGGATTTGCCAACTTCCGGGCTAGCACCTGAGATCATCACCACGTTGTTTTTTGCTTCTAACATAGCAAAGTGTAACGAGGTGCGAAGGCTGCGGATCGCTTCTACCGCTAAATCGGTTGGGTTTTCTTTAGCAAGCAGCAACTCATGATCTTTACGACGATTGGTTGTCGGGTCAATTTTGCTTTCCGTAGACGTCTTTTTAGATTTTGGCCTGTATTTGCGCAACTTCGCTTGTAGTTTAGTGACACGTTCGCGCTTTTTGTTAAAGGCATCCTGCACGTCACTAACAGGGATTGTCGCGTATAAGGTTAGCCCGATGTCTTCAAAATCTTTCGGGTTGGTAATGCCGCGATTAAACGCCGCACGCAATAATACAATAGCCACGGCAAACATGCCGCCTAGCATGGTAGCTAATACCACGATTAATGGCTTTTTCGGTTTAACCGCAATTTTTGCAACCTGTGCCTGGTCAACAACACGCACGTTACCGACGGTACCGGCTTTGGCAACATTTAACTGCTGAACATTGTTAAGAAGCGACAAATAGATTTGCTGGTTAACTTCCACATCGCGAGTTAAGCGCAGAATTTGTTGCTGGGTGGATGGCAGGTTTTTCACGCTGTTGCCAAGCTGAGCTTTTTGCTCAAGCAAATCGTTCTTTTTCTTAATTAACGACACATAGCTTGGATGCTTTTTGGTATAGCGCTGGGAAATTTCTGTTTCTTTAAAGGATAATTCGTGAATGCGGGTATCAAGATCGACGATTTGTTTCAGAATCGATTGGGTTTCTAATGACAAATCTACCGACTGGTTTTCAAGACGGAAATTATTCAGTAACGCTTCTGCGGCCTCTAATTGACTTTTGATTTGCGGTAATTCTTTTTCTAAGAATTGGATGGAGTTTTGCACTTCTGCCGACATACGCTCGACATTTTGCAACACATAAGAGTGGGTAATTGCATCAAGCTGTAATTCGGTGGCGGCTTTATCGGTGCCTTCTAAGGTCAGGAATAAAATGCCAGAGCTTTTGCCTTTTTCTGAAACAGACAAGCTCGATTGTAAAGATTTTATCGCCTCAGAACGGCTTTGTTTGGTCAGATTAAACTGAGTATTTGGCATTGCCAGTAAATCGGTTATTAACAAACGGATTTCACCCGCCCGTAAATTATCGACAATCGCCAGTTCATTCACCCGGCCTTTAACCAACACCTTTTGTGGTGACTCCGCTAAAGCTAACTGATACTCTTCATCGCCAAGGCTGGTGATGATAAAATCTTGCCCTTCAAAAGCACGTGGTACTGAAAATGTTGCGACATTAATTACTTCGCCGCCCCAGGCGTAGTGCTCGGAGGTAATACTGGCCAGCCAAGGCTGGTTAAAATCATTATCCGCTAATTTTTGATAACGACGGGCGAAAAATCGCCCCAAATTGCCATTATTCCCGAAGTAATTTGGCGTTACCACATTAGTCAGTTTGAGATCATCAACCACTTTGCCCATTACCATGCGAGATTTTAATAACTCAATCTCAGTCACGGCTTCGCTGTCGCTGGCAAACATTTCGCCCAGCTCATCAAGGCCTGGTAAACCGGCATTTTTCTGTTCAATTTGGATCAGCGCATCGGCTTTATAGACAGGCGTGGCAAGCAAGGCGTAGGTAACACCAATCAAGGTGAACATGGCGGTTACTGCAACGATAAACAATTTTTTATCGAGCAGCAGGCCGAACAGGCGGGTTAAATCGATTTCGTCAGAATCAGCAACAGGTGCTGACACTGGTGAGTTTTTATTAGTCATGTTTAATTTCTTATTCTGGGGGCGAAATTTAAAAACTTAATAAGTGATAAGGTGGAAAGTGGGAGGTGGAAGTAAACACCAGCAATCCTATACTCTGAACTGAGCGTTGCTTAGCTCAGAGAAGGTTAAGGTGGAAGCTGGGAGTGGAAGTAAAAACCACCACAACCCCTTAAATCTTCCACCGATGCTCCCTGCATTATCGGTCTACCGGCCAATCCATGGCCATAACCAATTTTAGCTTACCTCTCCCACCAGCGCAGCTTACCTCTTCAGCAAACGATGAGCTGCATGCTCATCGTTTAGCCACGCTTCCGCCCTTAGGTTTGGCTCCTAAAGGCAAAAAATTCGTGTTTTTTAAAATTTTGATTCGAAATTTTTAATAACTTCGAATTTTTAGTACGGGGCCAACAACGCCCCTTCGGGTACACAAAATTAAAAATTTTGTTTCGGGTACGTAAATCTATGATTTACTTCGGGTTAAAGCATTCTTAGCTCGAAGCCAATTTTTTGGCGTACCCGCAGTTCGATTTATCGAACGTACCCGAAGCCGATTTATTGGCGTACCCGCAGTTCGATTTATCGAACGTACTCGAAGCCGATTTATTGGCGTACCCGCAGTTCGTTTTATCGAACGTACTCGGAGCAACGTTTTATGTTGCGTACCTTCGCTATTTCAATCAAGCTTCTTTATCAATGTCTTGATTTGAAACCGCGACTTCGTTTTGTTGCCCAAGCATGTTCAATAAAATGATTGAACGCTCCAGACCATCAGACGATTTATAAATTGCGGACAGGCCTTTAAACGGCCCGTTGGTGACTATTAGCGCATCACCCCGGTGATAATTTTCCAGATCCGCTAAGCTTGGTAGCTGTTCTGAATCGCCGGTTATTTCCGTATCTTGTTTTAATTGTTCGATTAACGGTTCGTTTACGGTGGCCATATTGGCGCCAAAACGAACAAAATTCGCTACCCCACGGGTTGAGCGAATCGCATTAAAATTTGTTGATTCTGAATCCAGTTTTACGAAAAGGTAATTGGGGAAAAGAGGTTCAATGGAAACCGACTTAACTCCCTGTCGTTTTTTTACTGCAGAAATTTTCGGGTAAAACACTTCGATACCCTGACTTGCCAGATTATCGAACGCTCTGCGCTCTTCCCTGGGCTTTGAAGTAATGACGTACCACTTCTGTGTCGAATTTACTGCGTTTGACATACTGCACTCAGATCATACCGATTTTTCAATCTTATTGTTGCCTTTGAAAAGTCTTTAAAATCCATTCAAAGGGCATATTGCTCCGTCATCCTTAACCATTTTTTAACCGTTGAATAGTTTATATTCAACACACGCAAAACAAAAGCTAAATGAAGCATTCACTGGTGCATAGGTTACCAGTAAGTGAACCAGAACCAAAGGAAAAAATGGGGGGAAATTTTTTAATGTGTCGTCTAACCGAATCGGATTTGTGTAAGGTGTTGATTGAGGGGGATATTAAGGTGGGAGGTGGAAGACATGCTTTTACTGCCACCAGCTTTAGCTTACCTCTGAACAACCACCACGTTGGGCGGTGCAAGGTACACCGCAATCCGATTAATAAGATCCGGAGCATTTGCTAAAGGCTCCACTCTATCGGGACGCTGTCGTCTTTATGATTTTAACAGTGATAGAGGATTATACTTTCCGGTCAAAGGATGAAAAGTAAAGGAACTATTTATGTATCATGAAAAACTTTTAGTTTGGAAAAAGAGCTTTGAACTAACTGTCGTTATATATCAAAACACTAAATCACTAAGCGACTTTGGATTCAAAAATCAGATCACCCGAAGTAGCCTATCCGTACCTAGCAATATAGCGGAAGGTTTGGAAAAACCGACAGTTAAGGATAAGAAAAAATATCTATATATCGCTAAAGGTAGTTTAGCTGAGCTGAAAACTCAGTTGCTCGTTGGAGAAAGTATCGGTTATCTCGAAAGTAGCTTAGTCAATTATTTAAAACAAAACATTGAAGACATAGATAACATGATATTTGGCTTAATAAGGAAGATAGAGTCGCGATAGGTAGCTGACTAAAGTCGAAGGTGAGAGGTGGAAGTCGAAGGTGGAAGACATGCTTTTTCTCCCACCAGCTTTAGCTTTGAACAAGCGACAGGGTGGAAGTCGGTAGTGGGAGGTGGAAGACATGCTTTTTCTCCCACCAGCTTTAGCTTACCTCTTCCACCCGTGAAGCTTGGCTTCACTTACCTCAGCAGCGCTTACCTCTTCAACCCAAAACTAATCGAAGATTAGTTTTGGAAGAGCGCTTCTATGCTCAAGTTCTGCGAAGACAGGATATCGCGTAAGCGTTTTAGGGCTTCTACCTGGATTTGGCGAACCCGCTCGCGGGTTAAGCCGATTTCCAGGCCGACATCTTCAAGGGTTGCCGGTTCATAGCCAAGCAAACCGAAGCGGCGGGCGAGAACTTCTCGTTGTTTTGAGTTCAGTTCATTTAGCCAATGCACGATATTGTCTTTAATATCGCTGTCCTGTAGATCGGACTCTGGCCCCTGGCTTTTTTCATCGGCCAGAACATCGAGTAAGGCTTTTTCAGAATCGCCGGCAAACGGCGTATCTACTGAAGTGATGCGCTCATTTAATTTGAGCATTTTCGAGACATCGGCAACCGGGACATCTAATTTGGCAGCGATTTCTTCGGCGGTGGGCTCATGATCCAGTTTTTGCACTAGCTCACGAGCAGCACGCAAATAGACATTGAGTTCTTTAACCACATGAATGGGAAGTCGAATCGTGCGGGTTTGGTTCATAATGGCACGTTCGATGGTTTGACGGATCCACCATGTGGCATAAGTAGAAAATCTAAAACCACGTTCCGGGTCAAATTTTTCGACCGCTCGGATCAAACCTAAATTACCTTCTTCGATAAGATCTAACAGGGGTAAACCACGGTTATTATATCGTCGGGCGATTTTGACAACGAGTCGTAAGTTGCTCTCGATCATTCGAGCTCGAGATGCTTCACAACCTTTTAAGGCCTTACGAGAAAAATAAACTTCTTCCTCGGCTGACAATAAAGGTGAAAAGCCAATTTCACTGAGATACAACTGGGTTGCATCCAGATTAGCGCCAGTTTCCTCTGGAGCGATCCTTCCTTCCTTGGTCTTGCTGATTTCGGCTACGTCTTCAACAACCGCTTCGATGCTTTTACTTTTACTCATCAATATCTCCCAATACTAATCGTAATTTACTTTAGGTTTTATTCACGTCTTGCCTCTGCTTATTATTAACGTTTCGGTAAATACCTTGCAGGATTCACCGACTTGCCCCGAAATCGAATTTCAAAATGCAACATGGTCCTGTCGGTACCTGTGTTGCCCATTTTTGCAATTACCTGGCCTGCTCTGACGTTTTGCTGTTCCTGAACCAGCAAGGTGTCGTTATGCGCATAGGCACTTAAGTAATCGTCATTATGTTTTATAATTATTAGGTTTCCATATCCTCGCAAGGCATTGCCAGAATAGACAATCAACCCATCGGCTGACGCTTTAACTTCCTGGCCCTTAACGCCGGCAATATCAATGCCTTTGTTGCCTTGCTTCGCGCTCGAAAAACCGGAGATGACTTGTCCTTTAACTGGCCAAAGCCAGGAACTGACTTTAGAGTTAATTGACGGCACCTTCACATTGGTTATTTTTTCGTCACTTTTTTTAACATACTCCTTCGAATTTTGATTTGCAACTACTTTTGTTTGAGTTTTTTGTGGCGTTTTTGTGACAGTCTTGGTTTTTGGCTTATTAGTGCTGCTTTTCGTTACCGAAGGGCGCTTCGCAGCAGCGGTTGAGCCAACCAAAGCAAGGACTTGCCCCGGGTAGATCCGATAGGGTGATGATAAATCATTTAACGCCGCTAAGGTTTTCACATCATTACCGGAACGCCAGGCAATCGAGTACAACGTCTCCCCTGCCTGGACCTGATGACTTTTACCAGAAAGTGTATTTTTGTCTCTTTCTAATGTTGGCCTGGAGCCGCCAATAGAGACCACTTCTGCCGGTTTTATCCGTTCCGCACAAGCACTCAATAACAAGGTTACACCAATCAATAGTGCAGTAATTTCCTTTTTCAACAACACATTGACTCTCATTTTAACAACATAGGAATATGAATTAGTTCGTTTTTATTTTTTATCTATTGTATCGGTTAGCGTAATACAAAATAAAGTATCACCACAAGAATAACCACACTCCAACCGATAACGTCAATGCTTTTACGCAATTTGGCTTCCATTCTTGCACCACCCCAGGCGATTAACCCCGCGACTAAAAAGAAACGCATGCCGCGGCCGACGGCTGAAGCAATCAAAAAAGGCAAAAACATCATCTGTAAAAATCCGGCAGACAAGGTAAATACTTTATAAGGGATGGGTGAAAAACCGGCCAGAAACACTACCCAGACCCCATATTTTTCAAACCACGCCATGGCATGTTCAAATTTATCCATATAGTTAAATTCAATTAACAATGGCTGGATCAAAGGTTCGAACATGAGATAACCGAGAAAATAACCGACTACTCCTCCGATCACTGATGAAACCGTCGTTAACGTCGCTAATCGCCACGCACTTTTGGGTTTAGCCAACACCATAGGGGCAAGCAACACATCGGGAGGAATTGGGAAAAAGACCGATTCTGCAAAGGTTAGTACCGATAACACGGCGGGGGCGAATTTGTGCTCCGCCCATTTAAGCGTCCAGTCATATAATGCGGTAAAAATTTTCAAATGAGTTCTCCTGGAACCAGGGGCACGAAACGAACAGCCTCAATGGTTTGTTGTTCAAAATTATTTGTTTTTCGGGTAATGAGTCGTAACGTTTGTTGATGATCGCCTACGGGAATAATCATTTTTCCGCCTTCATCTAACTGTTCCAGCAACTGCGGCGGTATTTCTGATGGTGCCGCGGTGACAATAATCGCTTTAAACGGCCCTTTGTTCGCCCAGCCTTTCCAACCGTCGCCGTGCTTCATCGAAACATTATGAAGGTCCAGGTTACGCAATCGTCGTTTGGCTTGCCATTGTAACGATTTGATCCGTTCAATTGAATAAACCTTATCAAAGATCTGCGCCAGGATGGCGGTTTGATAGCCAGAGCCGGTGCCAATTTCTAGAACCTTATCGCAAGCGTTATTAGCGTCATTGCCGGCACCAGTGATGAGTTCTGTCATTCGGGCAACAATATAAGGTTGCGATATCGTCTGCCCCTGCCCTATTGGCAATGCGGTATTATCATAGGCTTTGTGGGCTAAGATTTCCGGAACAAACAAATGTCGCGGACAATTCGCAATCGCGGCAAGCACTTTGGTCTGACTGATGCCGCTGGCCTGCAATTGCTTGGCCAGGATTAATCCCGAGCGTTGCGATTTTCCGCCCTTAGATGTGGCAATACTCATAGCGTTAATTGATTTACCCACTCTGTCATTGGCATTAGGCTTCGGTATGCGGTCATATCAACCGTCAATGGGGTAATTGAGGCGTAACCGTTTGCAACGGCATCAAAATCCGTGCCTTCACCACAATCTAACCCGGAGCCTAGTGAACCATACCAGAAGATATCTCGGCCCCAGGGATCTTGCACCTTTTTCATGGTTTCCGCGCGATGGCGGTGACCAAGGCGGGTCACTTTGATGCCTTTTAATGCCGAAATCGGCACATCAGGAACATTAATATTGATGATTTGATCGGAATTTAACGGATGTTCTACCAAACGTTTGATAAATTTCGCGGCAACGATGGCCGCAGTTTCAAAATGTTCGTGGCCAGCTAACGACACCGCAATTGCTGGTAGGCCCATGTGCCGGCCTTCTGTTGCTGCAGCTACCGTGCCAGAATACAGGACATCATCGCCAAGGTTGGCGCCATGATTAATCCCTGCCACCACCAAATCTGGGGTGCCTTCAAATAATTGGGAAATGCCCAAATGGACAGAATCTGTCGGTGTGCCATTTACCGCAACAAAACCATTGGCTAAGGTTTCTGCTCGCAATGGGTTTACTAACGTTAATGAATTACTGGCGCCGGAACAGTTGCGATCCGGGGCTATCACCTGAGTTTTCGCAAACAGACTCAGTTCATCGTTAAGAACGGCGATGCCTTTGGCGTTAACGCCATCATCATTGCTGACCAGAATTTTCATCATATTGTTCTGTCCTTCTTATTTCACTGGCGTCCTGATAATTCAGTAACTCTCGCAATATCGTTGTCGCAAAACTGCCTGCGGGCAAGGTAAAACCGAGGGTTACAGTATCATCCTTTTGGCTAATATCAGCATCGGTTGGCATTAAGCGAATACGACGACGTTCTTGTTTTAAGCCGAATGTTTCAAGGCCCTGACAGTATTCAGAAAACGTTTGTGCCAATGCCAGTTCCTGCTCGGCCACGTTTAACGAGGTCATAACCTGACCACGGCCCCACATGGCAGCGGTGATATCAATGTCATTACGCGCGAAGCGTTCGCTAATGTCTGCAGTAACATCATCGATTGCAAACACCGACTGACTGCCTGACATCATCATCACATCACCAGCTTGTGGCGAGCTAAACGCGTTCGCTTCGATGCGTTGGTGCACTAATTGGTTGAATAAAAACGAGCGCACCGCCGATAAGTAAAAGCCACGTTTCTTTTTATCTTTGATTTTTGCGCCAGCAAACATCTGCTGAGCTCGGGTTAAATTGTTGCCATTAATACCAAAACGTTGCTCGCCAAAATAATTGGGCACGCCATATTTACACACCTGAACCCAGCGTCGGTATATATCGTCAGTATCGGTGACATTGCGTAGCACCAGCTCAAAGCGATTACCCGACAGGGCGCCGGTTTTAAGCTTTTTATTATGGCGATATTTCGCCAGCACTTCGACCCCTTCAATATTCAGGGTGCTAATATCATCCGCAGGTTTCCCCGGCAAATGGATACTAAAATATTGCTCGGTAACGGCGTTGCGGTCTTTAAGGCCCGCATATGATACCAGGGCATCTTTGACCTTAAAATAACGCGCCAGCTGACGGGCAACAAAGGTAGTATTCGCCCCGGTTTTACGAATGTGTAATACCAGGTGCTCGCCTTCGCCGCTAAACTCAAATGGTAAAATTTCGAATACTTTAAAATCTTCAAAGGTACTGCGGATCATACCTTCTGAGTCGGGTTTTTGATAAAGGTATGCGAGTTCCGTTTTGGCGAGTGGGTTTTGGCTCTGGTTTTGGCTCTGGCTTTGAGATTCGATGTTGTTATCGCTCATGATTTGGTGTCGTCCCGGGTCAATTTACGCTCAGCGTCTTCGAGTAATAATGCCACAGCATGCACGCTAACGCCTTCTTTGCGCCCCACGTACCCTAATTTCTCTGTCGTAGTCGCCTTAACATTGACTTGTTCAATGTCGGCTTGTAAGTCTTTTGCCAGGGTCTCACGCATCAATAGCAAATGCGGAGCAATGCGCGGTGCCTGAGCGATGATAGTCAAATCCACATTACCAATTTTATAGGCTTTTTGTTGCATCAAACTGACGACATGGCGTAATAATATCCGCGAGTCGATGTTTTCGTATTGGTCCTGGTCATCAGGAAAGTGATTACCAATATCGCCCAAACATAAGGCACCTAAAATGGCATCACACAAGGCATGAATGGCGACATCGCCATCAGAATGGGCAATAAACCCCTGATCGAAATCAATTTTCACGCCCGCCAGGGTGACCGGCCCTTGTCCACCAAATTTATGAACATCAAAACCGTGTCCTATGCGCATTCTGAACTCTCCTGATGCTGCTGTTTTTGTTGCTGCTGAAGAATAAATTCGGCCAACTGTAAGTCTTCGGGTTGAGTGACTTTAATATTATCGGCTCGACCGGGAATAACGTCCGCGGCATATTGACAATATTCCATGGCCGAAGCCTCGTCGGTAACCAGCTGATTATCGTCTAAGGCTTTGCTAAGGGCGATGATTAACTCGTCGGTCTTAAACAATTGTGGGGTTAAGGCATGCCACAGGTTTTCTCTGGGCTCACTATGGCTGATTTGGTTATCACCGGTGCTACGCTTCATGGTGTCCCGTACTTTACTGGCTAAAATGCCGCCGCGGTGGGTGGTATGGTAATGTTCGAGTAAACGGCTTATGTCATCATGGGTGACACATGGTCGCGCGGCATCATGCACCAGTACGATGTTGCTGGTGCTGTTACTGGTGCTATTACTTGCATGAGTACTGGTGCTGTTACTTGCATTGGTACTGGTACTGGCATTTTTTCGAGTACCACGACTGGCTGAGAGTTTTTCTACGGCAGCTAACCCTGATAGAACCGAATCACAGCGTTCTTTGCCACCGATAACCGTGATAACATTTTTGTGCTTAGCCAGCTCTAATGTTGCAAAGTACGTGTCTTCGGGATTAAGTGCCAGCACAACGAAGGAAATATTGGGATGACTCAGCAACCGCTCAACGGTGCATTCAAGAATGGTTTTACCTGCCAAAGGTAAATATTGTTTGGGGATTTCGCTGGCCATACGTTTGCCAATGCCAGCCGCCGGCACCACAACTGGTACCTGAAGGTTATCGTCATTATCGATCACGATTAGTTCTCTTTAGGAATGACCCGGAAAAATACTTCGCCGTCTTTTATCATACCAAGTTCATTTCTGGCATTTTCTTCAATGGCTTCCAAGCCATTTTTTAAATCATCAATATCAGCATAGACAAGTTTATTACGCTGCTGGAGCTTTTGATTTTGCTCACTTTGGTGGATAACGCGTTGTTCGAGCGTCAGATAATCACCGATACTATTTTTGCCAAACCAAAGCCGGTACTGTAATAACAGCACTAGAATAATCAGTATGGCATTGATGATTTTCATGTAGTTAAACGTTAAAGACGGAGTTATTGTCATGATAGCAAGGCGGAAAAACAAAGGCTAGCCGCTCGTACATGAATATTTGATTAATGACAGTACGCGATAAACCACACCCCCTTCGAGTGCACAATCGAAGATTGGTTCGGGTACGAGCCCCTAAAGGCTTTTCGGGTACGCAACATAAAACGTTGCTTCGGGTACATGAACCTGTGATTCATTTCGGGTACACAATCAAAGGTTGGTTCGGGTACGAGGCCGTAACGTCTCTTCGGGTACGCAACATAAAACGTTGCTTCGGGTACATGAATCTTTGATTCATTTCGGGTACACAATCAAAGATTGGTTCGGGTACGAGGCCGTAAAGGCCTCTTCGGGTACGCAACATAAAACGTTGCTTCGGGTACATGAACCTGTGATTCATTTCGAGTACACAATCAAAGATTGGTTCGGGTACGACGCCATAAAGCCTCTTCGGGTACGCTACCATTGCGGGACAACTTTCGTTCGTCTCACTCCGCCCGTACCCTTCACTCCTTCTGCCAACCTCCCCCACTACGTCATCGCCCCCTTCCGTCGTGCTCACCCCACTACGTCATCCTCACGAAAGTGGGGATCTGCTTTTGCGTTAGATTCCCAGTAGTATCTGGGAATGACGGAAAGGGTAGTCACACTTACAATAAACCTCGTCATCCTCACGAAAGTGGGGATCTGCTTTTGTTTTAGATTCCCAGTAGTATCTGGGAATGACGGTACGGGTAGTCTCCCGAGGTGTGCTTTAACGCGCACCTTATTTCGTCATCCTCACCCCACTACGTCATCCTCACGGAAGTGGGGATCTGCTCTTTCGTTAGATTCCCAGTAGTATCTGGGAATGACAGGATGGCTGCGCAAATGGATAAAACGCACCGTTAGCTACGCGCGTTTTGGGTGACGACTTCGTCGGGTGGATAAAACCTTAGTTCCGGCAGGTTTTTAGGTGACAACTTCGTGGTGAAAAGCCAGTCAAGCCGGAACGGCTGGGCAGATGGGGATCTGCTTTTGCTTTAGATTCCCAGTAGTGTCTGGGAATGACGGGGTGGCTGCGCAGATGGGGATCTGCTTTTGCGTTAGATTCCCAGTAGTGTCTGGGAATGACGGGGTAGCTGCGCAGCTGGGAATGACGGGATGGCTGCGCGTTGAGGTAGGAGGGCTTCGTCGGAAGGCAAACCAGCTTTGTCACCCTAAAGCTTTGTATCAATCCCCTCAAAACTTTGTATTGAATCCACACAACTCTACGTCGTTCCCGTCTTTATCTTCGGGTAAATCGTTAACAATGCTGGCTTTTTGCCCGGTTCTTTTGTTTAATTACTAGACAATAAAGAAAAAGGGCTTTTGGCTGAACCATAGTTACAGCTACTCACTTTTATTTCATGGAACAAGATTCTTTTTGGCAAGGGCCGCAAACCCACCCACACTTTCATCAACTCTGTCATGCCCTGTATGAACGAGAGGTGGATAAGTTGTCTGCTTTGCCTATTGAAAGTGCAGCCCCTCTGCAATCCAAGTTAAAAAGCTTAAGTCATTATATTTCCCGCACTGCCCACGCATTACTTAATGTGGATGCACCAATTACTATCGACTGTCAAAATGCTGGCTGGTCGGCGCGCCAGGCGGCGAAGGCCCCCATAGATGATCAAACCGATGCCCAAATCAGTAAATGGTATCAAGGCAAGCATCTTTGTCTTGGGCTCGTGGTACCGGTATATCATCAACAACAAGGCATCGAACGTATTGTGCTCGACTGCATAGATAAAATCGATTTGGAAAAAGGCATGATTCGCTGCAATTTTTCCGGTCGTTATACGTTTTCGGAAGTAAGTGAGGGTAAGGTACTTACCAATAACCACGGTTTTCGCCTACTCAAGCCAAACCGCAAGACAATGCTAGCCGCCTGCAGTGGACATCGCTGGGTCGGTAAACAAAAACTACAGCCGCAACCTCTCGAGCTGCGAGAATTACTGCTTTCAACACAAATTAACTGGCAAAACTTTAAGAAAGTTTAAGCTGGGCGGGGCCGGCCCGCTTCGCCACCCCACACCTTTTGTCATACAACATCTTTCGTAACCCTCGCTCATTCTATCACCCTCGCAGCTTCCGTCACCCTCACTCCTACTGTTACCTCACACGTTCCGTCATCCTCACGAAAGTGGGGATCTGCTTTTGTTTTAGATTCCCAGTAGTATCTGGGAATGACGGGGGTGGCTGCGCGGGTAGATAAAACGCACCGCTAGCTACGCGCGTTTTGGGTGTAGGACTGCGTCGGGTGGATAAAACCTTAGTTCCGGCAGGTTTTTAGGTGACAACTTCGTAGTGAAAAGCTATTTAAGCCGAGATGGCTGTGCGTGTTGGCTGGCGGACTTCGTCGATAAAGGCCAAAGGGGTCAGGCCCACATTGTCACCCTTGCACGTTCCGTCATCCTCACGAAAGTGGGGATCTGTTTTTGCTTTAGATTCCCAGTAGTATCTGGGAATGACGGGGTTGGGATTTGTCTGAGAATGACGAGATGGCTGCGCGTTTGGAGTTTGGCTTTCCATTTTTACTTTAAATACCCTGTCGCGATGTGACTTCTATAACTACAATAAAGTTTTATGACATTGAAAAGGAATTCAATCATGAAACAACCCGCCGTTTACATTATTACAAATCAAACGAATTCAATTTTATATATTGGTGTTACCAGTAATTTGCCGAGTCGAATATATCAGCACCGAGAAAAGTTGATTGCAGGCTTTTCTCATAAATATCATTTAAACAAGTTAGTGTATTTTGAAATTTATGACGATATGCCAAATGCGATTGCCCGGGAAAAACAATTGAAGAAATGGCTTAGGGCATGGAAGAATGAATTGATTAACAAACAAAATCCCGACTGGCAGGACCTATACCCGACCGTTACGCTTTAAAAAAGTTTTAAATCCAGTGATCAGTGCATAACATTGTTGTAGGGAAATACCGCCTTTTAATGTTCAAAGTAATGGGTTGTGTTCTCACTTCCCTACCCGGCACCTTCGCACCTTTTTTCGTTATATTCACTCCTTCCGTCCCCCCACACGTTCCGTCATCCTCACGAAAGTGGGGATCTGCTTTTGTTTTAGATTCCCAGTAGTATCTGGGAATGACGAGATGGCTGCGCGGGTGGATAAAACGCACCGTTAGCTACGCGCGTTTTGGGTGGAGGACTGCGTCAGGTGGATAAAACCTTAGTTCCGGCAGGTTTTTAGGTGACAACTTCGTGGTGAAAAGCCAGTCAAGCCGGCACGGCCCTGCCGTCATCCTTCGAGAACTTTAGTTCGCCTCTCGGCGTCATCCTCACGGAAGTGGGGATCTGTTTTTGTTTTAGATTCCCAGTAGTGTCTGGGAATGACGGAATGGCTGTGCAGCTGGGGATCTGATTTTTGCTTTAGATTCCCAGTAGTGTCTGGGAATGACGGAATGGCTGTGCAGCTGGGGATCTGATTTTTGCTTTAGATTCCCAGTAGTGTCTGGGGATGACGGGGTTGGGTTTTGGCAGGGAGTGACGGGTTGGGTTTTGGCAGGGAATGACGAGTCAGGTGTTGGAATTGATTTCCATTCATGGCTGGAAATGACTAACATGACTTTGAGACAATAAGTATCGACTCCACCTTCAAAACGTATTTTGTTTTGACTCCACCCTCAAAACGTATTTTGTTTTGACTCCACCCTCAAAACGTATTTTGTTTTGACTCCACCTGCGAAGCGTACCTCTAAAAGCAAAAAAGCTCCCGACTATTATATAGTGGGAGCTTTCTAAAAGGCTTTTAGGCTAAGACTTACTGGCCTTTTATTTCTGAGCGACCGTTATAAACAGCTTTATCGCCAAGGAACTCTTCGATACGAAGCAGTTGGTTATACTTAGCGACACGGTCAGAGCGACACAAAGAACCGGTTTTGATTTGACCGGCGGCAGTGCCTACGGCTAAATCGGCAATCGTTGCATCTTCGGTTTCACCACTACGGTGAGAAATAACCGCTGTAAAGCCAGCATCTTTGGCCATTTTGATTGCATTTAACGTTTCGGTTAGTGAACCGATTTGGTTAAATTTGATCAGGATCGAGTTAGCAATACCGTTATCAATACCACGCTTCAAAATTTTGGTATTTGTTACGAAAAGGTCATCACCAACGATTTGTACCTTGTCACCTAGTAATTCCGTTTGGTATTTAAAGCCATCCCAATCAGATTCGTCTAAGCCGTCTTCAATAGAAACGATTGGATACTGCTTACAAAGCTCGCCTAAAAAGTCTGAAAATTCATTGGAGGTGAATTTTTTACCTTCGCCTTTTAGGTCATAAATTTTGTTTTCGGCATCATAAAATTCTGACGCTGCACAATCCATGGCCAGAGTAATATCTTTGTCTAATTCATAACCTGCTGCTGCAACGGCTTCTTTGATTACCGCAAGAGCATCGGCATTAGATTCTAGGTTTGGTGCAAAACCACCTTCATCACCAACGGCAGTATTCAGACCTTTCGCAGACAATACTTTTTTCAATGCGTGGAATACTTCAGCACCCATGCGTAATGCTTCAGAGAAATTTGGAGCACCAACCGGTTGGATCATGAACTCTTGAATATCAACGTTGTTGTCAGCGTGCTCACCACCATTGATAATGTTCATCATAGGTACAGGTAGGCTGTAAACACCAGGTGTGCCGTTAAGATCAGCAATGTGTTCGTAAAGTTCAACACCTTTATCGGCAGCAGCCGCTTTGGCGACAGCTAAAGAAACAGCTAGAATGGCGTTAGCACCAAAGTTTTCTTTGTTTTCAGTGCCATCCAAGTCAATCATGATTTGATCGATTTGCGCTTGCTCTAACGCATTTTTGCCAATTAACGCAGACGCAATGTTATCATTAACGGCGGCAACGGCTTTTAATACACCTTTACCTAAGTAACGAGCTTTATCGCCGTCACGCAATTCTAATGCTTCGCGTGAACCTGTGGATGCACCCGATGGCGCACAGGCACGACCGAACGCACCAGATGCTAAACGCACATCGGCTTCTACTGTTGGATTTCCGCGAGAGTCCATTACCTCACGAGCGATCACTTTAACTATCTCAGACATATCAACCTCTTTATTTTCATAAAAAAGCCGCAGATTAACAAAGTTACACTGCGGCTCGCTTAAACTTATTATTTTTGCTGGCTTTTCTGATGTTCAAAAGCCGCGGCAACGAAGCTTTGGAACAATGGGTGGCCATCCCGTGGCGTAGAGTTAAACTCAGGGTGGAACTGACCGGCAACAAACCAGGGGTGTTCTGGTATTTCGATCATTTCGACAAGTTTCTTATCCGCAGATAATCCCGAGAACACTAAACCAGCATCGCTCAGTTGCTCACGGAAATTATTGTTCACCTCATAACGGTGACGGTGACGTTCAAAAATACTTTCGCCACCATAAATCTCGGCGGCTTTTGTACCGTCGATTAAGTGACACTGTTGTGAGCCAAGACGCATAGTACCGCCAAGATCCGAATTCTCATCGCGGACTTCAACTGTACCTTCTTCATCCAGCCACTCTTCAATCAGTCCCACTACCGGGTAGGGTGAATCGGCATTGAATTCGGTAGAGTGCGCACCTTCCATATTGGCAACATTGCGCGCGTATTCAATGAGCGCCACCTGCATACCCAGACAGATACCAAAATACGGAATCTTATTTTCGCGAGCGTATTGCGCCGTTAAAATCTTACCTTCTACGCCGCGCTCGCCAAAACCGCCAGGTACTAAAATGGCGTCTACGCCTTCTAGCGCTTTAGGGCCTTTAGATTCGACACTTTGCGAATCAATATACTGAATATTCACAGATAACTGATTTTTAAGACCAGCATGTTTTAATGCTTCGTTGACCGATTTATACGCATCGGGCAATTCGATATATTTGCCGACCATACCAATGGTCACTTCGCCTTTTGGATTCGCTTCCTGATAGAGCACCTGTTCCCATTCATGTAAGTCGGCTTCTGGCGCTTCAATACCAAATCGTTTAACGACAAGCTCATCCGTTCCTTGAGATTTCAACAACGCAGGAATTTTATAAATGCTGTCGACATCGCGCATCGAGACTACCGCGCGCTCTTCTACATTGGTAAACAAGGCAATTTTCGCACGTTCATTGGCGGGAATAACGCCTTCACTGCGACATACAAGAATATCTGGGAAGATACCAATTGAGCGTAATTCTTTCACGGAATGTTGCGTCGGTTTGGTTTTAATTTCACCCGAAGCTTTCAAATAAGGCACTAAGGTAAGGTGCATATACATGGCACGCTCACGACCCAATTCTACGCCAAGTTGGCGAATCGCTTCTAAAAATGGTTGTGATTCAATATCACCTACGGTGCCACCGATTTCTACCATAGCAACATCAAACCCTTCCGCGCCTTCAATGACACGACGTTTGATATCGTTAGTAATGTGTGGGATCACCTGAATGGTTGCACCTAAAAATTCGCCGCGACGTTCACGAGCCAGGATATCCTGATAGATTCGGCCTGTGGTAAAGTTGTTGCGTTTGGTCATTTTGGTGCGGATAAAACGCTCATAATGGCCCAAATCTAAATCAGTCTCAGCGCCGTCATTGGTAACGAACACTTCACCATGTTGGATTGGACTCATCGTACCTGGATCGACATTGATATATGGGTCAAGTTTTAGCATGGTAACCTTTAAACCACGTGCTTCCAGTATTGCCGCCATTGAAGCCGCCGCAATACCCTTGCCCAGGGATGAAACAACCCCGCCAGTTACAAAAATATATCTCGTTGTCATGTGAAACCCAGATGTAAGGAAAATCAGTAAAGTAGTTGTGCTAACAGTGTAGCAGGACGGGAAAGCATTGTATCAAAAGAGGTGGGCGACAACAATGGGATTTTAGGGTTTAACGCAATACTTTGAGGTAATGGGTTATAGATGTGGAGTCAAGGCAGAAAATGCCTTGAGGGTGGAGTCGAATTGAAAAACAATTCGATGGTGGAGTCAAGACAGAGAATCTCTTGAAGGTGGAGTTTCAGCAAAGCTGAAAAGAATTCCTTTCTTCGTATGACTTCACCCAAAAATGCCATGGCTAGTAGAATTTTCTCCCCCATTTATTGAAGAATAAAAATGGCCTATTATATCCTCATCCAAATTTATTGATGTATTTTTATGTGGCAACAGCAAACCATAAGCGTATCTGCAAAACCCCGTGGGTTTCATTTAATCAGTGAAGAGATCCTTCAACAAATTTCAATAATCCGAGACTATCGAGTTGGCCTTATGCATCTGTTTTTGCAACATACATCGGCATCATTAACCATTAATGAAAATGCGGATCCGACGGTGCGCATGGATTTAGAAAGCCATTTCAACACCTTCGTGCCAGAAAATCAGCCTTATTATTTACACGATTATGAAGGTCCTGATGATATGCCGGCGCACATTAAGAGTTCGATACTCGGTTGTCAGCTAACCATTCCGATCGAAAACGGCCGGCTTGCGCTCGGCACCTGGCAAGGTATTTACCTTTGTAAACACCGGAATCATGGCGGGAAACGGCGGATTGTTTGTACGCTAAGTGGTGACACTAGCGTGTCACCACGGTTGTAGAGGTATACTGCGCAGAGGGAACAAAACACCCATTGTTTTGTGTTTTGGGTGGAGGACTGCGTCGGGTGGATAAAACGCGCCGTTAACTACGTACTTTTTAGTGGAGGACTTCGCCGGGTGGATAAAACACACCGCTAGCTACGCGCGTTTTGGGTGGAGGACTGCGTCGGGTGGATAAAACCTTAGTTCCGGCAGGTTTTTAGGTGACAACTTCGTGGTGGAAGCCAGTTCTGCCGAATCGGCTTCGCCTTCATTCCGGCAGAACGTCATTCGTCTAACTACTTTCGTCATCGCCATCCCTACCGTCATCCTGACTCCTTCTGTCATCATCCCCCCTCCAGTCATCCTCACGCAAGTGGGGATCTTCTTTTACTTTAGATTCCCAGTAGTATCTGGGAATGACGGGATGGCTGTGTAGTGGATAAAACACACCGCTAGCTACGCGCGTTTTGGGTGGAGGACTGCGTCGGGTGGATAAAACCTTAGTTCCGGCAGGTTTTTAGGTGACAACTTCGTGGTGGAAGCCAGTTCTGCCGAATCGGCTTCGCCTTCATTCCGGCAGAACGTCATTCGTCTAACTACTTTCGTCATCGCCATCCCTACCGTCATCCTGACTCCTGCAGTCATCATTCACCCCTTCGGTCATCCTCACGCAAGTGGGGATCTTCTTTTACTTTGGATTCCCAGTAGTGTCTGGGAATGAAGGGATGGCTGCGCAGCTGGGAATGACGGTACAGGTAGTCACCTGGTGAAGCCATTATTCGCACCTCGTTTCGTCATCCTCACGAAAGTGGGGATCTGCTCTTGCTTTAGATTCCCAGTAGTGTCTGGGAATGACGGGGTAGCTGCGCAGCTGGGAATGACGGGATGGCTGCGCGTTGAGGTAGGAGGACTGCGTCGGGTGGATAAAACCTTAGTTCCGGCAGGTTTTTAGGTGACAACTTCTTGGTGGAAGCCAGTTCTGCCGAATCGGCTTTGCCGTCATTCCGGCAGAACGTCATTCGTCTCACTACTTTCGTCATCGCCATCCCTACCGTCATCCTGACTCCTTCTGTCATCATTCACCCCTCCGGTCATCCTCACGAAAGTGGGGATCTGTTTTGCTTTAGATTCCCAGTAGTGTCTGGGAATGACGGTAATATAGTCATCCTCACGCAAGTGGGGATCTTCTTTTACTTTAGATTCCCAGTAGTATCTGGGAATGACGGGACAGGTAGTCACCTGATGAAGCCATTATTCGCACCTCGCTAGGTCATCCTCGGACCCTCCGTCATCCTCACGAAAGTGGGGATCTGCTTTTGTTTTAGATTCCCAGTAGTGTCTGAGAATGACGGGATGGCTGCGCAAGTGGGGATCTGCTTTTGCTTTAGATTCCCAGTAGTGTCTGGGAATGACGGTAATATAGTCATCCTCACGGAAGTGGGGGATCTGCTCTTGCTTTAGATTCCCAGTAGTATCTGGGAATGACGGGATGGCTGCGCAGCTGGGAATGACGGGACAGCTGCGCAGCTGGGAATGATGGGATTGCTGCGCAACTGGGAATGCCGGTAAGGGTACTCACCAGAGCAGAATGCTAGTTCTGCTCCGGGAACTGATGCATTAAATGCTGATGTATACGCAAGGTGACGGTATCTTTTTCTTTATCATAGCCGAGCTGTGATGTGAGTTTTGTCAGAACCTGAGTGAGTTGATTCACAAAACGACCATAACCGCGATGAGTACTGTTATGGTCACTGGCAATAAACACCAGACGAATGGTGTCCACCAATTTAATGGCATCCCATTGACTGACTAGTGAGCCACTTATGGCCTGAGTATTGAAACCTAAATTCAAAAGCTCGCCATCTGGTACATAATAGTCGTCACCACTTTGACGAATGATCGGCATTTTACCATTCGCTACCATCGCAAGGTGGTTAAGGTTGTATTCTCTTGCTAATTTGGTAAAACGATCAGCAATCAGGGTATAGAGCGGGTTGTAGGGATCGGGTGCATTGATATCGATGTCGCATTGATTCAGCAAAGTGCTGGTAACCGGTAAACTGGCGACAGCAAAGGTCATGGTTTGGCGCTGAGCAGGCAAAATAAGCTGTTGTTGTAAGTAGCGCTTAGAAATCGCACGAAAGCCATGGGTGACGGTTTTCTTATCACCTTTAAAAGCGGCAAAAACATCGTACGTCAGGTGCTGAAAGTCTTTGACCTTAATATCTGAACAACGCAACCCTTGTTGCTTGATCAACGCATAAACCAAAAGCATAACCTTTTGATGAAACTCGGGTGCTTTATTGCGAATTTCATCCCCGGTAGCTAAAAAGAGCAGTTGGATTTTTTTAGCCCAAACGTCCGGTTGCGAATAACTCTGACGCCCGCGGTGCAGGTTCGGATTATATAAAAACAGCATTTGCTGTTCCGTTTCAATCATTTGCTGTTCCGGAGAAAACATCACTCGAACCAGTTTATCCGTTGCGATAAAACTCGCATTTTCAATATGTTGGCATGCGCATAGCTGGAAAAAAGATGTGCTTAATGCTTGGTATAATTGTTCTGGTTTTGCATAAGGGAAATCCGTTTGAAACTGCGAGAACATGGCATCAGGGTTTATTTCAATCAGTAGGTACTGGTTTTCTCGCGCCACCGCCGGTACATAAACTCTATGAGCGGCACTACGTTTTCGAATCAAAGAAGAGCGGGTTCGATGTTGTAACATGATAAACCTCTAGGGCTAATTAAGAACTCAGCGCAACTTTAAGTGGCTTAGGTGACAATTCGATGAATGAGGTGTGAAGGTTTTGTTGCAGACAGGAGAAAAGCAAAGGATGCAGAGGCTTGTTCGGAGTCCTATTTATTGGCTCCGTGATGTCTAAAGGGAAAAACTACGGTGTCTAAAGGTGTCGAAAGGTGAAAAAAGCAACGGTGACTAAGGGTTGCCTACACGGATAGTAGGTATGCAGAATCACAGGATGGCTTGATTCTGTAGAAAGGCAAGAGCGTGGCTTGACACCTGTTCGGTATCTTGGATGCCGGACGCTCGCCGTTCGAAATATCATTTCGAATTGTCACCTTGACGCAGCGTCGTTTGCTGTGTCTGACACCTTTCGCGAGATTCCGCCCAACGATAGGAATCTCAAGAACCCCTTTCTTTCGCTTTTTGCCATAATCGTTCTAATTCCTCTAGGCTGGCAAGACGAATATCTTGTTCACTTTGGAAATAGTGTTGTTCGATCGTTTGAAAGCGTTTGGAGAATTTTTGATTGGCTTGTCGCAGGGTTTGCTCTGGATCGATTTTAGCGTGTCTGGCAAGATTCACCGCTGCAAACAGTAAATCGCCAATTTCTTCGGCCAAAGCTTGTTGGTCACGGGTATCGGCCTGCAGCTCTTCGGCGATTTCATCACACTCTTCGCGAACTTTGTCCAGCACATCGTGAATATTGGTCCAGTCAAAACCGACATGAGCACAACGTTTTTGGATTTTAGCCGCTTGCGATAACGCCGGCAAATTTTGAGGTATATCCGCCAGCATACTCAATGATGCCAGTTGTGATTTTTGCTGACGCTCTCTGGCTTTTTCTGCTTCCCAATTGGCTTTTATTTCAGCGTCGCTTGTAAGTTTGGTATCAGCAAACACATGGGGATGTCGGCGAATCAATTTCTCGCAGATCTGCGCAACCACGGAATCAAAATCAAATAAGGCCTGTTCTTTACCAAGCTGCGCATAAAAAATCACCTGAAATAATAAATCCCCAAGCTCTTTTTCTAACTCATCAAAGTCGCTGCTTTCAATCGCCGCGGCGACTTCATACGCCTCTTCTAAGGTATAAGGGACAATAGAGGCAAAGTTTTGTTTTTGATCCCACGGACACCCATGTTCTGGATCCCGAAGACTTTGCATAATCCACATCAGCTTTTCAATACTAGCCGGGGCAGTCAACATAGTTACTTCCTTTATTCGTCAGTCAATGTTTTGCAGCGCTACTGGCGGATACGATCAACACTGATCACATCATCGAGTTGATTTATTTTATTTATCAGTCGTTCTAACACTGCGGTGTTCGCTAATTCCAATTTAAATGTCATCATATTTTGATGCAGCTTTTGATCATTTTTTGAAGACATATCCAGCACATTGATTTTTTCGTTGGCGATTATCGTGGTGACATCTCTCAGCAATCCCTGGCGCTCTCCGGTAATGATTTGCAGTGACACTAAATAGCTTGAGTTGTGACCATCGCCCCACTGAACATCGACGATGCGCTCCGGATTTTGTTTTTCCGCATGGAGTAGTTGCTCACAGTCACTGCGGTGGATCGAGATACCCCGCCCCTGAGTGATAAAGCCGCTGATACTATCTCCTGGGACTGGCTGACAACATTGGGCCATATGAGTAAGCAAGTTACCGACACCTGATACGGTAATACCATTTTTATCGGCTTTGTTCTTCTCAGTGCTGCCTTTGATCACCAGCTTGGGATCCACTTCTTCCTGAGGCTGGAGCTTTTGCCATTGCTGTTGCAACTGATTAATGACCTGTGCCACTTTAACGTGGCCAGCACCTATCGCCGCGTGCAAATCTTCTAAGGACATGACGTTAAAGCGCTTGAGTATCGGCCGATAATTTAATTTCACATCTTCAAATTTTTGCAGCTGGCTTTCTAATTGCTCCTTGCCCTGGGAAATATGCTTGTCTTTATCTAATAATTTAAAGAAGTGTTGAACCTTGGAGCGAGCCCTGGCGGTATGCAAGTATCCGAGGTTTGGGTTCAACCAATCCCGACTAGGGTTGGGTTGCTTCGATGTCAGGATCTCCACCTGTTCACCGGTTTTTAATTTGTAGGTAAATGGAATGATACGGCCGGACACTTTAGCGCCGATACAACAATGCCCGACGTTGGAATGAATATAATAGGCAAAATCCAAAGGCGTTGAGCCATTGGGCAAATCAATCACATCGCCATTGGGCGTAAATACATAAATACGATCTTCAAAGACTTCATTGCGAAGTTCTTCAACCAGCTCTTCAGATTCGGCAACATCTTCCTGCCACTTCAATAACTTACGTAGCCAGTTTATCTTGTCATCAAAACTTCCTTTGCCCTGACCGCTACCTTCTTTGTAGCGCCAGTGAGCGGCAACGCCAAGTTCTGCATCATCATGCATTTGCTCGGTACGTATTTGAATTTCAACGGATTTCCCTTCCGGGCCGAGAACTACCGTATGAATTGACTGATACCCATTAGGTTTAGGTGTCGCGACATAATCATCAAACTCACTGGGTAAGTGATTCCAACTGGTATGAATCACTCCTAACGCGCCATAACAATCCTGAAGTTTATCGACCACAACCCGAATAGCACGAACATCATAGAGCTGCTCAAAATCCAGGCCTTTTTTCTGCATTTTTTTCCAAATACTATAGATATGCTTAGGGCGGCCATATACCTGCCCGGAAATATGCATATGATCGAGTTTATTCTGAATATTGGCGACAAAATCGTCGACATACTGTTCTCGGTCTAAGCGTTTTTCATCCAATAATTTGGCGATTCGCTTATAGGTATTTGGGTGTAGATATCGAAACGAAACGTCTTCTAATTCCCATTTCAATTGACCTATCCCAAGTCGGTTCGCCAAAGGAGCGTAGATGGTTTGGGTTTCTCTGGCGGCAATGACTCGGGTTTCTTCGTCGCTTTCTTTAATTTCCCGCAGGTTACAAACCCGCTCTGCCAGTTTAATCACGACGGCACGAACGTCTTCGACCATGGAAAGCAGCATTTTGCGAACATTATCGATTTGACTGCTGGCAAAGTGGGTTCCGCTAGGTTGTTGCAAACTGCGAATGGCGTCCATCTGACTGACGCCCCAAACCAGGGTAAAAATTGCTTTACCATATTGGCTTTCAATATCAGCCAGTTCAATCAACTCCTCTTCCACCAGCGGAACCAATAGGGCTGCCATCAAAGAGTCACTGTCCATATTCAGTCCAGCGAGAATCTCCACCATCTCCAGCGCTTTAACCTGGCAGGTTAAATGTTTTGCATACAAGCCTTGTTTTTCCAGCCACAAGGTTTCTACGCTCTTCTTTTTCGAAGACGGAAGATTGAGCTGTTCGAGCCAGGCTTCAAAGCTGGCGCTACTCATTTGGTGAGATTTTCTTACGGAAACCATTAAACATCCTTAGTTAAGTTTTTAACCTCACGGCAAAAAACTGTTATTGAGGTAAGCTTCGCTGGTGGATAAAACCACTCCCTTGCGTCGTGTTTTTGGGTGGAGTCTAACGAGGGTGGATAAAACCACTCCCTGTGTCGTGTTTTTAGGTGGAGTGTAGATAAAAAGCTATTCTTTGACTCCATCATCGAAACGTTTTTTGTTTCGACTCCACCGAAAATTGCTGCTCGATAACTGCTCCTCGATAACTGCTCCTGCGTTATTCTACCTGCGCACATCCATGTACTTGTGCGTTATTCTACCCGCGCACATCCATGTACTTGTGCATTTTCGGCATACCAGCCATCCGTGGCTATAACCTTCAAGGCCGTGCCTTGACTCCCCCCTTTTCAAAAACCTAAACCATTACGTTTTCGTAAAGAGCGCCATCGTCTCAACATGGCGGGTCTGTGCAAACATATCCAGAAGCGAGATTTTCTCAAGTGTATATCCAGCAGATATCAACAACTGACTATCGCGTGCCATTGTTGCAGCATCACATGAAATATAAAGTACCTTATCTACCCCTAGCTCAGCAATAGGCTTTATTGCTCCTATGGCACCTGCTCGCGCAGGATCGAGCAACACTTTGGTAAACTCGCGAGCATCCGGCCAAGGCCAGGATAATTCTGAGCAGTTGAGATCCGCTTGATAAAACTGACAATTATCAATCTGGTTGCGGCGGGCATTGTCTTGTGCTCGGTTCACCATATCCATAACCCCTTCGATTCCAGTAAGACTCTGTACTTTCCTGGCAATAGGTAAACTAAAATTCCCCAAACCACAAAACAAATCCAGAACCCGATCATTTGGGTTTAACTGCAACCAATCCATGGCTTGCGTCACCATCATTTGATTTAACTGGCCATTGACCTGAATAAAATCCTTTGGGGAAAAGTATAAGTGGCAATCATCAATTTGATAAGATAATTGGTCGAATACACCGCCTGACAGTGCATGATTTTGCTGGTCATCGGTAACAAACACACGATAACCGGTTTGCTCAGCAAATTCGGTTAAACGTCTGCGATTTTGTTCACCAAGTTTACCCACATAGCGGAAGATCAGGGTAACGGTATCCGTTGCAATGGCCTCGATGTGCCCTATCACCTGATGACCTTGCAATAGCGATACTAAAGGTTGTAGTTGTTCAAACAGGCCTTGCAAAGAAGGCTCTAACACAGGGCAGGATTTAATCGGAGTTATATGACTCGCATTTTTTTGCCGAAAGCCAACCAAGGGTTCGTTCAGGCGATTATACTGGACGCCGATACGTGCTTTTCGTCGATAATGCCAGGATTCTGCCGTTAAAGGCGGTTGCCAGGGTAGGTTTTCAATGCCGGCGTTACGCTTAAACACCTCGTCAATTTTGTACTTCTTAACTTCCAGTTCCAGTTCTCTATCCATATGCTGGAAGTCACAGCCTCCGCACTGATAAAAATGCGCGCACTGAGGCGTAACTCTTTGGGCATGTGGTTTTGCTACATTGAGCGCCTGAGCCCGGAGATATTTGGCGTGCTCAGTAGTCACTCTGACCTGAACTTTTTCCCCCGGCAGTGCTCCTGACACAAACACCGACTTTTTGCCGTGACGCGCGACACCATCACCATTAATATCAAAGCGGAGAATATCCAATTCAAGTTTTTGCCCAGAAACAGATTGTCGCTTTTGAGCTTTAAAAATTTTAACCATAAAATTCCTGTATAACTGGCTTTCTTTTAACGGTTAACGCCAGCGAAAGAGGGAAAAAATGTTCCACTGCGTTATATTATGGGTGGAATCTTGCGAGGGTGGCCAAAATCACTATGCCACTACACACTCCCAGTGTCGTGTTTTGGGTGGCGTCTAACGAGGGTGGATAAAACCACTCCCTGCGTCGTGTTTTAGGTGGGGAAAAGTTTTCTTTACAGCTTCGCTGTAACTCCACCTTCGAAACGTTCTTTGTTTCGACTCCACCTTCGAAACGTTTTTTGTTTCGACTCCACCTTCGAAACGTTCTTTGTTTCGCTCCCGCCTTCAAACCTTTGTTTCGACTTCATCTTTTCCGTTAGTTATGCCATGATGGAAGTAGTGCAAACAAAAACAATTCTAACACGGTTTCTGTGTCCTTATGTTTAAAATCAGTCTACGCGATTGGGTGATATTACTGACCATCTTGCCAACCACAGTGATTGGCCTGAGCTTGGCTGGCTTTTTTACGTTCTCTCGGATTTCTGATCTGGAAGCTAGCCTGTTTTATCGAGTTAAAGCTATCTCTCAACCTTTAAAAATCAGCGCTCAATCCGGACTGAGAAATAGTAACGTGAGGTTTCTGGACGAATTGCTCAAAGATTTGCAGGTAAATCAAAATGATTTGCTGGATAACATGCTGATTTTAAATGAACGACTCGAAACCATTGCAACCAGTCGCCAGGACGTAGACGCCAGTGTATTACTGACTGAGGAAATTCGAGCCAATTTGGCCAACACTCAATTTGTCGCGTTTGAAGATTATTATCTGTATTCGTCGCCAATAACCTTTAATCAGTACACCGTAGATGGTCAGCGCGAAACTCAGTTGATGGGTTATTTGTTGCTTGTGGTTGATCGCACTGACATTACCATGCATGAGCAAAGCCTGTATATCGTCTCATTTTTGATTATTCTGATGTCGGTTTTATTATCCGGGGTATTTGCCAACCGTCTAATCAATCGCATCGCGATCCCCGTGCAGCAAATGAACCTGGCAATCGACCGAATGCGCAATGGTTTATACGACACGCAAATCGATGCGTATTACAAAGGCGAATTAGAGGAACTGCGCAAGGGTCTCAATATTTTATTCTTTTCACTGCGGGACTATCACAACGATCTTGACCGCAATATAGACCAAGCCACCACCGATTTGAGAGAAAGCCTGGAACAATTTGAAATTCAAAACGTCGAGCTAGACATGGCAAAACGCCGAGCTCAGGAGGCAAGCCGGGTGAAATCCGAGTTCCTGGCAAATATGAGTCATGAATTACGAACTCCGTTAAACGGTGTCATTGGCTTTACCCGACAAGTGTTAAAGACTCCGCTATCCAATACCCAACGGGATTATCTTAGCACCATTGAGCGTTCTGCAAATGGTCTGTTGACCATTATTAATGATATTCTCGACTTCTCTAAACTGGATTCAAATCGCCTGGTTATTGAAAACATTCCATTTGCATTTAATGCAACGCTTGAAGAAACCTTAACGCTTCTGGCGCCAGCGGCGAACGAGAAAAGTCTCGATTTATCGTTGCGCATAAATCCGAGCTTGCCTGATTCATTAATTGGGGATGCTATGCGCATTCAGCAAGTACTTACCAACCTGGTGGGCAATGCCATTAAATTCACGGATTCTGGCTCAGTTGAAATCGATATCGATTATAAGATCCTCGAAGACTCAAATATTCAGTTAGTTGTCGCCGTTAAAGATACCGGTATCGGTATTAGCTCGCAGCAGCAGGAAAACCTGTTCGAAGCATTTGGTCAGGCGGACAATAGCATTACCCGGATGTATGGTGGCACGGGTTTAGGCCTGGTTATATCCAAAAGACTTGCCCAGGAAATGCACGGCGATATTCGATTTGAAAGTAAAGCCGAGCAGGGAACGACATTCTGGTTTGAGTGGCAGTGCCAATTGAATCCGCTACCACTGGACACCAAACCCTACCCGAGCGATTTAAAAGGCAAACAGGTCATCATCTATGATCCCCTGCCCCATTGCCGCCTTGCGGTCGAAGAATTATTAAAGTACTGGAAGATGGAAACCACTACCGCATCGAGCTTTGAAGATTTATTGGCACAAAGCCAACAACATGCTTTCGATATGGCAATTGTTTCGGTACATATCAACGAATCGAAAATCGATGACTCCAGCAAGCTTATTCAAAGCCTGAGTCAACATATTCCAGCGATTTACGTTGCGGTCAATTCCAACTCAGCTAACCTCTCGGAGGCGTTTATTTCCGCCGGGGCGAAAAACTGTTTTAGCAAACCCTATCTAGGCAATAAACTGGCGCAGCTGATTTCAAAAGATGACAAAATCACCGCTTTATCGTCGCCAATCGCGTTACCCCATAAAAAGCTTGGCATAAAAGTGCTGGCGGTCGATGACAACGAAGCAAACTTAAAGCTCATTGATACTCTGTTATCTGAACTTGTCGAAACCGTGGTGACGGCCAGCCATGGTAAAGAAGCGCTTGATTTAGCTAGCAAAGAACGTTTCGCTTTTATTTTCATGGATATCCAGATGCCAATTATGGATGGCATCACCGCCATGGAAAAAATCCGTTTAACGACATTAAATAGCGATACCCCGGTGGTTGCGGTAACGGCCCATGCCCTGCAGGGTGAAAAGGACAAAATGCTGGAGAAAGGCTTTTTTGGCTACATGACCAAACCTATCGATGAAACCTTGCTAAAACACTATTTGTATGAGCATGGGATGTCAGAACCAGCGCCGGTTTACAGTCGTCCACAGGTGGCTCCTCAGGAAACATTCCCGATCAGTAAATTTAAAGGCATCATTGACTGGTCTTTGGCAATCGAGCGTTCAGGCAATCGCCCTGAGCTAGCCAAAGAAATGCTGTCGATGTTACTCAAGTCATTACCCGATACCAAAGCGGCACTGCAACAACACATAGACAACAAAGATCAACCCAGCTTTGTGCAAGCCATTCACAAACTCAATGGGGCCTGTTGTTACAACGGCGTGCCTCGACTTGAAAAAGTCTGCCGGGAAATTGAAACCCAGTTAAGCGATCATGACATCGAAAGTATTGAGCCAGAACTCCTGGAAATGTTCGATGAAATCGATAAGCTGATCACAGCGAGTGAAGAGATGGGACGGAGTCTTGGTGGTGAGTCTTAGCGGTGACGCGGCTGCATATCCGCTGTTGTAGAGGTATGCTACGCGGGTGGATAAAACGCACCGTTAGCTACGCGCGCTTTGGGTGGAGGACTGCTTCGGGTGGATAAAACCTTAGTTCCGGCAGGTTTTTAGGTGACAACTTCGTGGCAAAAGGCCAGTCAAGCCGGCACGGTTCCGCCGCCATCCAGGGAGAGTTTTCGCTCGTCTTACTCCTTCCGTTATCCTCACGCCCTTTCGTCATCCCCACGCCCTTTCGTCATCCTCATGCCCTTTCGTCCTCCTCATGCCCTTTCGTCATTCTCACGAAAGTGAGGATCTGCTGTTTCCTTGGATTCCCAGTAGTATCTGGGAATGACGGAAAGGTTAGTCACCCTTACAATAAACATCGTCATCCTCACGCCCTTTCGTCATCCTCACGGAAGTGGGGATCTGCTGTTGTTTTAGATTCCCAGTAGTGTCTGGGAATGACGGGAATATAGTCATTCTCACGCCCTTTCGTCATCCTCACGAAAGTGGGGATCTGCTGTTGCCTTAGATTCCCAGTAGTGTCTGGGAATGACGGTAATGTAGTCATCCTTACAATAAACATCGTCATCCTCACGCCCTTTCGTCATCCTCACGGAAGTGGGGAGCTGCTGTTGCCTTAGATTCCCAGTAGTGTCTGGGAATGACGGTAATGTAGTCATCCTCACGCCCTTTCGTCATCCTCACGGAAGTGGGGATCTGCTGTTGCCTTAGATTCCCAGTAGTGTCTGGGAATGACGGTAATATAGTC
>NZ_JBHZSG010000002.1:16768-17937 GCF_043642205.1 Thalassotalea litorea | reverse complement strand
CTGTTGCCTTAGATTCCCAGTAGTGTCTGGGAATGACGGTAATATAGTCATCCTCACGCCCTTTCGTCATCCTCACGGAAGTGGGGATCTGCTGTTGTTTTAGTTTCCCAGTAGTGTCTGGGAATGACGGGAAGGGTAGCCCCCGAATAGAGCTTTAGTTCGCACTCGCACCTATTTGAATTTCTAATGCGGAATGCCACCTTGACGCAGTTCGTTTACTGCGTTTGTCACCTGTCGAGATATTCCGTTCCGCGATAGGGATCTCGAGGCCGGTATCTATTCGCTCAACACCACAAACGCCATTGCATAATGCTCTTCATCAGACAGGCTGATATGAAAGCTACGGGCATTGAGCTGTTCGGCAATTTCTAATGCCCGGCCGCTAAACGATAGTCGTGGCTGACCATTATCAAGATTGGATATTTCTATGTGCTGAAACGATACCCCATTGGCAATCCCCGTTCCAAGTGCCTTAGCAGCGGCTTCTTTGGCGGCCCAGCGTTTTGCCAGAAATCGTTGCGGATAATTATGCTGCGCGTATATCTGCAGCTCCGATTTCGTCAGAATTCGCATCGAAAGCTTTTCACATGCCCTTGGCGGCATATTCACAATCCGGGCAATCTCTAATAAATCATTACCTATGCCAACGACTGACATAAAAGCTCCTTAAGTCATAAGGTGGAGTAAAATATTCCACTGCGTCTATTTTATGGTGGACTCTGACGAAGGTGGATAAAACCTGCTCCGCTTGCGGTTTTTAGGTGACGGCTAACGCTATGACAACGAACCGTCTCTTTCCTCGTCATCCTGGCGTACGACTACAGGATGTAGGAGGTAGAACGAAGCATGGATGCCTGAGTCAAGGCCGGGATCTCGCTTTTGCACAGGCTGACGAAAAGCTACCTCGAGGCGAATAGTCTCGACTCCACCGAAAATTGCCCCTCGATAACTGCTCCTCGATAACTGCTCCTGCGTTATTCTACCTGCATACATCCATGTATTTGTGCGTTATTCTACCTGCATACATCCATGTACTTGTGCATTTTCGGCATCTAAACCATTCCTGGTTAAAACCATTTCAGCTCTGCTGAAACTCCACCCTCGAATCACTTTTGATTCGACTCCACCTTTGAAACGTATTCTGTTTCGACTCCACCTTTGAAACGTAT
>NZ_JBHZSG010000002.1:0-16668 GCF_043642205.1 Thalassotalea litorea | reverse complement strand
TCTGTTTCAATTCCACCTTTGAAACGTATTCTGTTTCAATTCCACCTTTGAAACGTATTCTGTTTCAATTCCACCTTTGAAACGTATTCTGTTTCAATTCCACCTTCAAAACGCGTCGCGTTTTGAGTTTAGTGCCCACTCGCCGCTTTAAACGGGTCAAGCTTCATAGCTCTGGCATCAAGCATCAGCTGCTTCATATCACGGACCGCTTTGTCCAGGCCATCAATGGCAGCCCGGGCGATAATAGCGTGGCCAATATTCAACTCGATGATTTGCGGTATCGCCGCAATCGGTTTTACATTGAAGTAATGTAATCCATGCCCGGCATTGACCTTTAGTCCAATCGAGTCGGCATATTCAATCCCTTTGATTAAACGTGCCAGTTCTTCATGCATTTCCGTCTCGGTTTGAGCTTCAGCATACTGGCCAGTATGGATTTCGATAAACGCTGCACCTGTTGCCTTAGCCGCATCGATTTGTGCAATGTCGGCATCAATAAATAAGCTCACTGTCGTGCCGTGGCTATGCAGCCGTTGAACCGCGTCACTGACTTTCAGCAATTGACCTGCCACATCAAGCCCGCCTTCCGTCGTCAACTCCTCCCGTTTTTCAGGGACAAGACAACAAAATTTGGGTTTAATCTGCGCGGCAATTGTCAGCATTTCATCGGTAACCGCCATTTCCAGATTCATTCGGGTTTGTAACGTTCTGGCCATCACTTCCACATCACGATCGTTGATATGACGTCTGTCTTCACGCAGATGAATGGTTATGCCATCGGCGCCGGCATGTTCTGCAACTGATGCAGCATGCACCGGATCGGGATAGCTAGTACCACGAGCCTGACGCAGCGTGGCAATATGATCAACGTTTACACCCAGTAATATATCTTTCATGGTTTAACGACTACTCTAAAAAACTAAAAATGACTATTTGCTATAAGCAAACAGTTTACGGCTTTGCAGTGGGCGATGCCCCAATAAAGGTTTAAATACTTGCCTCATCAGCGTTTTACAGGTCAATAGTACGTCTGGATCCTGTAAATTTCCATCCCTTATTGCCAGTAAATGACTGGTAGCCAATTTATTGAGATTACGATCATAATCCGCGGCAACCAGTCCCTGCTCAGGCAGGTAATACCAAAACTGCGGACTTGTCTCCTGAACCTGATGCCCGTCATCCAGTACTGAAAAATCGATACCAAGACCAAGTTCTTCAAGTAAAGCAAACTCAAAGCTTCTTAAGATAGGTTCAATGGGCGCTTGTTGTTCAAGATTAAGAAGGGCTTGGTGGTAGTGAGAAAACAGAGGCTCACAGCTTATATCCTGAGGCAGAAGACGAACACACAACTCATTAAGATAAAATCCACTGTAGAGAAATTGCCTTGACAAAGGTAACGGTAATTGTGCTTTTTCGATTTGCGTCAGCGTCGGCAAAGAGCCTTTACCTTTTAGCTCAACCTGCAATGTTGAAAAGGGTTGTAACTGAGCGCGTTTACTATTCTTGCGACTGCTGCCAGCGTGGGCAATAGCACTAATATGCCCGAGTTCCTTTGACAATAAATTTAGCAATAAGCTATTTTCTCGATAAGGCCTCGAATGCAGCAAATATACGGTCTGTAACGCCAGTTCCCTATCCCTGTTCATGCCTATCCCGAGTAATCGTCACCGTACCCTAAACTACGCAGGGCTCGCTCGTCATCGGCCCATCCGGATTTAACCTTAACCCAGGTTTCAAGAAATACCTGACGTTGCAGTAGGTTTTCAATATCACGGCGAGCTTCACGGCCTATGACTTTTAGCTTCTCACCTTTATTGCCAATGACCATCCGCTTTTGTGAATTACGCTCAACCAGAATCAATGCATTGATGTGAACAATGCCGCTTTGATCAATTTTAAACTGTTCAATTTCGACGGTGGTTGAATACGGCAGTTCATCCCCAGTAAAGCGCATCAATTTTTCACGAATAATTTCCGAGGCCATAAACCGCGAGGAACGATCGGTGATGTAATCTTCAGGAAACCAGAAGTCGCCTTCGGGCAACGCATCAAGGCAGCGTTGGCGAATTTGATCGACGTTATCTCCCTTAGTGGCACTGATTGGAATAATATCCTGAAAATCGTGCAACTGACCCAAGATTTGCAGATGCGGCAATAGCTCTTCCTTATCCTGGACGTTATCACTTTTATTGATCGCCAGGATCACCGGTCTGCCACTTTTTTTGACTTTATTGAGTACCAGTTGATCATCGTCAGTCCAATGAGTACCTTCGACTAAAAATACAATAAGCTCAACTTCGGCAATCGAACTACTGGCTGCCCGGTTCATTAAGCGGTTTATCGCGCGCTTTTCATCCGAATGTAAACCTGGCGTATCCACCAACACGGCTTGCCTGTTATCTTCGCTTAGAATGCCAAGGATACGATGACGAGTGGTTTGTGGTTTGCGGGACGTTATACTGACTTTTTGCCCTAAAAGCGCATTCAGTAGTGTAGATTTACCAACATTTGGCCGGCCAACTAATGCGACCAGGCCACAATGGCGGGTTTGTTCAGACATTGAGAAACTCCAAGGCTTGCTTTGCCGCTGCTTGTTCAGCTTTGCGTCGTGAATTGCCTTTACTAACAATCTTTTGTTCTACACCAGAGACCAGACAACTTACAGTAAATTCCTGATTATGGGATTGTCCTGTGGTATTGATCACTTCGTAGGTCGGTAACGGTAACTGTCTTCCCTGAAGGTATTCCTGTAAACGGGTTTTCGGATCTTTTTGGGCTTTTCCCGGTCGTATCTGGTCGAGCCGTTGACTGAACCATTTGTTTACCAGAGATTGACAACAACTAAGATCGGAGTCCAGATATACGGCGCCAATAATGGCTTCTATGGCATCTTCCAATATCGATTCACGTCTGAAACCGCCACTTTTTAACTCGCCCGGCCCCATCAGCAAATAGTCACCCAAATTAAAGTCACGGGCAATTTCAGCCAGGGTGACACCCCTGACCAGGCTGGAACGCATCCGGGTTAGTTCACCTTCTGAGGCATCCGGAAACCTGCGATACAGTTCATTGGCAATGATATAGCCTAAGATTGAATCGCCCAGAAATTCCAGACGTTCATTGTTCTTCCCTTTGGCACTACGGTGCGTTAGCGCCTGAACCAGTAGTCCAGGATCATTAAATTGATAACCTAAGCGATTACTCAGTTGTTTAATCTTATCAATACCAGTCAATTAATTAATTCCACCAATGCGCTCAAAGCGAACACCGGTTGGTACCCATGTTGGTAGCCAGCTGTCTGGCGTGCGCTCAAAGTCAAAACTCATCCAGATAGCAACAGCTTCACCGACCAGGTTATCTTCCGGCACAAACCCCCAGAAACGGCTGTCCTGAGAATTATCGCGGTTATCTCCCATCACGAAATATTGACCTTCTGGAACCACCCATTCACCACGAACGGTACCGGGTTGATTATGAAAACGACGGGTCTGCTGATAGGTATTGTTATTCACCAAAATTTCATGATCTCGACCCGGCAGTTTTTCATTGTAACGGGTCATCGGCATATCCATCTGGAAATATTCGCCCGTAGCGATAAAGTCATTCATGACTTTATCAGCGCCTGGGCAATCGGTAGATTGCTCCGCGCAAGCAGGCTTGATATACAAGGTTTTGTTACGGTAAATCACCACATCACCTGGAACACCAATAACGCGCTTGATGAAATCGACACGTTCATCTTCCGGGTATTTGAAGACCACCACATCACCACGCTCGGGCGCGCCATTTTCCCAAAATTTGGTACGGGTTACGGGCTCTCTTAGCCCATAGTTAAATTTGTTTACCAGAATGAAGTCACCATCAAACAGGTTCGGCATCATCGAGCCGCTGGGGATCTGGAAAGGTTCGTAAATAAACGAACGAAGTACCATGACAAAAGCGATGACCGGAAAAATTTGTACCGATGTTTCAACCAGACCATTCGGTTCGGTAATTTTCCGCTCAGCTTCTTCACTCAATGGTTGCGCGCATTGGGCCTGCGTTGCCGCGAGGTTTAATTGACGTTTGGGTGCAAACACAAATTTATCAAGCAACCAAACGGTCCCGGTAATTAATGTTGCAACCACCAAAATCAATGAAAAGTACATTGCCATAGCCTGTTATTTTCCTAATTTTAAAACGGCCAAAAACGCTTCCTGAGGTACTTCAACACTACCGACCTGTTTCATCCGTTTTTTACCTTCTTTTTGTTTTTGTAAGAGTTTCTTCTTACGGCTGACGTCACCACCGTAACATTTGGCGATTACGTTCTTGCGCAGTTGTTTCACTGTTGTCCGAGCAATAACATTGTTGCCAATTGCCGCTTGAATGGCAACATCAAACATTTGCCTGTGGATTAATTCCTTCAACTTATCAACAAGTTGACGACCACGCGAGACGGAATTCGAACGATGAGTGATCATCGCTAGCGCATCGACTCTATCACCATTGATCAAGACATCAGTACGCACCATGTCGGAGGCTTCAAAGCGCACAAAGTTATAATCTAACGACGCATAGCCTCGTGATGTAGATTTCAACTTATCGAAAAAGTCCATAACAACTTCCGCCATCGGTAACTCATAAACAACGGCGACCTGATTACCATGATAGGTCATGTTTTTCTGCACACCACGTTTCTCGATACATAAGGTAATCACGTTACCTAAGTGTTCCTGCGGTACCAGAATATGAGCTTCAACAATCGGCTCTCGAATTTCAGAGATTTCGTTAACCGCCGGTAAATCCGACGGATTATCTATTTTTAATACCGTACCATCAGTACGCAATACTTCATAATTTACCGTTGGCGCCGTGGTGATCAAATCCAGATCATATTCGCGTGCTAACCGCTCCTGGATGATTTCCATGTGCAGCATACCTAAGAAGCCACAACGGAAACCAAATCCTAATGCCCCTGAAGACTCAGGTTCAAAGAATAAAGACGCATCATTTAAGCTTAGTTTATTCAGCGCATCTCGGAAGTTTTCAAAATCATCGGAACTGATTGGGAAAATACCAGCATAAACCTGAGGTTTCACTTTCTGGAAACCGGGAAGTGCTTGTGCTGCAGGATTGCGAGTCATGGTTAATGTATCACCAACAGGGGCACCATGAATTTCCTTGATGCCAGCGATTACAAAGCCAACCTCGCCGGTCTTCAGAACACCGGTATCGGTTTGTTTCGGCGTGAAAATACCGACTTTATCGATGATATGATTCTGTCCGGTAGACATTACCGTCATCTTATCGCCGGCTTTAATTTCACCATGCACAACACGTACTAACGAAACAACGCCCTGATAATTATCAAACCAGGAATCGATGATTAACGCTTGCAGCTTTTCTTCCGGCTCGCCTTCTGGTGGAGGAATATTGGCGACGATACTTTCCAGCACATCTTCAATGCCAATACCGGTTTTAGCAGAGCATCGAACCGCATCTGTTGCGTCAATACCAATAATGTCTTCAATTTCTTCACATACGCGATCTGGATCTGCTTGTGGTAAATCAATCTTGTTCAGGATTGGCACAACTTCCAAATCCATCTCAATCGCGGTATAGCAGTTGGCCAGCGTCTGGGCTTCAACACCTTGCCCGGCGTCAACCACAAGCAACGCACCTTCACAGGCAGCAAGGGAGCGAGAAACCTCATAAGAAAAATCTACGTGACCCGGCGTATCGATAAAGTTTAACTGATAGGTTTCGCCATCTTTGGCTTTGTAATCCAAAGTAACGCTTTGAGCCTTGATCGTGATACCACGCTCACGCTCCAAATCCATGGAATCGAGAACCTGTGATTCCATTTCACGATCAGCCAGGCCGCCGCAATGCTGTATCAGGCGATCCGACAAAGTCGATTTACCGTGGTCGATGTGAGCAATGATAGAAAAATTTCGGATATGCTTCATAGGAGGAAAATACTAGGTTGCAATAAAAATCAATAATGGCGTGATTTTAGCTAATTTAAAGCGCCGGGGCTATCTTTAGTTACGGATATTGACCGGGATTGCCCGTGGGTCGGAACTTTTATCGCATTTTCTTAAGATCTTAACCTCAAGCGCCTGCTTTCTTTTGGGTTGCTGTTGCATGAAGCGCGCTAAATAAAATCCGCTTACCCCGCCAATAACGGCCAGAGCCAATGCAGACAATTCATGCAACGCCCATTGCTGGACCAAGAAAAACTGGCCAAAGGCTCCCGCGGCTATTAAGCCGATAAGCGGCAATATATAGACTTGCAACGCCGCTGACAGTAGCTGACTTTGAGGCAATGCGATGACAACTTCGTCGCCAACGAGTAACTCAAGCTCGGTTGTTAAAGTCAGTTTCATATGTCTGACGCCCAAGCCCTTTGCAACCTGGCCACTACCACAGGTATCGATTTGCTGGCAGCTTGAACATCCGGATTTCACCACGCTTTCGACATCGACCTGGTTGCCTTCAACGCGGGTTACGCGGGCAGTTTCTTCAATCATAAAGGTTCAAAAGTGATTTTAGGTGAATGATAAGGGAATTGTACCTTGTTTGGGCGCTAAAGTTCTAGCGGCGTTGAAAACAACGCCAACGAGGTGGTGTTAGGTGAGAGGCGAATACGTCAGGGTGACAGCCACAGCAAACAACACTGCGCCTGGTGACAAATCGAACTGAAGTTCTCCTCGGTTGACTACCCTCCCCGTCATTCCCAGATACTACTGGGAATCTAATGCAAAGCAGATCCCCACTTTCGTGAGGATGACGCTGGGGCCTTTCAGGTTGACTGGCTTTTACAATTGAAGTCGTCCCGGGGTGACTACACTTCCCGTCATTCCCAGATACTACTGGGAATCTAACGCAAAAGCAGATCCCCACTTTCGTGAGGATGACGAGGTTAAGGCTGAGGATGACGGAGTTGAGTTTAAGGATGACCGGGATTAGGGTGGGGATGACGGAGTTGAGGGTGACTACCCATTCCGTCATTCCCAGATACTACTGGGAATCTAATGCAAAAGCAGATCCCCACTTTCGTGAGGATAACGCTGGGGCCTTTCAGGTTGACTGGCTTTTACAATTGAAGTCGTCCCGGGGTGACTACCCTTCCCGTCATTCCCAGACACTACTGGGAATCTAATGCAAAAGCAGATCCCCACTTTCGTGAGGATGACGAGGTTAAGGCTGAGGATGACGGAGTTGAGTGTAAGGAGACAGACTTGGGTTTGTATATGATGAGTAGGCTGTGAAGATGACGGATTGTCACCCAAAAACCTGCCGCCACTAAGGTTTTTTCCACCTACGCAGTTGTCACCTAAAAACCTGCCGGCACAAAGGTTTTATCCACCCGTTAACGTAGTTAACATTTTTCCTAAACCGTGTTTAATTAAACGTTATGGAGTCCGCGATTGCGTTCGCTGTCTGGGCTGGTACTTTGCCAACGATATTGATTTCGTAACCTTCACGAATTTGTGAAAGCAGAACCGTTGCACCGGTTTGGTTAATCGAAGATTTACGCGGCGCCTCATCGGTTGTACTCACATACACTGAAACGTCGACTAAACCATCATTGAACAACAAAAAATCAACAGGAAGGTTAATCGTTTCCACAAAATGTTGATTGGACTCTAACATATCAAAGCCATTAGGTAACCAGTTTACGCGCCATTTTAGCTGGGCCTGAGTGACTTCCGATGGATTATCATGGGTATTCGGCAACTCGGCTTCAAGCAATTGCTGCAGCATGTCATTAGACTTTTCGCTGATTGTCAGGTGAGTGAACTGTATTTGTTCCAGCAACTCACCCTCGTTATTGATAATTGCCGCTTTCAGCAATAGACCACTTTCGATATCCAACCATACCCAATAACCAAAGCGTTGTTTGTCCTTACTAACCAGACGAATCAACTGTGCTGGGCGGCCAAGAATTCGGCTTTTTCCGACTTCAACCAAATCATAACTTTGATAAATCTTTTCAATATCTGAAGTGAACGCCCGGGGAATGGGGCCGCTAATGCTGTTGGTGTTAACCGAATAAGGCTGTTGATTAGACTCAAAATAACTAACCGTATTATCTACCCTAACGGCCTCTTTTCGGGGGCCATTAAGCAATGAAATTAATTCAAGTTCACGGCCGTTTTCAATACCATGTAACCAACGATAAGGTTCTGCGCGATTGTTACGGACCACGACAAATGAGGTATCGAAATTTAATTGTCGTAATGAATTGGATAGTCGTTGCAGCCACTGTTTTGCGGTCGGTTGCGGCTTGATAGATTGTTCTAACGCGGGAGCCTGTTGTGGAAGGTTTTCTTCAGAAGATAACTCTTCTCCCGAGGACTGCTGGGCAAATACCGGCACACTCAGGCATGCCGATACAATCAAGATAAATGCTAACTTCATTATTTTTCAGGTTGTTCCTGGTCTGATTTAGGCTGATTTGTATTGGCTTGTAGCTTAATCTGTTTTTGATGATCAAGTAAAATTGCCTGAAGTTTCTGCTGACGCTTTATTAAATCTTGCTTTTGTTGCGTGATACTAGGCTGTTCATAATTGTAACTGACGGGATCAGCAACACCACCAAAGGGCATGGGTTGAAAGACCTGAGTCGGAACCAAAGGCACATCATCGACAACATTGGCCTGTTGTACACCTAACACCATCAAACCGGCAGCCGATGCGGCTATGGCAAATTGACCCGCAGGTTTCGCAAACTGCACGACTTTCGCCTTCACCTTATTAGCCAAAGACGGCGTTTTTTGAGGTGCTAACACCGTAGGCTCGGCAGCAATGGCGACGGCAATATTATTTGCCAAATCCGGCATGATAAAGCTTCCGGCTTCTCCTCGCATCACATCACCAATCATGTGGTACCTGCCCCAGGTATCTAATTGCTGCTGATCTTGCTTGAGATCATCTACAGACAATCCTTCGGCTTCGTAGGAATCCAGAAATGCGGATATCGATTCACTATTTTTGTTACTCATAATTTAACTCACAATTAGCGCTGCAATAATGGTTTAATTTTCTTATCTACCGCATCCCGGGCACGAAAAATACGTGATCTTACTGTACCGACCGGACACTCCATTATATTGGCTATTTCCTCATAACTTAACCCATCCAGTTCTCGCAGATTAATCGCTGTACGCAATTCCTCTGGTAACTGCTCGATGGTCGTAAAAATCAATTGGCGAATTTCATCCGTTAAAATCATCCTCTCTGGTGAAGCATTTTCCCGTAGAGCATCACCGCTATCATACATCTGAGCATCTTCCACCTCGATATCCGATCCCGGCGGTTTACGACTTCCTGCTAACAGATGATTCTTGGCGGTATTCACCGCAATGCGGTACAGCCAGGTATAAAAAGCGCTTTCACTGCGAAAGTTACCAATTGCCCGATACGCCTTGATAAAAGCTTCTTGGGTAACATCGGCGACATCCGCCTGGTTCTTCACATATCTTGAAACCAGATTCATCACTTTTTGTTGATATTTTTGTACCAACAAATTAAAAGCGTTTTTATCTCCGTTCTGTACCTGTTTGACCAACATCTGGTCAACATTCTGTTCGCTCATCAGAGCTAATTCCCCTATATACTTTCTTATATCACCGCTTTATTGATTTGGTGATAACAACTCAGCTCTTAGCAAACACATCAGTTATGACTGCGATGAACGTAAAAAGTTCGCAAAATATTATTGAGAACTAAAAAAAATCGCTACAACATCAATTTTAGCTGTAAATTAACGGCCGACAAGCTGCTAGCAATTGGTATTCCACTGATTTTACGTTAAAATTCGAAACCTGTCCGTCATCATAATATTACTTGCGACAATGAATCAACAACACAACTGCGACGTTCTGATAATCGGAAGTGGCGCCGCAGGCCTGACTCTGGCATTAAACCTGGCACAATTAGCCGATGTGATCCTATTAAGTAAAGGCCCCATTCACGAAGGTTCTACCTATTATGCCCAAGGCGGGATTGCCGCCGTATTTGATGAAAAAGATTCCGTCGATGCCCACGTTCAGGATACCTTAATCGCAGGTGGCGGGATTTGTGACGAAGCTATGGTTCGGTTCACCGCCGAGCAGGCCAAAGCGTCAATGCAGTGGTTAATTGATCAAGGGGTTCAATTTGATCAACGTCAATCTGCCAGTGGCGATACTGAATTCCATTTAACTCGTGAAGGAGGCCATAGTCACAGACGCATCCTTCATGCTGCCGATGCTACCGGTCATGCCGTCCAAACCACATTAGTGGAACGTGCTCAACGACACTCGCGAATCCGAATTTTTGAACGATGCAATGCCATCGATCTGATCACGCAATCGGCGACAAACAACAAAAATGAACAAGAATGCATTGGTGCATACGTCTGGAATCGAAATGTCGAAAAAGTCGAAGCAATCCATGCTAAAAAAGTTATTCTTGCCACCGGTGGCGCCAGTAAAGTTTATCAGTACACATCGAATCCAGATGTGGCCAGTGGCGACGGTATTGCCATGGCATGGCGTGCTGGGTGCCGGGTTGCCAACATGGAATTTAATCAATTCCATCCAACCTGTTTATATCACCCACAGGCAGGAACCTTTTTGCTGACGGAAGCCTTGCGCGGTGAAGGTGCCATTTTACGTCGTCCAGACGGCAGTCGATTTATGCCTGAATTTGATCAAAGAGCCGAACTTGCGCCGCGCGATGTTGTCGCCCGTGCTATTGATTATGAAATGAAACGCCTGGGTGCTGACTGCATGTATCTGGATATCAGTCATAAATCCGCAACGTTTATTAAACAGCATTTCCCTACCATTTATGAGAAAACCTCAAAACTTGGCATGGATATGACACGCCAGCCCCTGCCTATTGTACCGGCTGCACACTACACTTGTGGCGGCGTAATGATCAATCGCCATGGTCAAACCGATATTAATAACCTTTATGCAATTGGTGAAGTGTCTTATACCGGTTTACATGGCGCGAACCGAATGGCAAGCAATTCGTTGCTTGAATGTATTGTTTTCGCCCGTGCCGCTGCAGAGCATATTGCGGATAATCTTCAAACTGGCGCAGATATTATTCAAATACCTGCCTGGGATGAAAGTCGGGTAACCAATTCGGATGAAGAAGTTGTCATTCAGCATAACTGGCATGAGCTACGGTTGTTTATGTGGGATTACGTCGGAATTGTCCGAACCGATAAGCGACTTAAACGAGCGTTAAACCGGGTGAATTTATTACAATCGGAAATTCAGGAATATTATCGTCACTTTAAAGTGAGCAATAATTTGCTTGAGCTAAGAAACCTGGTGCAAGTTGCAGAACTCATCATTTTAAGTGCAATGGAAAGAAAAGAAAGCCGAGGCCTGCACTATACGTTAGATTATCCGGAAACGTTAAACCATGGCAGCGCAACAATATTAACGCCGATTAAAGATACCTAAAGGCGAGTGAATAACGCTTTATCGCAATTCCATTAAGCTTTTGCGCGGCTCAGCGCTGAGACCGAGGGCAAGCTCACAAGCAATAGCTATCAGGCAATAGCTTTCTAAGTTTAGCTATCTAGATAAAGCTCATACAGTCAACCTTTTACTGCTGAGTACTCTGGGTATATTGATACGCGCACGCGTTTACAATACGACACAAGCTTTTATATTCATCGTCTGGCAACATATCTGAGTATATCCAAACATTTCGTTCTAACGGCTCTGTAAATGAGGGGGTTAATGATCTCAATGATATACAACACCCCCAAGGTACGACTTTACTTGTTGATTGAATTTGCCATTTCTCAGTTGCACAAAGGCTTAATTCCCCACGCGGATTACAATAAAATATTTTCGCGGACAATAATGCCTGCTCGAGCCCATCAGAAAATCTGTTAAAAAAGCCTCTGCTAACGCTTAGTGTTAACAACAATGTAGCCAGCACCAAAATAACAAAGACGATGTTCCAGGATTGAAAAAAATATCCGTTTAGCAATGCTAACAAAAAACAGGGTAACGCCAGGCTTATTTGTTCAACCCGCTGTTTGATGCGACTTGGTGTTTCGCTTACATTAAACTTTAACGCGGTTGAGGATGAGTTGGACCATAGCGTTGAGTTGTTCATCTTTGCACTCTTCATGTCCCATAAACCAGGCGAATAATTCCGGGTCGTCACATTCAAGCAATCGTTCAAACACCTGCTTTTGCTCATCGTCGAGGTGATCCCAGGCTTCATCAACGAAAGGCATAAACAAAACATCTAACTCTAACATTCCCCGTCTACATGCCCACTTTGTTCTTGCTTTGTGATTGGCCAACGTCATAATAAATCCTGCTCACTCTGTAATTTTCAATTGCGTAGATAAAAACAATTGTACCAATGACTTTAGACAATTGACTAGGTGAAAGCCTGTTTTCGATGCCTTTTTCGTAATAAAAACCCGTTTATAGGTTGAAATTCATATTATTTCCCCCACTATTTACAACAACGAAAGTATAAGGCACCCCATATCAGATACTCATGAAAGTTGACTCTTCACACCCATCGCTCGAATCATTGCCAGCCGCTTATGCCTGTCGCATCCAAAACCAATCGATGATCTCTGTCTCCGGAGACGAAAGGCGCTCTTATTTGCAGGGGCAATTGACGTGTGATGTCAATTCTCTCACCGAGACGTCATTGCTTGTTGGTGCCCATTGCGATGCAAAAGGAAAAGTATTTTCTGCATTTCGATTATTCGAACATGCCGAGCAAATCATGATGCTAATGAGCCCGGAATCAGCATCAGCCTCACTGCAACAATTAAAAAAGTTTGCGGTATTTGCTAACGCAGAATTGCAATTTGCTGATGTTCAGGCTGTCGCTCTAGCTGGTGATAACATTGACGAAATACTCTCACCATTGCTGCCCTCATTGCCAGATTCAGAGCATCCAGTAAGCAGGTATCAGGCTTTAACGATTATCAAATTTGATGGTCATAAGTCCGGTTATATTATTGTCGGTAATGATGATGAGCTGAGTACGTTTGTGCAAGGATTAAACATTCCGGTGTATGATAACGCTATCTGGACTCTATTAGATGTTATTAATGGTTTTCCAACACTTAGCAATGCCGCTATTGAAGAATATGTCCCGCAAATGCTAAACCTACAGGCAATAAACGGGATCAGTTTTACCAAGGGTTGTTACATGGGGCAAGAAACCGTTGCTCGTATGAAGTATCTGGGGAAAAACAAAAGAGCCATGTTCTCCCTGCAGGGTAAAACGGAACACCTTGTAGAAAGTAGCGCGCTTTTAGAAAAGCAACTCGGAGACAACTGGCGCCGCGGAGGCAACATGACTAACTTGTATCAAGCCGATGATGGTAGCCTATACGTTCAGGCCGTATTAGCCAATGACACAGACCTCAATGATATTTTTAGAATTAAAGATCTAGCCGATACGGTGTTGACGCAAATGCCGCTTCCCTATGACCTTGATGATAAGTAATAAATGAATAGGAAACCTTATGAAAATTGCTGAAAACACCGTTGTAAAAATGCACTACGCCGTGATGGATAGTGAAAAAAACCTCATTGACAGTTCATATGATCATCAGCCACTGGAGTTTATTCAAGGTTCTGGTTTTTTGATCCCAGGCCTGGAAGTGGCTTTACACGAAAAAGCTGTTGGCGATAAATTTACGGTCGAAGTGGAAGCGAAAGAAGCTTATGGCGAGCGCCATGATGGCTTTGTGCAAACCGTTCCGAAAGAGTTATTTCAAGGTATCGATAATCTAGATGTCGGTATGCAATTGCGTGCACAAACCGACGAAGGTGAGCAAACGGTGATTGTTGTTGACGTAGAAGAAGATACCATTACTGTCGATGGTAACCATCCATTAGCGGGTCTTGATTTAGTCTTTGACGTAGAAATCCTCGAAGTCAGAACGGCAACAGAAGATGAAATTGCTCATGGCCATGTGCACAGTGAAGGTGGTTGTAACCATTAACTGCACCGTCGATGCACTGAATAAAGAAGGAGCCTAAGCTCCTTTTTTATTGTTTCCAAGATGCCTGAACCTTTTAACGTTGATGAACCACACCTAGTAATAACCAATCACATTAAATTATTGCTCACTCAGTGAGAATATAAAGGCTTTTAGACAAGGCTTTGATTGCAGAGAATGGTCGCTCCATTATCTTAAAATCGGTCAAAATCAGTAACGCAACATAAATGCCTTTAAAACTCACCCGCAGGGAGTTTATCTTAAGGTCCATTTACGGCCCTATATTTCATTAATATAGAATGACTATATCAATAAAATCTATGTTGTAACTGAACCTCTGCCCTAACTCTGAGTTGTGCACAAACTTAATGTGATTGGTATTAAATACCTGCTCAAATAGCCAAATATCAATCCTTTGCTAGAATAAACCCATCTGAATACACATAACCAATGATTCATGTGTTTAATGCCCGTTAATTCTCTCTCCTGTTTGGTTATTGTGAATTCTAATTATCTGTTAATTAGGAACTAGCCATGAAACGATTAAATCACCTATATAACCTTGCTTTTGCTTTTGTATTGGCCCTTTGCTTACCCATTTCCGTTAATGCCGAAGAAAAACCCTCGGCGAACATCGCTGAGCTTTGGGTAATGGTGCCAGTGGAAGGCATGGAGGAAAAATTTGTAGAAGCATTTAAAGACCATCTTGAGTACCGCCAGGACAAAGAAGACCCACGACAGTGGAACACCTATCGCCCTTTACTTGGCAAGCATTTGAATAAGTATTATGTCAGAAGCTGCTGTGTCGCCTGGGGAGATCTGGATACATATAAAGAATGGGCCAACAAAAACAATATTGGTCAACACTGGCAGGACAAAGTTAGCAAGTACGTCGCCTCTTATGAGCATTATTACTATGAGCTTGACATGGAAAACAGCCACTGGCCCGATGATAGTAGCAAATTTATGTATTTTGGTGTGACCGAGTTTCACGGTAAATTTGGTAAGGCTGGCGCTATTGAGCAAAGTAAGAAAATGCTAAGTGACAATGCAAAAGAGATGAAATGGCCTTATTACTGGTCATGGTCACGTCAAATAGGCGGTAAAGGCAGTATTGGGTTAGTCATCCCTTATACCGACTATAAAGGCATGGAAAGACCTAAAGAAACCTTCTACGAAGCTTTAAGCAAACATATGGGCAGTGAAGAAAAAGCTCAGGAAGTATTCGAGCAATGGGACGAAAACTTCAAAGGTGCCAAGTACCAGATTTATATGGTTGATAAAGAGATGAGTATGCAGGCTAAGTAATCTTTTATCCAAAAGATTACTGTTGTAGAGGGATGCTGCGCGGGTGGATAAAACCTTAATTCCAGCAGTTTTTTGGGTGACAACTTCGTAGGTGGTTAAAACCTTAGTCTCGGCAGGTTTTTAGGTGACAACTTCGTAGGTGGATAAAACCTTAATTCCAGCAGGTTTTTAGGTGACAACTTCGTAGGTGGATAAAACCTTAGTCTCGGCAGGTTTTTAGGTGACAACTGCGTAGGTGGATAAAACCTTAGTTCCGACAGGTTTTTAGGTGACAACTGCGTAGGTGGATAAAACCTTAGTTTCGGCAGGTTTTTGGGTGAGAATCCGTCTTACTCACACTAAATCGCGTCACCCTCCCCCCTTCCGTCATCCTCACGAAAGTGGGGATCTGCTTTTCCTTTAGATTCCCAGTAGTGTCTGGGAATGACGGTGTTGGTCAGTGATTTTCTGCGCGGAGGAAGTAAAACGCGTTGTTACTGCGTTTTAGAGTGGAGTCGAATCAAAAACGATTCGAAGGTGGAGGCTTCGCGGGTGGATAAAACCTTAATTCCAGCAGGTTTTTAGGTGACAACTGCGTAGGTGGATAAAACTTTAGTTCCGCCAGGTTTTAGGTGAAAACTTCGTCATCTACACACTCAACTCCGTCATCCTCAGCCCTTCCGTCATCCTCACGAAAGTGGGGATCTGCTTTTGCTTTAGATTCCCAGTAGTGTCTGGGAATGACGGCAAGGGTAGTCACCCTAGGAGAACTTTAGTTAGATTTGTCACCAGACGCAGGCTTGTTTGCTGCGGCTGTCACCCTAACACAGCGTTTTTAGCTGTGTTTGTCACCTTTAGAGCTTTAGCTTGCACTTTGTTCTGTCATCCTCACGAAAGTGGGGATCTGCTTTTGCTTTAGATTCCCAGTAGTGTCTGGGAATGACGGCAAGGGTAGTCACCCTAGGAGAACTTTAGTTCGATTTGTCACCTTTAGAGCTTTAGCTTGCACTTTGTTCCGTCATCCTCACGAAAGTGGGGATCTGCTTTTGCTTTAGATTCCCAGTAGTGTCTGGGAATGACTGTGTTGGTCAATGATTTTCTGCGCGGAGGAAGTAAAACGCGTTGTTACTGCGTTTTAGGGTGGAGTCAAAATACTAAGCATTTCGAAGAATGAGCTACCTAAACGCAAAAAGACCACTCAAATGAGCGGGCTTTATAATTTTCTGATTCTTCAACCGATATTTAATATTTACGCGGCCTAGCGATTATGTCCAGGGATGGACGGTAAAGCGACGTTTCATGGATGGTTAAACGTCGCAGAGCTACAGGGATGTAGTGAATGTCGAATATGCACAAATACATGGATGTATGCAGGTAGAATAACGCAGGAGCAGTTA
>NZ_JBHZSG010000001.1:0-283687 GCF_043642205.1 Thalassotalea litorea | reverse complement strand
TTTCATTAATATAGAATGACTATATCAATAAAATCTATGTGGTAACTGAACCTCTGCCCTAACTCTGAGTTGTGCACTAACTTAATGTGATTGGTATTAGGCTAGCTATGGCCGAGCTCTATCTCTACTGCTTCTAAATATTCCCTTACCTGCTCGGCCTGATTAAGGCAGTTTTCGCATTCCTGAGGATGACCATTGAGCATTGCCTGCTCGGCTCTTTGGGTAAGCTGAAGATGTTCGGCGATAAGTTGCTCTACGATATCATGTTGAGTAGCCATGATGCCTCCTGAAAACTCTAAGGTGTAATGTTCAAGGCCTTACATGAGTATAACGGGAATTTTAAGCGGCAATATTAAGATTTGCAGGTTGGTCGATACCAACCTGCAAACAGATGTTAGGTCTAAGGGGTTTGAGGCGCTTCGTCAGCGTTTATCTCTTCATTTTTTGAAGCGACTTCAGGGGTATTGGTTAATTCAGATTTCCAAACTAAATCCGGTAGCTCGCTAAACACAACGGACGCTGGAACTTCGTCGGTTGTGGCACCCGGCTTGCGATTGGCCCAAATAACCTTGCCAGAATTCGCGTCCACTAACGCGACGTCTATAAACGACCCCGAGGTAGCCTGAACAGGCACGACAGCACCCATAGTTAGCACACCGACCAAAACGCTTGATGCTAAATCTTTCGCAATTAAACCTTCGGATTTTTCGAATCCAGAGTAATGCATTAACAACACAGCATCGGCGTTGGTTTTGTCTGCGATGATATTCAATACGCTACCAAAACTTGTTTGAAACTCGGCTTTCTTCTTCTCATCAACAAACCCAGTTTGGTACATATCTTCTTTAGCTTTGCCCCAGGCTTCTTTGGCTGTGGTGATTGCGTAAGCAAAATCTTCATTGGCCGCAATTTCAGTGGCAAAATCAAATTCTATAACATTAAGGTTTTCTTCCTTAAGCTTTGCTTTCGCAATCGCGTCAATGCTGTTACGAATTTGCGTCGATTTTTCCTCAAGCATTTCATTCTCACCATCAAATGTCAGAAGTTCAACTTCAACATCTGCAGGTAAAACAACGACCGTTGAAACCGTTTTCGCTACTTCTTCAAAATCCTGATGATGACGAACACTGGTTTGCGCACAACCAGTAACCCAAAGAGCTACCGCGACTATTATTATTTTTTTAAATACGTTGAACATAGTTATCCTTATAAATTATTTAACAACGATTGAATGTAACGGCGATCCGAAATCGAATCTGACTGTATATATTGGGTAAGGTACATTTTTGCCATATCCTTTTCCCCTTGATTCAGAGCTAACAAACCTTGACCTTTAAGCACATCGGCATAATTAGCTTGAAGAACTGCAGCCTGGCGATAATGTTGTGAAGCTTTGCTATACATTTCATCCTGATTTAACGATGCAACAAACAGCGTTGCATCATCTAAATCGATATCATTTAACCAGGCATGTTCCCGCGCATAGGATTCACTATCCGAGGCTTTCAAGCGATAGACTTCCCCCAGCAGATAGTGAAGGTGCGGGTCTGCATCATTAAATTGCAATTCATTATTAATCGCTCGTTCCGCCAACTCGTATTGTTTATATCTGAGTCGAATTTGAATGGCTTTTTTGGCGATGGGAGCCCGAAAATCTAAATAGGAGCTATTATCCTGTTCATTAGGTTTTGATACTGGACCGCTTAACGAATCTGAGTCCGTATATTTACTGTGTAATTTAGACAGATTTTCGATCCGAGTTTGAGTTTGTGGGTGGGTACTCCAAATCGAGAAATCCTCTTTGCCATGACTTTCCTCTTCAAGAAGCTCTAGAACCCGCACACTTTGCTGGATTGGATGTTCGGTTTTTGCGAAATAATCCAGGCCAACTGCATCGGCCTCATTTTCCATATCACGGCTGAATCGGGATAATTCATTTAGCGTTGCGTAATAGACAAAGCCGGTACCGAACAGCATTAAGTCTGCAACATGCGAAGAAACGATAGTGTTTTTTCTTTCAACTAAACTTCTCAACCCATGACGCTGCGTGACGTGCGCAACTTCATGCGCTAAAACCGATATTAACTGGGCGTCATTTTCAAATTTGGCAATTAAGCCCGCGTTGACGTAAATATTACCATTGGGTAATGCAAAAGCATTCACAGACGCTTCTTTTAAGATAAAAAACTGCAGTGATATTTGCGGATGAGTGAACTGGGGAGTAACCTGTGCGGCCAACTTTTGCAAATATTGATTCGCAGATTTTTCTTTATGAATTAGCCCCTTATTGAGGAACTGCTGATGCAATCGCGCCGAACGTTTGAAGATAAGGGTTTCTTCAGATGAGGGGCTATACGTTGCATTAGCCGACAAAGGCTGAATGTCTTTGACATCGATAGTGGACGCGCATGATACGGTAAACATACCAAGCAAAGCGATCCAGGGTTTCGTTTTCATTATTATTACCTTGACGCTTTGTCTCAATGTACAGCGAAACGAGACAGTAAAGTTATCGTCCTAAGGTAACAAAAATTGTTTCAGAAACACAATCTAAAATTCGCTTAAAAAGTCGACATACAAGACATAAATAACACAAATTTCAGAATGTTAACGTTAATCTAAAATTTTATTAACCATAGCTTCACCAACGCTTGAAGCTGATGCAGGGTTCTGACCCGTTATCAGTTGACCGTCGATTACGACATTTTCGCTCCAGGGTGCCCGTTTCACGTATTTTCTCGCCCGGCGAGTAAGTGCTTCTTCAAGCAATAATGGGATTTTGTCTATGGTACCAAACTCTACCTCCTCTTCCCGGGTAAAACCTGTTACCACATGCTTCGCTAACAGTGACTCTCCGTTTGCAAGCGTAACCGGCAGCAATCCTGCTGGGCCGTGACAAACCGCACCAATCAACCCGCCCTGCTCATAGAAGCGTGCCGTGGCTTTTGCTGTCCCCACGTGTTCTGCCAAGTCAGACAGTAAGCCAAAGCCTCCTGGATAAAAAATCGCGGAGTAATTAACAACATCTACTTCTTCCATTTTCAGGGTGTTGGCAATCTTACGGCGTACATCTTCACGGGAAAGAATCATGGCGTTAATGCTATCGCCCTCGGTATCCTCCCCATAGAGAGGTGCCTTCCCTCCGTTTATAGAAGCGATATCAAAACCAAAGCCTGCCGCGAAAAATTTTTCCAGCGCATGGGTAAGCTCAGGTGCATAGGTGCCATTGGTTTCTTCGGTTGACCCTAACGTTCCGTGATTGGTCACCACGACAAGTATTTTAATCATGTTCAGATCTCTTTCTCGACAGATGGCAGCAATTATAGTTGCTGTAGTCAAAGATTATTCGAAACAAATAAGTGATCAGATCACTTACTGGCGACAGTATTAATTCACGAAGCAAATAAACAACCAAAAAATTTTGCATATTCAGGCCCGATGGCAGGTAAAAAATAAAATCTCTGCTAAATTAACTGTTAAGTGATCTGTTGTTCTTTATCTCCCAATCACCTGATGGAACTGAAAAAAATAAAAGGAGCAATTATGACATCTTCAAATGGTAGTGAATTCTGGGACTGGCGTGCCGCTATGCCCGAATTAGCCTCCATTTCCAATAACCTCTCTGCGCAGCCGAATGTAAAAACAGAGGAGTTTGTGGATCATTATAAGGTTATCGCTAAGTTTCCAGGCAGTGTCCGGGACAACATTCGAATACAGATTCATGAAAAAGCGATTTTAATGTCGACAACGATAACGCCACACATGTTGCATTCCAGGACAAAATCGGGCTTAAAGACCGATGCAAATTTTGCAAACCGAACCATCGAACACAAAATTGAGTTCTCGACTCGTGTCAGTAGCAAGCTAGTGCACCGTCATTTTCAAAATGGCGTTCTCATTCTGATTCTCGCAAAGCGCTAAATCCTTTTGCCTTCGCGCTACACTATTTGTCATCGCTGGCGAGCCGACAATTACACGATGCCCGGCTAACTAATATTTTGCCAGCGCTGATTGGTGTGGCTTTGCTGCATAGCTTCAATCAGTGCCATTATCGTTTGTGCATCTGCGAGATCATAAGGGGCTGCCTGATGCGACAATAGTGCATTCGAGTAGTCATCAATCTGAGTTAGATAATGATCGTTATACCCTACCGATATTTTTTCTGCCTGAACTTGCCCTGATGGGAACAGCAAAATGTCGGTATCTGCCACATCCAACGCAAATGGTTCATCAATACGAATCCGTCCTCGCTCACATTGAATTTCAATATATTGACCTGCTGCCAGTTGCGTTGCGCAATTAAAGCTGGCCTGAACATCGCCAAAATCCATGAGTCCTGACGTCATTTTGTCGGTTTGAAAATCCTCATCAATCCATTGGGTTGCAATCACTCGTTTCGGTTTTTTATCGAGCAAGAGTCTCGCCACGGCCAGACAGTAACAACCAATATCATATAGGGCACCGCCGCCGATACCGGATTGATTTCTTACATTGTTGGGATCTCGATTGAAATACGTAAAGGTGACATGGATATATCCGACTTTGCCAAAGTATTGCGAATCCAAAAGGTTTTTCACGATTTGCCATCGGGGATGATGACGATACATAAACGCTTCCATGACCGCCAAATCCGGATATTGATTAGCAACACCGATCAGCTGTTGTAATTGCTGGCTCGTCAGGGCTATGGGTTTTTCACATAACACATGTTTGCCGGCATGCAGCGCGGCAATGGTCATCGGTACATGCAGATGATTTGGCAGTGGGTTGTATATAATGTCGATATCCGCATCGTTAAGTAAATCCTGATAGTCGCCAGTGCAAGCGTTTATGCCTAGCTCGTTTGCCCAATGCCTTGCATTGTCAGGGTTTCTCGAAGCCAGGGTAATATTTCCGACCAAAGTCGATTTCTTTAATGCCGGGATGACCTTTTCCCGCGCAATTTTAGCACTGCTTAAGATCCCCCAATTCAAGGTCTTTTTCTTTCCTTTCAATTTCATAGCCCCATTCAGGTATGTAAATGCGAGTAATAGATTAGCACAGAATCTCACGCCTAAATATCAACCAAACGCGACAAATAGTAAAACAAGCTTGACATAACAATCAGGTTAAGCCTTAATATAGTAAAGCTCACTTTACTTATTGACAAAGGAGATAGACATGAATAGTTCGGCACGGTCGTCAAATTGGCAAACACGCAACAAGAAAAATACTCGGAATCTCGCTATCTGGACACTGGCCTGGGTGTTAACCATGGCTTTAGCAACCTTGGGCCCACAGCTAATCTGGCAGGACGATACGCTATATAGCGTGCTGGCAATTTTATTAAATATCTTAATCGGGATTGGCATGATTTACGCCAACGCCAGGCACTTAACAGGCTTGGACGAAATGCAACAAAGAGTGCAATTACAATCGATGGGGATTACGTTAGGCGTTGGCATGGTTTTGGGGTTTGCCTACTCGAATCTGGATATTGCCAATGTTATTGCCACTGATGCCGAGATCTCTCATTTGATGATGTTAATGGCAATCACCTATATGATTTCACTATTCATTGGATTGAAGCGCTTGTCATGAAGAATAAATTAAAAGTGCTACGCGCCGAACGCAACTGGACCCAGGCGGATTTGGCAAACTACCTTGATGTATCACGACAAACAATAAACGCCATCGAAAAAGGAAAGTTTGATCCCAGTTTACCGCTGGCGTTTAAAATCGCGCGTTTGTTTACCTTAAAAATTGAAGAGGTTTTCGAGGAACAACTGGATTAATGGCCACAACATTGATAAAGCTGGGCCGATCGGCCCAGCTTTATTTTGGCGAGTTGACCATCGGCATGTGACAATCGCTTAGGCAGCAAAGATATCAGCGTTAATCAAAAACTAATGACACACCGCGTGAATACGCATTTTTCTCTGAAGCCGCACTTAGTTCATTTCCCCGATTGATGATCAGCTGCACATCACCAAACGTATCTGGCACCACCTTATATCCCATTGCCTGCAATGCACTAAGTACGTCTGCATTTATCCCGTTGTAATGCCAGATTTCATTTTCCGGCAATAATTGATGGTGAAATCTCGGTGCATTCACGGCTTGATCGGCGGTCATATTAAACTCAATGACGTTTAAAATAGATTGATAAACCGAAGTAATAATCGTTGTGCCACCCGGAGAGCCGGTAACCATCTCAACCTTACCCTCATTTAGTAAAATCGTCGGCGCCATCGAAGACAACATACGTTTGTTCGGTTGAATTTCATTTGCCGTACCGCCTACCGCACCAAAAATATTTGCAGCACCTGGCTTGGCGCTAAAGTCATCCATCTCGTCGTTCAATATAAATCCGGCACCTTCGACAACAATACCGCTGCCAAAGGTATAATTAATAGTCGTGGTATTAGAAATCGCATTTCCCCATTTATCAATGATCGAGAAGTGCGTGGTATCACGACTTTCATCTAAGCCTGGTTTAATGGTTTCGGTGGTTGAAATCCGATTTTCGGTAATATCGGCGATTCGTTTTTGTAGATAAGGCTTTGCCAGTAACTTCGATGTCGGTACATCATAAAAATCTGGGTCGCCTAAGTATTCAGCCCGATCCGCGAATACTCGTTTACCAATTTCTGCAAGAATGTGCATATACCGTTGACTATTGTGATCAATGGGTTTTTCCTGTTTGAGCAAATCAAACATCGCCAGCCACTGAATAATGGCAATACCACCAGAGCTTGGTGGTGGCGCCGTGATAATGTCATAACCACGCCAGGTTTCCCGGATAGGTTGTCGCCATTTCGACTGATAGTTAGCAAGATCTTTTTCGGTGATTATCCCGTCATTATGTTTCATAAATTGGGCAATGATTTGAGCCGTTTCCCCCTGATAAAAGCCATCACGACCATTGTCTGAAATTCTTTTAAGCGTTGCTGCCAGCTCGGGTTGCTTAAACTCTTTTCCAGCTTCAACTGCGCCAAAATAATCGGCAAAGTTAACGTTAATGTTATTCTCTTTAAAACGACGGATGGTGGTTTGTGTACCTGTTGCCAAAACAGGGTGTACAACAAAGCCATCAGACGCCAACTTTATTGCAGGTACCAGTAGTTCCTGCCATGTTTTTGAGCCATATTTTTTATGAGCCTGCCACATACCATCAACAGTACCTGGTACACCTGAAGACAAAATACTAAACGTAGACAAATGTGGGATAACATTGTTTTGTTTGTCTAAGTACATATCTCTCGAAGCCGCTAGTGGCGCAACTTCACGATAATCTAAAAAGTCGGCTTTCCCGTCATGAAAAATCGTCATGAATCCGCCACCGCCAATATTCCCAGCTTCAGGTAACGTAACAGCAAGTACAAATTGTGCCGCAATCGCCGCATCAATAGCATTACCACCCTCTTGCAGTATGTCTTTGGCAACCTGTGCACTATAGCTATCCGGCATAGCAACCGCAGCATCAAACGCATACACATTAAACGTGGAGAAACTAAAGAAAATAATGACGGAATTGAGAAGTTTTTTCATATTATGGCTTTTTATTATCAATGAAGATTACTGACCTTAGCATACACTAAATCCAACAAACACAAGGATAAAAGACAACCTAGCTTTATCGGTGAATCGGTATTGGTATTGGTGGCGAATCATATTTATTGATTGAGTCTTTATAGCAATCACTCTGAATGAGCAATAATTTAATGTGATTGCTATTAGACCAGATGCCAACATTGTCAGATCTGTTTACCCGTAGGTTATACTCAATGTTGTTATAAAATTATCGGGACAATTTGATGCTAACATCTAATATAATCAGTCACTTAAAAAACCAAAACTGGTTAGCCGCAATCATTGACTTTATTATCGTTGTGTCTGGAATTTTTGTCGCCATACAAGTGAATAGCTGGAATGAAGGCCGGGTTAGCAAACAGCAGGAAAAGGTCATTCTTGAGCAACTTTACAGCGACTTTTCCGATAATGTTGACAGTGTTAGCTCAATGGCATTATTTCATAAAAACAAAGCATCAGAACTGGACTATGTTATCGACATGGTCGCGACAGACAACCTAGAACCTACCTCCGAACGCGCCGGCAATGCGTTAATGTCGATGTTTCAAATGCCACCCATTAGTGCATCAATGGGGACATATAAATCACTTATCGCCACGGGCGATATCGGCCTTATTCAAGATCAGGAATTAAAATCACTATTAATTAATCTTGAATCAAAATTAGAATTTGAAAAAAGTATGTTGGACTACTTTCGTGATATGAATATGACAAACATAGAGTATGTCAGAGGGCTGGTTTCGGTACAGCCTAACCCTGACAGAAGTGGCACATTTATCAAAGTTGATTTTGAAAGATTTCGCGTAGATAACTACCTGCTAACGGTTGTCGCGAGTCAGGAGCGAAATCACCTCGTATTCTCGAAAATTCGGGGAGACGTTGCCCAAGAGTTCGAAAACGTAAAAACTTACATTGCTAAGACGCTTAATAAACCTCAAGACGGAACGTCAAAAGGCAATGTGGTTAATTAGCTTATCGTTAGGCGTTAATATTGATGTCCCATTAATTCGTAAAGCCGTATCGACTGTTGATCTTTTTGAGGCATTTTACTCACCACCAGATTAAATGAATTATCGATCATCCGTTCAATCTCTCCCTGAGGGATTGAGCCATCAAGGATCACGGTATTCCACAAGCGCTTATTCATATGATAGCCGGGGATCACTGAGGCAAAAATATCGCGAAGCATTACCGCTTCGTCGGGATCACATTTGAGATTCATCCACCAGTGAGCGTTGTTACCTTCTCCTCCCTTCCCCATTTTTCCAAGGGACAGGGTTGCAAACATTTTGCCCTTTACTTTGTATACTTCAACGTTATCGCCAAATGGAAATAGCTTTTCAGTAAACGGTTTTTTGAGTAAGTAATTGCGAAAATGATCTGCCATTATCGGTCTCTTGGTCGAACACCTATGATTCAATTTATATCAAACTGAGAAGATGAAACCAGCGATAATTGAATAGACACATCAAAAAAGGAGCATAAGCTCCTTTTTTGATGGTGAAATTCTAAAAATTTCTTCTTAGAAAACCACGTTCACTTCTGAAGAACAAGTTGAAGTACCCTGCTCACAGACCTTATAAGTGTAACTACCGCCACCTTTAACACCGATATTATCGGTATAAGCGCCTGAATCAGCACCGCTGAAAACTACTGAATTATCGCGGTATACATCAACATTCGCAGCACTGGTACCTTGCCAGTTCAAATCAACAACCTGAAGACCACGGCTCTTATAACCATTAGCGCTTAATGAAATATCACCACCGCCAGGACCACCGGTATCTCCACAAGCACTTGCTGCAAGGTAATCATAAGCCGCTTTGGCTTTTACGATACCGTAGCCGAAGTAAACATCATTACCGGCTGCGCCAGAATCTTCCGCTGTCGCTTTAAACGCAGCACGAATATCCTCACCACTACACTCCGGGTAGTTAGACCATACTAATGCGGCTAACCCAGCAACGGCAGGTGTTGCCATTGACGTACCGCTCATATAGCCATAATCGGTTGCAAAAATATCAACATCTGCATTCGCTGCAGCTAAGATTGCGGCACGATCTTCTAATGCGGTTCCAACGACAGGAATCGTCGTAGTATTGGTTTCTCCTAACGTACCGAAAAGCATACCTGGTTCGTTGTTGATAATAATGGCACCGACACCACCTGAATCTTCACAGTTTTTAGCCTTATCAAAGAAGCTGATATTGCCGCGATCAATCAAACAGACTTTACCGTCTGCACCAGCGTCAACCGCTTCAGCTGTACCCATAAAGTAAGTGGCACCAGAGGCACTACCAAAGTTTTCCATACCGGAAGATGCATAACCACTGCCATCTAAAGACACTGTACTCGCTGCCGCAGTACCTGCAGGGTAAGTAGATAAGGTATCTACACCACCAGCGGTAACCTCAACACAGATAGTTTCATCGGTACGAACGTTTTTTCCACGACCGGTTTCACAGCTTGGGAACTGTGAGAAATCGGCAATATTATTATCGGCATCATTAGCACCGATCATCATTACAGAGGTATAACCTGCAGGATATGAGCGAACAGCATTACCATCGTTACCCGCAGCGGCTACCACTAAACCACCATTAGCAACAAAATTCTCAAAAGCGTTCGATTCCGCGGTACTGGTACCGCCACCGCCAAGACTCATATTGATAATGTTCGCGCCGGCCTGAGCACAAAGGTCAGTTGCATGGGCCAAATCTGATGAGTATCCCCAGCCATCGGCATTGAATACTTTAATGATATGCATAGGTACGCCCGGAGCCATACCGACAACACCGAAGTTATTATCCGCAGCACCAACGGTACCGGCAACATGAGTACCGTGAGCGCCGCCAGCGTCGAACCAGTTACCCGTACCTGAGTCATTATCACCGGTGATATCTGCCCAGTTGAAATCATTATTGCTAATATCCAGACCGGAATCGATTACACACACCTTCATACCAGCAGATGCGTCAAATGCCACCTGATCAGCTTGTGACTGATAAACGGCGTAAGGCGTAATTTGTTGGGTTTGAGGATTACCCGCATCATCATTGTAGGCTGCGAAAAGCTTACGCTTTTGATCCACTTCTACCAGTTTTACATGCGGGTTATTTAACAAACCGCGAATTTCAGATACATCCTTACCAGCAAAATCTGCAGCGATGAAGTTCTTACCATCAACTTTAATTTCACCACCAAGTTGCTTAGCTAGAGCCTTTACTACACCTTTATTTGGGTTATCAACCTGAATGATTACGCGTTCGGCATGTGCCGCAGTGCTCAATGCACTTAGCACCGAAAGTCCGATTGCGGACACAGTAAACTTTTTAAACATGACGACATTCCTTAAATTAACTTAAATTTAATATTGTGATTTTATGGGGCTAACTTTGAAAACCGCATATTCATGTCAAAGTAAATTCACCTTAGCTCAAAAATAATACAAACTCTATAAGGTGACGAAAAAAATAAACCGTAACCACCTGAATATATTTACAATTTTTAAAATTAAGGAACTCTTATGTAATCGATAGGTAGAAAATTGCATTGACAATAACCTAAAAATCACGTGATTAACGTGATGTGAAGTTTAGATAAAAAGTCATGTTGCGATGACAAAAAATTTAAAATGAGGTGTCAGACCAATTATCTATACCTATGCACAAATGGACAAATGGACAAATGGACAAATGGACAAATGGACAAATGGATAAATGGACAATAGCCTTCAGAAATTGGCCTGTGCAATATGCAGCTAACCATGTCGTTAAACGATGGCGCATAAAAAAAGCGCTGATATCAGCGCTTTTCTATTCCATACAATTCTGGAACATCAAATATCGGAATACACCGTTGACAGCTCTCGCTCAAGCCAGGCAATGGCTTTGCCCCGGCCTAAATCAAGCCCATGAAACTCGCGCAAATTTAGCTTGTCGACTTTTCGCAACTCAACCAATTTCACTACATCTTCAGAATCTTGCTTGGTGTAAGAAACCACACCGATTGCCACCAAATCTTCATGAGAAGCGATGTGCAAGCGCGTTTCATACGTCATAGTATAATTGTGGATACGATTCACTAGCACCGCAAAAGGACCATGAAAATGACTCAATAGAAACTCATCATATTCTTCACACATTTCTAAGGTCATTACGACGCCTTCGTCCACCAGAACTTCAGCAATATTGTCACTAATGATATTAATATAACCAAAACTCAGGGTATATTTCATGACTACTCCAACCACTATTGTTTTTATTCACGGGGGCGTTAAATCGCGCTTAATTTGTACAAAATTACAATATTGCGCGCAAAAAAGAAACAGAATATGACATCAAATTATTCATTTGTGAATAAATAATTTCTTTTTTATGTGAGTGACTTGCAACGATTAACCTAGTAATCGCGTTAGTTTATTGTCAACTTACCCTTCTAAGCGAGTAGACAAACAGAAAAGTAAAAAATTCAATTTGCTCAAAAAAAAACCGATTATTTTTCCTAAATTATCAACTTTGCAGGCCTGCTTATTAATGGCACAATAGCTGAAACAATTATGAAGGAAGAAGAATGCGAGTTGTCGTTCTGCTATTGCTGATATTAAGCAGTACGCTCAGCAGAGCCAATGAAAATGCTGAGCAAATTTTTGCCGATATGGCGCCAGCCCTCTATCAAATTCGAATTATCGACAAAGCTACTGGTGAAAAGTCAGGTATCGGGAGTGGTTTTCAAATAGGTGAAAACGGTTATATTGCAACTAATTACCATGTGATTTCCGGTTATGCCCAACATCCGGAAAAGTACATCATCGAGTATGAAGATCATCAAGGCAATACCGGTCAATTAAGCTTACAAACCGTCGACGTCATTAATGATTTGGCGATTGTGTTGCACGAAGACAATCCACAACCGCTGCACTTTATTGTATCCGAACGTACTCCACAAAAAGGTGAACAGCTTTATTCTCTCGGCAACCCCCATGATCTTGGCATGATCGTCGTTCCGGGTACCTATAATGGTCTGAAAAAAGAAGCGTTCAATGACCGTATTCATTTTACCGGTTCGGTAAACCCTGGGATGAGTGGTGGCCCCGTGGTCAACGCCGTTGGTGACGTAGTTGGCATTAACGTTGCGACATCTGGCAACCAAATAGGCTTTTTGATCCCCCATGAAAAGCTGGCACAATTGATCAATCAATTTGATGTTCAGGTTGAGAAAACGATTAACGAGCAAATCACCGAGCAACTCGAAGCCAACCAAAGCAAGCTAATAACCTCCATTCTGGCCACGCCATGGAAAAGCAAATCGTTTGCTAAAGCCAGCATACCGGAGACGGGTGTGGACTTTATTCGTTGTTGGGGTAATTCCAATGCAGATCGTCCTGATGATCTGTTATTTCAGGCAATAACTCAGTGTCAAATGGAAGAGAGCGTCTATATTTCCGATAGTTTCAATACCGGCAAAGTGTCCATGGAATTTCATTACTTTGAAGGCGATGACATCAGTAGCTGGCGTTTTTATCAAAACTATAAGTCGTCTATTACCCAGGCAGCAGCGGATAATCAAGCTGGCAAAGATGATGTGACGGAATTTGAATGTCAACATGACATTACCCACAACAGCAATAATACGTTGACCAATAAATCCATTATGTGTGTGCGCGCCTATAAGAAATATCAGGGCTTGTATGACATCATGTTTTTAGCTGCCTCTGTCGATAAAGCCAACCAGGCTCTGGTAAGCCACTTTACGCTTGCCGGTGTTAATCAACCATTAGCGCAATCCTTTACGAAACGTTTTATGGAGGCTAGCCAATGGAATTAATTATTGAACAGATCAGCCGTGGAAATAAGCTGATTGGTCGTCATAAATATCAGGGCGACAACCTGCAAATCGGTCGCGGTTATCAAAATGACCTGATACTTTCAGATCCTCACGTCTGTGCCGAGCACCTGCAACTGCGATTCGATAATGAAGAACAGCAATGGTATGTGCGGGATTTACAAACACTCAATGGCAGTGTGAATGGTTCTGGCAAGCCAATGGAGCAAGAACAAAAGCTCAATTCCGGAGACGTGATCCGTGTTGGTAAAAGTTTGTTAAAATTTTTATCGCCAAGTCACCCTGTCGCCGAGAGCGTGAAATTCTCCAGAATGGAGCATTTTGTTGAGTTTAGTGGTCAGTGGTGGGTGATTTTGGCTTTGATGCTCGCATATACCCTCATTAGTGCCTTTTTTAATTACATCAATATCGATGTCCGGGAAATATCCTATTCGAAATTATTTATGGACTCCCTGATCGAGAGTTTGCTGATCCCTATATGGGCATTAGTTTTTGCGTTTATCGCATTTATTAATAAGCATGAAGCACGCTTGCGAAGTCAAATCGGTGTGACATTTATCATTGTCAGTCTGTTTTGGGTTACGGACTTTTTCGAAGCGCTATTTGGATTTAATACCTCCGATGCGATATCCGTTGAATGGTTAATATTTGGCATGGCCGCGTTGCTGACGTTTGCCTTATTCTGGTTCAATTTCTATATTGCTCTGCATCAAAAACCGGCGCGACGATTCAAATTCGCTGGTGGATTAACCGCGTTAATCTATGGTGGTGTTCTGTTAGTTAATGCCGGGGATGAACCTGATTTCACTCCATATCCGGAATACAACGGACAAATTATGACACCGGGATTCTTGTTAACCTCTGGCGATACAACGCAAGCGTACGTGAACAGAAGTGACGACTTGTTTACAAATACCAAGCAAGCCGCTCAGGAAAAACAGCAAGACTGATATCAATTCGTCGACAAAAACAAAAAGCCACCTTCCAGGTGGCTTTTTATTGTGACACGATTTTCAATCGGCGTATGGGTCTGTAGTTAAGGGCGAGCGATAAATCCTACCGCATCATATACCTTAGCCAATACGGAAGATGCCTGGGCAGATGCTTTATCGGCACCTTTGCGCATCACCTCATCGAGAAAAGCCTGGTCTTGTCGATACTGATGGAACCTTTCCTGAATTGGCGCCAGCATGGCAACAACCGCTTCGGCAACATCACCTTTCAAATGGCCATACATTTTATCTTCATAATCAGGAACAAGCTGCTCAACCGTTTTTCCTGTTGCACAAGACAACAAAGATAACAGGTTAGACACCCCAGGCTTTTCCTGAACATCAAAATAGATACGGGCCTGTTCGTCAGAATCGGTCACCGCTCGTTTAATTTTCTTGGTGATTTTCTTCGGATCTTCTAATAGACCAATAAAGTTACCAGGATTGGTATCTGACTTAGACATTTTTTTAGTCGGCTCTTGCAAGCTCATCACCCGGGCACCAAATTCAGGGATATAGGGGTCCGGTACCGCAAAAGTGTCGCCATAAATATTATTAAAACGATTGGCAATATCGCGCGCTAATTCAAGATGCTGTTTCTGATCATCGCCAACCGGAACCCGGTTTGCCTGATAGAGTAAAATGTCGGCCGCCATAAGTACCGGATAAGTAAATAGGCCGGCGTTCATATTCGCTTCCGCCTTTTGTGACTTATCCTTGTACTGCGTCATACGGTTAAGCTCACCCATTTGCGTATAGCAATTTAATATCCAGGCCAATTGCGAATGCTCTGGAACGTGTGATTGCACGAAAATCGTGCTTTTTTCGTGATCAACACCACACGCCAGGTATAACGCCAGACCACCTAAACAGGCATTGCGCAATGCCTTTGGGTCCTGACGTACGGTGATTGCATGCAAATCTACCAACGAATAAAAACATTGATGATCGTCTTGCATCGCAACCCATTGACGTAACGCTCCAAGATAGTTACCTATGGTTAATTCACCTGATGGCTGACAGCCACTTAATACAACAGGTTTTGACATAATTTTCCTTCACATCAGCACTCGCTTGTGCCGTTCAATCAAATTTAAATAGTTTCAAGTTGCGCTAATTTCGAACGCATCTGTGTAATGGTTGCGTGATAATCCTTGCTGGCAAATATCGCCGAACCGGCGACAAACATATCAGCCCCGGCTGCTGCCACATCTGCAATATTATCCAGATTTATGCCACCATCGACTTCCAGTTTAATCGTTAAGCCGTGTTTATCGAACAAGGCTCTTGCCTGTCGAATTTTATCCAGTGTTTGTGGGATAAAAGACTGTCCACCAAAACCGGGATTAACCGACATCAATAACAATACATCAATATCCTGAATAAAAGGCATTGCAGCTTCTAGGGGCGTCAATGGGTTCAACACCAGACCCGCTTTACAACCATTTGCTTTGATAAGTGCTATCGTCGCACCAATATCATCACTCGCCTCTGGATGAAAGGTAATGATATCCGCGCCGGCTTTAGCAAAAGGAGGTATCAGAGCGTCAACAGGCTCGATCATCAAGTGCACATCGATTGGTGCACTAACGCCATAATCTCTTAGCGCTTTGCATACCATGGGACCGACGGTTAAATTGGGTACAAAATGATTATCCATTACATCGAAATGGATAACATCAGCGCCAGCATCAAGCACGGCTGACACGTCTTCGCCAAGTCGGGCAAAATCCGCTGACAAGATAGACGGAGCAATTAAATAATCTGGCATTTTTACCCCCTTTAAATTCATGCGCTACTTTAACCAAATACGAGGTTAATGAAAAGAAAAACGCTTTGCACCATCAGAGAAAAACACGCCCAACAATAGTGCAACATCCCTGAACCTCTTTTCGAAAATGGCTCATTAACCACGGCCTTACATTTTCATAACCTTATAGAAAACGCGGCATAAAGAACAAATGTAGAATAATTATTCGAATTGGCACAATAGTTGAAACATAAACGTCAATAACAATAAAAAACAACAATTTAGTCATAATAAATCTAAGGAATAAAAATGAAACTAATGAATAAAGCTGCGCTAGCTGTTTCAGCGGCATGTATGATGACCGTATCCACTTCTGCTTCAGCAGAATTTAGTGCAAATGCCGGTGTTGTATCACAATATTTCTTCCGTGGTATCGCACAGACTTATACGGCTTCGGCCAGTGCTGGTGTGGATTATGAAGCCGGTGGTTTCTATGTCGGTACCTGGGCGGCTGACGTTCAAGACGGTATTGAAATCGATTTTTACGGCGGATACGGTTTTGAATTCGACAATGGTTTAGGTTTAAGCGCAGGCGTAACTACGTATCAATATACTGGTGATTTTGATTCTGCATACAATGAAGTTAACTTAGGCTTTAGCTTCGGATTCTTCTCTGCATCATATAACTTCGGTACTCACGAAGACGATGCGGGTCTGGGCATCCCAGAGTCAGACTATGACTTTTTATCTGTAACCTTAGAGCATGAAGGTTTCTACGGTACTTACGGTACCTTCGGTAAAGATTTTGACGGCGACTACCTTGAAGTCGGTTACGGTACTGAAGTGGCTGGTTTTGATTTGGGCGTAGCACTTATCGTCAATTCAGAAGAACTAGACGTTGAAACTGGCGAAGGTGATGAAACCTTAGTATTCAGTATTGGTAAATCTTTCTAATCAAACCATTATCATTCTCCCAATGATAACAACCGGAGGCTATGCATAGTCTCCGGTTTTTTATTGCCACTTTTTGCTTTCGGTAATTAAGTATCGATTTACGATTACCAAGAGTGTTGGCCGCTAACGTAACCAAAACGATGCTTATAGATCCTAATTCCATGGATTTATCACCCAGACATAGAGGTCCAAATTGTTTTTTTATTGTCGCTAAAAAACCTCAATTTTGTTTAATTTTCTACACATAACATCTCGACTCGGGTAGAAATACTGTGCTAGTGTGTATTAAATTGAACACTTAGCGATTAAATCGATAATTTATGACAAAACAAGGTAAACCGTGTCCTGCCAAACCGCTTGTCGGTGTTGTCTGTGATATGGAAATTATCGGCCCGCACCCATTCCATGTCGCTGGCCATAAGTACGTAAATGCCATCGTCAATGGCAGTAACTGTACGCCCGTATTAATCCCAGCACTGGGAGATTTACAACAGCTAGAGCAGCTCATTCATACTCTGGACGGGATACTACTTACGGGGGGTTATTCCATGGTAAATCCAGAACACTACCAGGGTGAGACTCCAGATCCTGAGACTAAATTGGATAACGAACGTGACAATACCACGTTACCGTTAGTCACGATGGCCCTTGATGCCGGGGTCCCGATATTAGGGATTTGCCGCGGCTTTCAAGAAATGAATGTCGCTTTGGGTGGCACCTTAATCCAAAAAATTCACGAAAACGGACAATATATCGAACACCGGGAAGATAAAAACCAGTCTTTGCATGAGCAATACGATAGTGCTCACGCGATTGAGTTAAATCCCGATGGTCAGCTGCAGACGTTATTTAACAACACCAGCATTGACGTTAACTCCCTACACACTCAAGGCGTTAAAGAGTTAGCGCCAGGTCTTATTTCGGAAGCGGTCGCACCAGATGGCTTAATCGAGGCGTTCTCGGTGCAACAATCAAAGGCGTTTGCACTTGCCGTGCAATGGCACCCGGAATGGAAATTTCACAACAACGTATACAGTCGCAAGCTATTTTCTGCTTTCGGACAAGCTTGCCAACATCGACAACAGGTAAAAAATAACCATGGATAACATTAAACAATGGCTAATCGACCATAAGATTGAAGAAGTGCAATGTGTCACCAGCGATCAAACCGGTGTTGCTCGAGGAAAAACCCTGCCAGTATCCAGCTTTATTGATGGCGCTAAGGTGAAACTAGCAGAAGGTGCGATGTTGATGGCTGGTAGTGGCGATCTTATCGAAGACAATATCTTGTTTTCACTGATTGATGAGCGGGATATGGATATGATCCTTAAACCGGTTGAACATGGCTGTTACGTTTTGCCTTGGGCAAAGAAACCGACCGCCATGATAATCCACGACGGATATTCTCACCTTGGACATGAATTTGATCTGGTGCCACGAAACGTACTTAAAAGAGTTTTAAAGCTTTATCAGCAACAAAACTGGCAACCGATAATCGCTCCGGAAATGGAATTGTATCTGACCGCCAAATGCACCGACCCAAACCAACCTTTGCAACCACCACAAGGTCGTTCAGGTTATCAGGAAATTGGCCGACAATCGTTTGGCATCGAAGCCACGGATGAGTTCGCCCCATTCATTAATGACGTCTACCAATGGGCTGAGCAAATGCAGCTGCGTCTGGATGCGGTTGTACATGAAGAAGGCCGTGCTCAATTTGAATTTAATTTGGTTCACGGTGATCCGCTGATGATGGCCGATCAGGTCTTTGTGTTTAAGCGCATGGTCAAAGAAGCGGCCAAAAGACACGGTTTTACCGCTACCTTTATGGCTAAACCCATCAGTGGGCAACCGGGTAGCGCAATGCATATTCATCAAAGTGTGGTGGATGCCACGACCGGACAAAACATCTTTGCAACAGAAGAAGGTGATACCGAGCTATTTCATCATTTTATCGGCGGTTTACAAACCTACACACCTGACGTCATGGCTATCTATGCGCCGAATGTAAATTCCTACAAACGATTTGTTGCCGGCATCGCCGCTCCGGTAAATTTGCAATGGGGATTAGAGAACCGCACCGTTGGATTGCGGGTGCCTGAATCGCCAGTGCAAGCTCGTCGAATTGAAAACAGATTGCCTGGTGCCGACTCTAATCCATACCTGGCTATTGCTGCCAGCTTGTTGTGCGGTTATCTGGGAATGATTGAGAAACTTGAGCCGTCCGAACAGACATTAACTAAATGCAACAAAACCCGTTCAACAACCTTACCGTTAAATATCGATGCGGCATTATCCCAAATGATAAACAGTGCAAAAATTAATGAGTTTTTGGGTGAGCGTTTTGTCCAGGGGTTTACCGAAACCAGAAAAACCGATTACGAAAATTATAAAAATGTCATTTCCAGCTGGGAACGACAGTTCTTACTAAATACTGTGTAAGTTGAGACTCACTATGCAATCTAAATTACAACAACTAAACAACGCCCATCACCTTCAGCCTTTTAGTGACAACAAAGCGCTGGCAAAATCCGGACCGCGAATTATTGAACGCGCTCAGGGAGTTTACTTTTATGACAGTAATGGCAATAAATTTCTCGATGGTATGGCAGGTCTGTGGTGCGTTAATTTAGGCTATGGCCGCAAAGAGTTAGCGGACGTGGCGCATCAGCAAATGAATCAATTGCCCTACTACAATCTGTTCTTTCAAACTACAACCACCCCGACAACCAAGTTGGCCTCAAAAATTGCCGAATTGGCGCCGGCGCATATGAATCGGGTATTTTTTACCGGTTCGGGTTCTGAAGCCAATGATACCAATTTTCGCATGGTCAGACGCTACTGGGATTTAAAAGGCCAACCTAACAAAAAGACCTTCATTAGTCGCACGAACGCCTACCACGGTTCAACGGTAGCGGGAGCAAGCCTTGGTGGAATGGACTATATGCACAAGCAAGGGGATTTACCGATTCCCGGCATCGTCCATGTTGACCAACCATACTGGTTTGGCGAAGGTCAGGATATGTCTGAGGATGAGTTTGGTATCAAGGCCGCGCAATCATTAGAGCAGAAAATTCTCGAAGTTGGCGAAGAAAATATCGCGGCATTTATCGCAGAACCTTTCCAGGGTGCAGGTGGTGTTATCATTCCGCCTAAGACCTACTGGACTGAAATTAAACGCATTTTAGCTAAATATGAGATCTTATTTATTCTTGATGAAGTTATCGCAGGTTTTGGCCGCACGGGTGAATGGTTTGCCTGCCAGTACTTCGACCTGAAGCCTGATTTAATTACCATCGCCAAAGGCATGTCCTCAGGTTACCAGCCCATTGGCGGTGTGATTGTTTCCGACAAGGTTGCTGATGTATTAATTGAAGAAGGTGGCGATTTTAATCACGGTTTTACCTATTCCGGACACCCGGTAGCGGCGGCCGTAGCGCTTAAAAATATTGAGATCCTCGAGCAGGAAAACATTGTTGAACGTGTTAAAACCGAGATCTCGCCTTATTTACAAAAGCGCTGGCAAGAATTAGCGGACCACCCACTTGTTGGTGAAGCCAGAGGACTTGGCATGGTCGCTGCGATTGAGCTGGTAAAAGATAAGTCGACCAACGAGCGTCTCGAGGCCGATTGCAAAGCCGGTGGCATTTGTCGGGACTTTGCGATTGCTAATGGTCTGGTTATGCGTCCGTGTGGCGATACCATGATCATTTCTCCACCATTGGTGATTACTAAAGATGAGATCGATGAACTCATAAGTAAAGCGAAGAAAACACTGGATGACACTGCTAACTTTTATGGTATAAGTAAGATGGACTCTGATAAGTAAATTGTCATCCGACGACTTTAAACAAGGGCTAGAATTTAAACAGGGTAGCCAAGCACAGTAAATGTTGGTACTAAATCCGAATTCAGGAAGTTTTGCAACGTTTCCTGAGCGTTTTGACTAGCTCCTATATAAAAATAATTGGTATACATTATACCAATCGCATTAAATTATTGCTCACTCAGTGAGAATTTAAAGGCTTTTAGACAAGGCTTTGATCGCAGAGAATGGTTATTTCATTGTCAAAATCAGTGACGTAGGATAAACGCCTTTAAAACTCACCCGTAGGGAGTTTACCAGAGGCTCATTTACGACCCTATATTTCATTAATATAGAATTGCTATATCAATAAAATCTATGTTGTAACTGAACCTCTGCCCTAACTCTGAGTTGTGCACAAACTTAATGTGATTGGTATTACCTTTGGATATGATAATTGCCGCGTCCAACAGTCACTGTTGGACGTTTCCAAAAAGAAAATAAATAAAGGAAACGCAACCATGGCAGCGGAAAGTTCTTGGAACCAGAATATGACTAAAACCATTGTTAAACATTTTCATTCCTGGGGTTATCAGGCATTTAAATATTTAGTTTACGGCCTACTTGCCTACAACGTAGCGTTGTTTTTTCAAGAAGAGTCACTCGCCGCGCAAGTCACCTTTTCTTCTGGTTTTACGTTTAATTCAATCATTGAAGCATTCTCATCAACCATAGATACCGGTGCCTGGGTAGTATTATTGCTGCTGTTTGAACTGGAAACCTATGTTCTGGAAGACAATAAAATCCATGGTGCAACCAAGTGGTCTTTACATGGCGTGCGCATTTTCTGTTATCTATTTATCCTCTATGCCTTTTATGGCTATTGCACCAAGCTGGGTTTGCTAAATGGTTTTTCCGTAACCACAATTACCGACTTGTGTTCGTTAGGTGGCAACTGGCAATACATGACCACCTTGAATGAATATGTACCCTTGACTCAGGAAAATTGCCAAACGTTTAGCAACGCAGGAGGCTTGTTCAGTAATCCTGATATCCAGGTGATCACCAATAGCGATGATATGTTCTCGACACAAGGATTGGCCTGGGTAGATGTTATCAATGCCGGTGCCTGGTTGTTTGTGGTGTTTATGCTTGAGCTTGACGTGCGCATTCAACTTGGACGGGTAAATAGCGTCTTTTGGACAAACTATAGTCATCTAATTAAGGGGATCGTTTATTCCATCCTGTTGATTGCCGCCATCTTTTGGGGATTTGAAGGCGATTTCATTGACTTTTGGGATGCATTCTTATGGCTTGTAGCATTTTTCCTAATCGAAATGAATGTATTTGAGTGGCAAGCAGAAACCGCACAAGATACACCGGATGCCCCTAACGAATAATTGCTATCAAGACATTAAAAAACCCCGTATTATTCGGGGTTTTTTACTATGCGTACTTTATTTAGCTACAAAAACAGACTCGCCGGCCAAAATCGTTTCCAGCACTTTTACCTGATGAATTTTATCCGCTTGAACATCAAACAGATTGTTATCGACAATCACTAAATCTGCCATTTTGCCAACCTCTAATGAACCAATTTGGGTTTCCATATTTAACTGAAATGCGGAACCCAGGGTATAGCCTTTGATCAAACTGGCAATATCCAGGCTTTCATTTTTATTCGGTTGAATTTTGGCATCGGGCTCTCCCGGATTTTTGCGAGTGTGACCAATTTCCATATTAAAAATCGGTGACATACCAAGACTTCCCGCGCCACTGGCAGGAAAATCACTGCCAAACGATAATGTAACACCGGCTTTGCTCAAACTATTGTAACGAAAATAGCGATTAAACTGGTCGTTGCTGACAAATTCTTTACCATATTCATCATAGGAAGCCCACAAAGGCGTGCTTTGAGCGATAACCCCTAAACTTGCAAAACGTTCAACATCCGCATCGGTCATCACCTGAACATGGCAAATTGTAAAACGGTTACGGTGCCGAGGAAACGCGTGCTTTACGGTTTCAATCGCATTGAGAGCCTGAGTAATTGCCCGCTCCCCTAACGCATGAATATGCACATCCATTTCTGCCTCTGTTGCCTGAGACAGTAATTGCACCATTTGCGGTTCACTAAACACGGTTTCACCACGATTACCGGGTTCTCCCTGATAATCTTCATGCATGGCAGCGGTCTTTCCCTCGATAGTGCCATCATTCATAATTTTCAGCATGTTAATGTGATAACCATCACCTTGCGATTGCGAACGCTTTGCAATCGCTCTATCCACACCTGTGGCAAAATGTTCCTGCGAGTTAATCATATGAGAACCGATATAGCGCACTGTTAACTGCTGATTCTGGGCAAGGTTTTCCAGAACAGATAACTGCACATTATCGACATCCATGGCGCCAGCATCAAAAACGGAGGTGATGCCGTAACTGTTCATAATGTCAATCACATCGCCGGTTCCTAACGCGACGCTGTCGGCGGTAATAATGCCCAGTTTCGCGACCGCATCCATCGCCGTATCTTCGAGAAGATATCCTGTAGGCTGATTATTAACATCACGTTTGTAGTAGCTAAATCCCGGAACTGGATCCGGCGTATTAGCGTCGATACCTAAAACCTCCAACGCTTTTGAGTTGACCCATCCGCCATGAAATCCTTCATCCAAAATCAATATGGGTTTGTCGGCAACAATCTCATCAAGGCGGCGCTTTGATGGGCCATCAGAGCCAAACGCACTGGCAAGAAAACCATATCCAAATAAAATCTCATCATCCTTGTGCTGCTGCGAATATTCCTCAATTTGCTGATACCAACGTTCTGGGCCTGCAAAGGTATCCAAAGACAAACTGCGTATATACGCGCCCCCCATTACCGGATGCGCATGCGAGTCGATAAACCCGGGTAACAGCATATTGTCGCCAAGTTGTTGTACGGCGGTAGTTTCGCCAATGTAATTTTCGACGTTTTGCTTATCACCAACGAAAATTATCTTGCCATCTTTAACGGCAATGCTCTGCGCCCAGGCATTTTGTTCATCAACCGTATAGATATGCTCGCCAATAAAGACTCTATCGGCAATCATTGTTGACTGTGGCTCGCTATCCGATTGACTGCAACCGGCGAGTAGCGTCCATAAACCGGCTATAACTATGCTCGTTCTCATCCTTTGTTCCTTATTGTTATTGTTGTGCGTATTTTTGTACTTAAGCTTTTGTTGGTTATTGCTCAGAAAGCGTTAACCGAACATTTTGTGATACATCATTCCTAGCGCGAGTAATGGCGAACGTAAATACTTGCCCCCTAAAAATCGCATATGTTTTACCTGCTCGAATACCTGCATACGTTGCGATTCGCCATGAATGTGTTGTGCGATTAGTTTTGCTGCCATATGGGTGACGTTAATGCCATGGCCAGCATACCCCTGGGCATAATAAACATTGTGTTGCAGCCGCCCGATTTGCGGCAATCGATTTGCACCAATCCCTATCATGCCGCCCCACTGAAATTCAATTTTTGCTTGCGCCAATTGCGGGAAAACCTGAGTCATTTTCGGTCTGAGTACGGCTTCGATACTGTGTGGATCCCGCCCTGAATAATGACAAAGGCCGCCAAATAACATACGGTTATCGGCAGATAATCGGAAGTAGTCGAGATCGACACGTTGATCACAAATCGCATAATCACTGGGGAGTAACTGCTCAACAAGATCAGGCGCAAGCTGTTCCGTTGCAATAATATAGCTGCCGGCAGGTAGCACTTTGCCGGTAAGTTTCGGCTCGAGATCATGCAAATAGGCGTTGCACCCGTAAATCAGTGTCTTGGCATTGACGTGGCCCTGCGCGGTACGAATTTGATGGGTATCACCGAAGCGCACTGATTTAACCGGTGACTGTTCAAAAATCTGAGCGCCGTTTTGTTGTGCCGCGATCGCCTCGCCAAGACACAAGTTTAACGGATGTAAGTGGCCACTGCCCATATCGACCAGACCGGCAAGCGCCGTTTTCGACCCGATAACCTGCTGCTGTACCTGACGTTCATCGAGCAAACTCAGGGAATGGGGATAGCCACTTTGTTGTAATTGCTCGTAGCTTTGCTGCAGGTATTTAATGTGTTTGGGGTGATTGGCAATATCGCAGTAACCCAGCTTGAAGTCACAATCGATATTGTATTTATTAATGCGATCCTTCACCACCTGCAAGGATTCAACCCCCAACTGTTCGATCAACGCCACCCCCTGCTCGCCGATTTGCGAATGAAACTTAGATAGGTCATGACCAATACCACGGATCAGTTGCCCACCATTTCGTCCAGAGGCACCCCAACCAATAGTATGTGCTTCGAGCAATGCGACTGAATAGCCGCGTTCGCTGAGCTCGATAGCACTGGCAACGCCGGTAAATCCGCCGCCAATAATACAGACATCAACGTCCAGACTATGCTCTAATTTTGGAAAGTTTATGGCGAAATTCTTACTGTGTTGATAGTAAGAATTTGCATCACCATTGCTATATATCGCCATTGTTTGTCTCACCTTGTTGCTTTGCCAGATGTTCGTTTTAACAATCACTTACGTAAACTATATTCAACGATAGTACCTAAGTATGCGATGAACATCGACTAAAAGCATGGTGTTTTTCTCACCAATGATAGAACAACAACTCCTGAAATATTGAACACAATTGCTTTATTTTTTTTACACCGATATATTAGATGTAAGTTGACCGGTTAGTAGCCCTACGAGCAAAAAAAGGAAGTGAAATGGACGTTGGTGAAAGATTAAAAGCCGTGCGTGTGCAAAACAATCTGTCGCAACGGGAACTGGCCAAACGTGCGGGTGTCACAAACAGTACCATTTCCATGATTGAAAAAAATAGCGTCAGTCCATCCATCAGTTCATTAAAAAAAGTATTGAACGGGATCCCGATTTCTTTGGTGGATTTTTTCGCTGAAGATGTCAATGCCCAAAAAACGCAACAAGTTGTCTATAACAGTGATGAACTAATGGAAATAGGAACCGGTGATATCCTAATGAGCTTGGTGGGTAAAGCATTTCCAAGGCGGCAAATGACGTTTCTGATCGAAACCTACCCGCCAAATTCCGATACCGGCGAAGAAATGCTGCAAAATGACGCTGAAGAAGGCGGATACATTGTTGAAGGTAAAATTGAACTGACCATCGGCAATGACGTGTATATTCTTGGCAAGAACGACAGCTACTATTTTGATAATAACCAACCGCACCGTTTTCGTAACCCATACAAGAAAGTGTGTAAGATCGTCAGCGCGACGACACCGGGAAATTTCTAGCGGACATTACTGCAATCGCGGTGCGACAATTTCAGCTGGCAGGTGACCGTTTTAGCGTTCAAGGCACAGAAAAAGCCCACGTATCTTGTGTCATTAGAACCGGTTAATTGCTGACTTCTGCCATAGCCTTTACCTTCGTATAACGCGACGTAATGCGCCGAGCCAATTTGGCATCAACTCCATTTATTGAATGTAATCAGGCTATAAAGTCCAACCGCCTGATTTTCCCGACTAACAACCATGACAATTTACAGTCGCACTGATAGCATGGTTCGGCTAATCTTAAAAATATTTTAATAACGTAAGAGAAACTATGATTAATAAAACGCTCAACAAGGCGTTGTTCACTGGAGTCTCATTGCTGGCACTAGCTACCCTTGCGGGATGTGGCGAAGCAGAGAAAAAAGACTCGAAAGAACAGGACGCCCTGGTCGAAATCAACAAAGACCCTTTTCCAAGTACTTATAAGCCCTTACCTGCACAAACCACATTGATCACAAATGTGACTTTGCTTGATGGTCTGGGAGGTCAACTTGAGAACGCTTCGATATTACTGGAAGATGGCAAAATCAAAGCTGTGGGTAATGACATCAGTGCGCCAGAAAACACTAAGGTTGTTGACGGTAAAGGCAAGTGGGTTACACCAGGTATTGTTGATGCGCATTCTCATCTTGGCGTTTATGCCACACCCGACGCGCACGCACATTCTGACGGTAATGAAATGACCAAGCCAGTGACTGCCGCCGTTTGGGCAGAGCATTCTATCTGGCCACAGGATCCAGGCTTTCGCCGCGCACTAGCCGGTGGCGTTACGTCTATGCAAATTTTACCAGGCAGCGCTAACCTGGTTGGTGGTCGCAGTGTTACGGTAAAAAACTTACCGAATCGTACGATCCAAGACATGAAATTTCCAGAAGCGCCCTATGGCTTAAAAATGGCCTGTGGTGAAAATCCAAAACGAGTTTACGGTAAAAAAGGTGGACCCATGACCCGTATGGGTAATGTTGCCGGTTATCGCCAGGCCTGGATTGATGCCAAGGCTTACAAAGAGCAATGGGAAAAGTACTACGACGATTACGAAGCTGGAAAAGATCCTAAAGCACCAAAACGTGATCTGGCGAAAGATACGTTAGCCGGTGTGCTCGATGGCGATATCCTGGTGCACATGCATTGCTATCGTGCCGATGAAATGGTGGTAATGATCGATGTAATGAAAGAATTCGATTACCAAATTACCAGTTTTCAACACGGTGTTGAAGCTTACAAGATTGCCGATAAATTAGCGGAAAATAACATTTGTTCAGCGATGTGGGCTGACTGGTGGGGCTTTAAAATGGAAGCCTATGACGGTATTCGTGAGAATATTCCTATGGTTGAACAAGCTAATGCCTGCGCCATCGTTCACTCAGATTCTGATCAGGGCATCCAGCGTTTGAATCAGGAAGCGGCTAAAGCGTTATCTGATGGTCAACGTGCTGGTATCGATATTTCGAAAGCCAAGGCCTGGACCTGGTTATCGGCAAACCCTGCAAAATCGTTAGGTATTTTCGATAAAACCGGTTCTTTAGAAGTGGGTAAAAATGCCGATGTGGTTTTATGGTCCGCGGATCCTTTCTCAACCTATGCGCAAGCTGAATTAGTTTACATCGATGGTGGCTTGGCGTTTGATCGCAACAATCCACAAAGCTGGGCGATCAGTGACTTTGAATTAGGACAGGCAGGCGAAGGAGATCACAAATGAACAAGTCATTAATTGCATCAATCATCGCCGCAGGCCTGTGTGTCAGCACAGGTGTCGCGGCTGAAAATATCGCTATCGTCAATGGTAAAGTACATACCATGACCTCAACCGGTACGTTGGAAAAAGCCACGATCCTTATCGAAAACGACAAAATTGTTAAAGTTGGCAAAGACGTAACGGTTTCGGGTGACTATCGGGTAATCGATGCGAAAGGGAAAGTGGTAACTCCAGGATTTATCGGTGCGTTTACCTCACTTGGTTTAATGGAAGTACCGTCTTATGGCTCAGGTGTTGATGCCAATGCGGGTAAAGCAAACATCAGTGCGGCGTTAGATGCCTCTTATGCCATCACTCCTGATACCAGCTTACGTGACATTACGCGTATCGAAGGTTTTACCAGCGTTGCCAGTGCCGTTTCACAAACCGCGACGATTTTCAAAGGTCAGGGTGCGATTGTTACTTTGGGTAATGATCAAACGCCAGTAACCAAAGCCCGTGCGTTTATGGTAGTGGACGTAAGTGAAAGTGGTGCCAGCAAAGCCGGTGGTAGTCGCGCCGCTTTATGGGTTGAACTTCGCGATGCGTTGAAGCAGGCGCAATACGCACAGAACATCCGCTTTACTCCACAAACTGAATGGCATGGATTACCCGTGGCTGATGTGCAGGCGTTAGTGCCGGTGGTAAAAGGTGATATGCCACTATTGGTTATCGCGCATCGCGCCACCGATATTCGCCAGGTTATTGCTTTGCAAGAAGAATTTTCTGCTTTGAATATCACCTTAGTAGGTGCTGCTGAAGGTTGGCGCGTAGCTGATGAAATTGGCAAAGCCGGTTTTTCGGTCATATTGAATCCAGAATCAAATCTGCCCTACAGCTTTGAGCAGAATGCTTCTACGCTAGCAAACGCGGGTCGCTTAAATGAGGCAGGTGTCAATGTTGCGATTGGTATCAATACTCACAATATCCGCCTTGCAGCGCAAAATGCGGGGAATGCTGTTGCCAATGGTATGCCTTATCAGGCTGGTCTGGCGTCACTAACCTCTTCCGTTGCTAAAATCTATGGCCTTGAAGAGAGTCATGGCAGCCTAAAAGCCGGAATGACCGCCGATGTGGTTGTTTGGTCAGGTGATCCGCTAGAGGTGATGCATGCGCCAACAAACGTGATTATCAATGGTGAAGAAGTGAAACTTGAATCCCGTCAGACAAAACTGCGTGATCGTTATTTGAGTTTAACATCTGACAAACCCGTGCAATACACGCGCCCTTAAGCACATAATGCTTAAATCCTTTAAGAAACCGGCCCAGGCCGGTTTTTTTTTCCCCAGGGTTTGTGATTGGTATGATTATTCTTTACGCTTCATTGACAGACCTGACCGATCGCATCCTGTATGCTGAGCCTCTAACCAACACTTTCACGTAACACGCAATGAAACCAAACAATCTCCGCACCGTTTCCATGGTCACCATACTTACCCTGATCGCATGTACCAGCAAACCTCAGGCCATCAATCATAACTTTATCACCAATATCAGCGATGATGGTTCCAAGCGTTTTGAGTTATCGATTGAACTGTATCATACACCTGCTGAAAAACATGCAGGGCAACAAACGCAACAGCGTACTGGCGATACAACAAAAACCACAAGGCCTGAAGGTCGAAAAGGTAAAGGTAGTCGCAAAGGTGGTGGTGGAATGGCAAGCGCTGGCGAGACGGAAAACATGCAAAAATTACTCAATACCCAGCTAGCGCAGGTGATGCTAGATACAGGGTATTGTCAGCAAGGATATATGATCTTTGAACAAAATCTTAGCCGTGAATTTTTAAGTATTCGCGGCGAATGCAATGAAGGCGCCCAATAATGATGACAGCCGTAACGCCCATCTGAAACCGTCAGGGCGTGTTTAACGTTCCGCTTGCGGTTGGTTAATGTATCCCTGACTCAGGCGCTGTCACCGCAACTTTGGCGTTATCGATGCGGTACTGAATGATGCTGATTATAAACATTATCGCAACAAACGGTGAGGCAATGATTATCAATGTTGTCCAGCTACTGGAAAAGAGCAGATAACCTGCGAGCAGGGAACCCATTGCCTGTACGGTAAAAACACCAAAATCGTTGACAGCCTGCACCTTGAAGCGCTCATTGTGCTGGTAGCTTTGTGGCAAAATAACGGTGCCGGTGATAAACAAAAAGTTCCAGCCAATACCGAGCAGGACTAAGGCCCACCAATAATGAATCACCTGTTGTCCCTGCAATGCAATAATCAATACCAGCGCCATGACGATAGACCCGGCAATCAAAATATTTCCAGCACCAAACCGTTTGATCAGACTGCCGGTAAATAATGATGGCAAGAACATAGCGGCAATATGGCTTTGAATAACCCATTTGGTATCACCAAGGCTATGACCATGAACATCATGCATACTCAATGGTGTCGCAGTCATCAACAAGCTCATTACGCCATAGCCAATGGCTGCAGAACATACTGCGATAAGAAATACTGGCTGAGCCATTATGGCTGTTAATCGCCGACCACTTTTTTCAACACTTTTAACTGGTGCAACGTCAGGGTTAGTAAACCCTTGGAAGATTGCCATACTCACCATAATTAATCCTGCTAAAGCGACGAACGACCCCACATAGGTGCCCTGAGAAGGCAACCAGTCTTTACTCATCAAGGCAACTTCAGGCCCGATCATCGCCGCCGCGATCCCCGATAGCATCAGGGCCGATATTACCCGTGGGCCGTCATTTTCGGATACGCTTTCCAGCGCCGCAAACCTGAGCTGTTGAGAAAATGCCAGGCTAGAGCCAAAACATAAGCTCGCGGAAATTAATACGTTGAAATTTTCATATTTAGCAGCGTACATCGCTAAAAACGCACCAAACAGTGCAATTAAATAACCGATGTTGGTGGCCTTTTTGCGGCCAAATTTAGCACTCAGGCGCGCAGCTAATAACGTAGAAAGCGCCAATCCGACAATCATCATGGTTAACGGCAAGGTGGCCAGCGTCGGCTGCGGTGCAATTCTTGTTGCCAACAGGCCGGAGATAAACGTCATGGTAGGTGAAATACACAAAAGCAAAGGTTGGGAAACCACAAGTACCCAGATGTTTCTGGGATATTTAAACACATGGTTTAACACAAAAACGCCAACCAACATTACGGCGGCAACGATGAATAATGTAGGGTTAAGCCATGTGGTGATATTTGCCATTAACTAACTTCTCTTAGGCGCTGCGCCCGGTTAAATAAATTTGTGATAATTACGATGATAATGTAATCCCAAAGTCACACCGCGACTGATCATAAAAATACAGAATGCGGCCCACAAGCCATGATTGCCATAATCTTGTAATAACCACCATGCTGGGAAAAAACAGCCAAAGGTTGCGATTATCATTGAGTTTCGCATGGCTTTGGCCTGAGTTAAGCCAATATAAATTCCATCATATAGATAACACCAGCAACTTAACATCGGTAAGGCAATCATCCAGGGGAGGAATCTATCGGCATATTCGATAACCGCTTCGATATTGGTTAATAAAGTGATAAACCAATGGCCGAGAAATAAAAATAGTAAGCTATAACACAGTGCAAATAAGGCATTAAACACCAGTGCTGTATTGACCGAAAGCGCCAACGCCTTGTTATCCCTGGCTCCCTTGGCTCTGCCAACGCGAGCCTCAGCGCCATAGGCGATACCATCAAGACCAAAGGAGATCAGCAATAAAAAGTTTAATAAAATGGCATTGGCGGCGACCACAGTATCACCTAAGCGCGCGCCCTGAAAGGTGATAAAAACAAAGCAGATTTCCAGACACAGGGTGCGAATGACAATATCCCGGTTCAATTTTACAAAGGGGATTAATTGCGCCTTATCTAATAGGTGTTGCTTTAAACCGTGCCAAATTTCTTCGCGTTGTTGTCGTTTTAACCCTATGGTGCGGTGCACAAAATACAACCCTAACGCGAAGCTGGAATATTCGGCAATCAGCGTCGCCCAGGCAATGCCCAATATCTGCCATTCAAAGCCCAGCACAAACAGCAGATCCAGACACAGGTTCACCAGGTTGGTAATAATGATTAACCACATGGCATATCTGGCTTTATGCATACCGAGTAACCAACCCAGGATAACTAAATTGCACAAAGATGCTGGAAATCCCCAGATCCGAACGCTGGCATATTGCTCAGCATAAAACTGGATTTGCTCACTACCACCAGCTAAGGCTAAAGAAAATTTGATGTAAGGGACCTGAAAAATGACTAACGCCAGGCCAATAACGAGTGCGACTAATAATCCCCGGCTAAATACCAGAAACATCTGGGTCTTATCTTCACTACCGTAGGCCTGGGCGACCAGGCCAGTTGTCGACATCCGTAAAAAACCACAAAACCAAGTGATGAAGGTGATGATCATAGCACCAACGGCGGTCGCACCGAGAAAGTAAGGCTCAGGTAAGTGACCAATTACTCCGGTGTCAACCAAACCCAATAAGGGCACGGTAATATTAGAAAGGATCATTGGGATGGCCAAAGCAAATAATGCCTTACGCTCAGTCTGTCGCCGTTCCTGAACTGAAGTCACAGTCAATTAGGTGCCTTACTTTATAAATTAACTCCTTGAATAATAACACGACTTGGTTGATCATCGGGATTAAATTAGCCACCCCAAAAGAGGTTTGCATGACAATTTTAAAATCAACCTACCCTTATACAAAGGCGTTGTGTCTGCTGGCAATTTTACTAATAACCTTATCTCCAGGTCGGGTCCTGGGCGCTGTGATTCTGGTCTATCATCACGTCAGCACCGAAACACCTGCGAGCACATCACTGTCGCCGGAACAATTTAAAAAACATTTAACGTATCTGCGAGAAAATGAATTTACGGTTATCCCTTTAAATCAATTGATAGAAAGCCTCAAAGCCGGTAAAGCGGTGGCTGATAAGTCTGTGGTGATCACGTTTGATGATGGTTATACGGATATTTTTGAACAGGCCCACCCCATACTTAAGGCGTTTAATTACCCCTACACCCTCTTCATTAACCCAGGCAAAGTGGCAAAGAACAAATCCGGCTATTTAACCTGGGAACAATTGCAAAAAATGTCCGAAGATGGCGTGCTAATTGCCAATCATGGTTTGCATCATGATTCGTTGATCAAAACCCCTAAAGGGGTGTCAGCTACAAGCTGGGCTGCGCAAAAAATTGATGAATTGCAGCAATCTGAAAACATTCTAGCCGATAAGCTCGGGCAAAGCTGGAAATATTTCGCCTTGCCTTATGGTGAATATACTGCCGATATTCAACAAACGTTGCAGGCCTTAGGTTATGTGGTGTTTACCCAACAATCCGGCGCTGTCGGTGTCAATACTGATTTGACCGCAGTACCAAGGTTTCCGGCTTCACAGCCTTATGACAAAATAAAACCCCTGGCGACTAAGCTCAATGCCCTTCCATTTAATGTCGCTGCGCAAAGCCAGCGTAGCATTACGATTGTGGAACCCAACACAAGCCTGGAGCAATTGGATACACACATTGCATTGTCGGTTGAAGATTTCTATCGCTCGGGAATGAATTGTTTCGTTTCGGGGCAAGGGCAAGTGGATATTGCCTGGGCAAAAGATAACAAAAGTTTTAATTTACTCATTAAAAATCCTTTACCTAGCGGCAGAGTGCGGGCTAACTGTACCGCTTTGAGTATCGCGAATCCGGGACGTTATTATTGGTATTCACGCCCCTGGTTTGTGAAAAAAAGTGATGGTTCCTGGTACAAAGATTAATGGCACCATCGAGACTGGGATAGTAGCTCTACAAACAACGCTACGAAGCGGCCCTTGTGATTTATGTATATCGCATCAACGTGTATAAGTCAGGATATGACCTTTAAAATCCTGCGGTAGATAATCGTTGTTTTCGGGTTTTGATTGTGTCGCCGTAAAACCAAATGCCTGCATCCGAGTGCTGAGCTTATTTTTTCGGCCCCGACCTGGATCGACAATAATCACTTCACATTCAGGGTTTGAATGGTCATTGATAAAATTGGCGAGTAACTCTATATGAGTATCTTCATACAATAGGTCGCTGCCGATAATCACATCAAACTTGCCTAAATTATCGCTCTTTGCGGCCCAGTCTACTTGTTCAAAGGCGATATCTGCATCGCCATTTAACGATACATTGCGGTCGAGAAAGGTTTGAACTTCCGGGTGATAATCTGTTGCGGTGACATTGGTGGACAACTTATTTAATAGCAAACTTGAGAGCGCCATACCGCACCCTACTTCCAGAACACTTTTGGCTTCGGTGTCGAATTTCAGCATGTAGTGCGCCAACACAATACTAGATGGCCAGATCACGCCGAAAATTGGCCACGAAGCTGAGCAAATACCGAGTTTATCGGCGACACCTTCCGGGTCTGAGAATTCCTGACGGTTACGCAAGGTACAAACATGTATATCTATTTTACCAAACTCTATGGTTTGATAGTTTAATCGAAGAGCTGTCATTTGGCCGCCTGTTACTGCTTATGCTAAGCCAGGTATCGGAGATAAATGACAAAACGAGAATGGAGCATAAGGTCGAAATCTTTGGACCTTATCTGGGTTCGTCTGGGTTTTTCTGGTTTTTCTCTGTTTTTTGCTGGTCTGCTGGCGCTGAAATTCCCTCGGTATACGCCGATAAGGTATAACTAATGCCCAGTAAAACTGCTTCTAGAGTAAAGCATTTTAAACAAAAGGCAATGTATTTCAGGGTAACAGGCATTTACCAAATTGTCTGATTTGTCATTGATTTTACGATCACTTCCCCCCATATCCCAGATGTTGCTAATCAATAGAGAGATTTATATGAGCCAGGATTTAACCCTGTTCGGTGCCCCGATTTCCCCGTTTGTTCGAAAAGTTCGCCTTGTACTTGCCTATAAAGGTTTAAGTTATGAGCAAATCAATGTTCTGCCTTTTGCAGCAGAAATACCCACAGAGTTCAAAGATAATAGCCCACTAGGAAAGATTCCCTTGTTTAAAACAGGAGAAGACTACATCAGTGATTCAGAAGTGATCTGTGCTTACCTGGAAAAGGCATTTCCCGAAAAACCATTGCTGCCAAAAGAGCCGCTAGATGCCGCACGTGCTCTTTGGTTTAGTCAGTATGCCAGCAGTGTCATGGTTACCGCTATTGGTGCGCACCTATTTGCCGAACGGGTGTTAGCGCCGTTTGTTTTTAAACGTGATCCCATCGAATCGGATATCAAACTGGCATTGGAAACTGAAATTCCGGCAATACTCAACTACCTGGAAAGCCAGTTGCAAAGTGACTTTCTAGTCGGTAATGCACTGACGTTTGCCGACATCATGGTCGGAGGCATGTTTATGACCCTGCACTATTGTAATGAGCAGGTTGATAAGACCCTCTACCCTAAAGTTTCTGCGTATGTGGAGCGTGTTCATAATGAACCTGTCTTTGCCAATATCATTAAAGAAGAAAAAGCGATGTTAAACGCAATGATCGCCTAATTCCTGATAGACATAAGAACTTACTCCGACTCGATTTGAGCAGATAATTGCCTTGCATCGAGTCGAGAGTGGATCCTAAGTGTTTAAAGGCCAGTACTTAATGGTAGGCATACAAAACCACGACTGAAAAAGCTACCGTGACCAACCCAACCGCTACATGAACTAATGGCGTCAGGCGCGCTATCCAGGCAATCAACCGCATAAAGCGATTTCGACCAATTAACATCAATACCAAACCTGCTGCGATTGAAACAAAACCAAGGATTTTAATCACTTCCGGTATTTTGCTCTGGCTGGCGGTATACAGTAATGCAGCACCAAAAATAAATCGTACAACAACCGCAAGGAAATGAAACAAAACCAGATGTTTGAATCGGCCTAAAAAACCGAAAATGGGTGATGGCAGTATGGTGATTACTACACCAAAGGCACCGATGAACATGGCAAACCAGCGGATAAATTCCAGAGCCCAGGTGGTAAGTGTTGCTTCCATATATTGCCCCTATAATTAAATTTTTAATGTAATGAGCTTAGCAAAAACACGCCCAGGATAAAGGCAAGTAAGCCGGCAATATGATGATATTTCGGACCAATAGACAATGCCCATTTCAGTATGGATTGAAACCGCTGTCGTCCAATAATCAAAAAGGCCAATGCAGCGATAATGGAAAGACTACCAAGTATCTGAAAAACCATAGGGAAACTTGATTGTGTGGCGACCCAAATTAATGCCACCCCTAATAACAATCGTACGACCACGGCAAGCACATGGGTGGATAATGCCTGACGATAACGCTCGATATAACCGTATATGGGTTGCGGAAATGCAAAAATCCATACGCCCATGACGATCATAAGCATGGCAAAAATATCGACAAAAAACAGCGCAGCATTGGACATAAGCACTCCTGCATCAGGTACATTACCAGTATAGATAACTTCCGATGTGGGGGTTAATCCCGAGGCGCTGAAACCAGAATGAAACACTTAAACCCATAAAACGATTAAATTCCATGGTGCGTACCCGGATTGTTGTAATGAAGTTTCGATTAGATGGGTGTGTAGGATAAGATCAAAAAAGCCCAGGTCTGAAGCCCGGGCTTTTTCGTGTCTGAATCATGGTTAACAGGTAAACCCCATATTAAGCTTATCCAATAATTTTAACCATAACCCGCGCTTACCATTATTATTATCCGCTCGCACCAGCGCCGCATGGGTCAGTTTGTATCCTAGCCAACGAATAGGCTCCGGCGCCCATGGCATAGGTTTTTTCTGGACAAACTGTAAATCGAGGATCTCTGAGGGATCATAGCCCAATAACTCCAAGGCAATACGAGCACCAAAACGTGAGGCGCCGACACCCAGACCAGTATATCCCACGGCCCACGCAACCCGACCATCATAGGCACTTCCCGGGACCATACAGAAGCGCGTGGACGTAGCGATGATACCGCTCCAGCGATGGGTAAATTTGATCCCTTTTAACAGCGGAAATGTCTCGAAAAATTCTTGCGCCAATTGTTCAAAAGCTTCTGGCACATCAGCGCAGTCGCGTCGGGAAATATTCTTATTATAGTAATAACGAACCGCACCGCCGCCGCCCCAGGTAATACGCTTGTCTTTGGTCAGGCGATAATAGTGGAACATATTATTAAACTCACCCAACGCATGGTGGAATTTATCCCAGCCAATCAGTTGCAATTGCTCGTCAGTAAGTGGTTCGGTGGCAATTTGATAATCCCAAACGGGAATGATCGATTTTCGAATTTGTCGTACTGGAGAGCGAAACGCGTTGGTACCCATTAATACTTTTTTACAGGTAATAATGCCACTAGGACAAAACGCCTTCATTCGCCCTCGACTGCGAGGTAGCAATTTGTCTACCGGAGTGTGCTCATAAATGCGTACCCCCAGCTCAAGCAGTACCCGCTTTAATCCCCAGCAAATGCGCGCTGGATTTACGATACCATCCAGGCCGTTTCGAAACAGCAAACCGGCTTTATAGGTTGGCGAATTTACCTGTTCCTGCATTTCTTCTTCATCGAACCAGGTAACATCTTCGCCAGCAGCTTTTTCTTCTTCGTAGTATTCGCGCAGATCTTTTAGCTGGCCTTCATCAACAGCAACCTCGGTTTCACCGACACACTCATAGTGGGCGTCAATATTGTATTTTTTAAAGGTCGCCAGCATTTCCCGAAGATTTTGTTTGCCCAGTTCATACAGGATCTCTTCTTCGCCGGGAAAGTGATGTTCAGAGTTTGCTTCGCCATGAGCTAAATCGGCACTTAAAAAACCACCATTACGCCCGGAAGCGCCATCGGCAATAAAGGTTTTTTCAATAAGTACAATGTCCAGATCAGGACGACGCTCTTTCGCTTGCAGGGCACCCCAAAGGCCGGTGAATCCGCCACCGACCACTAATAACTCGCAGCTAATGTTCTCTTCCAAAGCAGGCTCTGGTTCAGGACGATCCGGTGAATCGAGCCAGACTGAACCATATTTTGAATCTTTTAACGCTTCGGCGTACTGCATAAATCCTCTCGTTTAAATTGTTATTAGTGGCTCAAATGGTAATTTTCAAGCTTTTTGTGGTTTACGGATAACCACCAAACCGGTTTATTTAATGTACCAACCCCATGGTTGCTCTGGATCGTAAGACGTAATTTGTTTGGTTTCCAGATAGTTATTTAAACCCCAGGTTCCCAGCTCTCGGCCAATACCTGACTGTTTGTAACCGCCCCATGGCGCTTCAACAAAGGTAGGTTGCGAGCAATTTACCCAAATAATACCCGCCCTTAATGCCCGGGCAACGCGATCACAGCGTTGCAAATCTTTCGACATCACAGCACCAGCAAGACCAAAACGGCTATCATTGGCCAGCGCAACGGCTTCTGCTTCTGTGGTAAATGGCTTGACGCACACCACAGGGCCAAAAATTTCTTCTTTCCAGATCCACGAATCTTCCGGCACATCGGTAAAAATGGTGGGTTTCACATAGTAGCCTGTTGGCAGATGTTCTGGACGCTCACCGCCGTAGGCGAGAGTTGCTCCTTCTTGCTGACCTTTTTCGATTGCCGCCAACACTTTCTCATATTGACTTTGATTGACCAGTGGCCCCAGTAAAACGCCATCTTCATTACCTTCGCCTATGGTGATTTTTTTCGCTTCCGCTATCAGGCGTTCCATTAATTTCGGGTACAGTGATTGTTCCACCAGAACTCGGGAAGTGGCTGAGCAAACCTGGCCCTGATTCCAGAAAATACCAAACATGATCCACTCTACGGCTTGTTCGATATCGGTATCTGAGAATATGATTAACGGCGATTTCCCCCCCAATTCAAGGCTGATGTTTTTCACCTGATTAGCGGCCATCGCCATAATTCGACTGCCCGTTGGCACCGATCCGGTAAACGCCATTTTATCGACGTCAGGATGTTCTGCTAACGGCTGTCCCGCGTCCGGTCCTGTGCCAGTGACAATATTAAGTACCCCAGGCGGTAACTCAGCCTGCTCGGCAATCTGTGCCAGTGCTATCGCGGTCAAAGGTGTGACTTCCGAAGGTTTCAATACCATGGTACAGCCGGCGGCTAATGCCGGGGCAACTTTCCAGGCTGCCATAAGCATCGGAAAATTCCAGGGAATAATCGCACCGGCGACACCGACAGGCTCTTTAACGGCCTTGCTGGTAAATCTGGATTCAGGTACTTCGATAACGTCATCATCCTGCTCATCCATCTGTTCGGCAAGTGAGGCATAAAATTCGAAACAACCGGCAGTATCTTCAATATCCCATTCGGCCTCAGGATAGGGTTTGCCATTATCTTCCACTTCCAGCTTTGCTAGCTCGGTTAAACGCTCGTTAATTAACGCGGCGATTTTACGCAAATAAGCACCACGTTCTTTACCGGACAGTCTCGGCCATGGGCCATGGTCAAAGGCATTTCTCGCCGCACTTACGGCCTTATCAATATCCGCCTTATTGCCAGCAGCTACGTCTTTAATCGGCTGCTGTGTGGCTGGATTAATGGTAGCGAACGAACCTTGGCTATCCGCTTGTTGCCATTGTCCGTCAATATAATGTGTAAAAGTCATAATACTGCCTACGCGATTCCCTGTTAAATTAACTGGATGATTCAATTGTTAAATTTATTGAACACTTAACCTATTATGTTCATTTTTTTGCTTTAGGGTCAATATCCCCGGCATTTAGCTCTGGCCGTTATCTGATATATTGATTAACACCACATAACCACTGGAATGACTGAGAAAATTCAGATTTTCCGAGTTAAACTGTTCAATGAGCATCACCTGAGCACTTTGACACTGATTTTGCGCAGCGTCGGACGTTGACGCGGCGGATTGATAAATGGCACAACCCTGCTGACAATAAACAGCCGCCAACGAAGCTCGAAGATTATTGCGTTTGGCGTGGGTAAATTCCGACCAGGAGTATACCGAAAAACTTTTTGCCTCATTTACATACGGCACATCGTTATAATTCGGACCAAAAATTTGAATATCGGTTGCCTGTGCATTGGACGGACAAATAGTCGGGTTATCCACAATCACAAACAGCTTTTTCAAATATCCCTGTTGCTGCCACTGACAATCGGTTCCATGCGGGATCACAAACCCTTCGTCGGTCTGCACCTGACGCATACTGCCTGTCGCCAGTGCGATATCGGCTTTGCCTTCCAGAACCACCATGAACTCCTCCATCGGATATGGTCCTGCAGTTTCACGCATCGAGGTGGTATCCCACAAGCCGACATAAATCCCCCGCTCTTCATCACTAAAAAATTCCTGAGTATGTTGGGTAGGTATGGCAGATTCGAACATATCGGCACTCAATTCATCGGCTTCTGTCGCTAATGGCTGAGTTAACGTTGAGTAAATTTTCACTTCATTGGACATAAATTTTTCGTGTCTCTGTTGCCGGTGTTAGTTTCACTTTTGTTGTGACTATTTTACTGAGCGTGTGTCTGCTTTAATGGCAATGAGCATTGCCACTAAAACAGATAATATGGGAAGACTTACGGTTAACTCGGAAACGAGAAACTTACGCCTTCACGGACGCCACTTGACGGCCAGCGCTGAGTAATGGTTTTACGCTTGGTATAAAAACGGATACCGTCTGGTCCATAAGCATGCAAATCACCAAATAAGGAGCGCTTCCAACCGCCAAAACTATGATACGCCACCGGCACTGGTAAAGGCACATTAATACCGACCATACCGACTTGAATGTGGTCCGAGAAATAGCGAGCCGCTTCACCATCACGGGTAAAGATACAAGTCCCATTACCGTATTCGTGATCATCTATCAGTTGCATAGCTTCTTGCATGGTTTTGACACGAACCACTTGCAGTACAGGTCCAAAAATTTCGACTTTGTAACTGTCCATATCCGGTGTTACGCCATCAATTAATGTCGCACCAACAAAATAGCCATCGGGGTGACCTTCAACCTGAGGGTTACGGCCATCGACAACAACGTTTGCACCTTGCTCCTGAGCACTATTGATAAGACCATTGACGCGATCTTTATGCTGGCAAGTAATAACCGGACCAAAATCATTACTGGCATCCGAGTATGCGCCAACTTTTAAACCTTGCATCGCGGTTTTCATCTTCTCAACCAATGCATCACCGGCAGCATCGCCAACGGCAACAGCAACGGACAACGCCATACAACGTTCGCCAGATGAGCCAAACGCTGCGCCCAGCAATTGGTTCACCGCATTATCCATGTCCGCATCAGGCATAATAATCGCGTGGTTTTTCGCACCACCTAATGCCTGACAGCGTTTGCCATGTGCACTTGCGGTGGCATAAATGTATTCGGCAATAGGTGTCGAACCGACAAAGCTGACCGCTTTAACTCGCTCGTCAGTGAGTAAGGTATCAACAGCGACTTTATCGCCATTAACGACGTTTAACACGCCTGGCGGTAACCCAGCTTCGTGAAGTAGCTTCGCGATAAACAGGGTTGAGCTTGGATCACGCTCCGATGGTTTTAAGATAAAGGTGTTACCGCAGACAATTGCCAGAGGGAACATCCACATAGGGACCATTGCCGGAAAGTTAAATGGGGTAATACCCGCTACGACACCTAACGGTTGAAATTCGCTCCAGGAATCTATGCCTGGACCGACGTTGCGACTGTGTTCGCCTTTGAGTAAATGCGGCGCAGCACAAGCAAATTCGACATTTTCGATACCCCGTTGTAGTTCACCAGCGGCATCATGGCTGATTTTACCGTGTTCTTCACCGATCAGACGACAAATTTCATCGGCATTTTGTTCCAGTAATTCTTTGAAGCGAAACATGATACGAGCCCGCTTAATGGGTGGCGTAGCCCGCCAGGCTGGAAACGCCGCTTCGGCACTGGCGATTGCTTCTTCAACCGTCGCTACACTGGCCAGTAATACAGATTTTTCTGCTTTGCCAGTCGCAGGATTAAATACCGCTTGCTTCGGTTCGTCTAATTGAATGTCTTCGCCGTTAATTAAGTGGCCGATAATGGACATAGTTTTCTCACTTACTTCAAAGTTTAGGAATTATTCGGTTTCACCCAGGGCGTCGCCCAGGGCATTGATTAATAAATCGATTTCATCGGCTTGCGTGGTAAACGGCAAACCGAGCTGGATGGTATCGCCACCGTAACGAACATAGAATCCTTTTTGCCAGCAATTCATGGCAATTTCATAAGGTCTAAGTCCTGGTTGACCATCTTTTGCAGCGATGGTTAAACCACCGGCAAGACCGTAATTACGAATATCGGTTACGTGACTCGCACCTTTAAGGCTGTGTAATTTGTCGGCGAACACTGGTGCTAATTGTGCTGAACGCTCGATCAGTTGTTCGTTTTCAAGAATATCTAAGGTTGCTAATGCCGCAGCGCAGGCAACAGGATGGGCCGAATAGGTGTAACCGTGCGGTAGTTCGAGCATGTAATCAGGACCACCGGTCTCCATAAACGTATCGTAAATCTCCTGTCTGGCGATAACCGCCCCCATGGGCACCACACCATTGGTGATTTGCTTGGCAATCGTCATCAGATCTGGGGTGACATCGAATTCTTCAGCACCAGTTTTGCTACCGACGCGGCCAAAAGCGGTAATAACTTCATCGAAAATAAGCAAAATATTGTGACGATCACAGATTTCCCGAAGCTTTTTCAGATAACCTATCGGGGGCGGAATTACCCCGGCCGAACCCGCCATGGGCTCAACAATCACCGCCGCGATATTGCTCGCGTCATGCAATGCAATTTGCTGCTCAAGCTCCAACGCCAGATGAGCTCCAGTTTGTGGCATCCCTTGAGTAAAAACATTTTCCGGTAACATGGTATGCGGCAAGTGGATAGCATCAATCCCTTGACCATAAAGGGCACGATTAGGACCGATACCACCGACGCTGATACCACCCCAGTTCACACCATGGTAGCCTTTGGCTCGACCGATAAAGCGAGTTTTACTTGCCTGACCTTTTTTGCGCCAGTAACCACGGGCAATTTTAAGCGCGGTTTCAACCGACTCGGAACCGGATCCGGTAAAGAAAACCCGATTCAGGTCCTCTGGCATCCACTCACTGATGCGGTGCGCCAGTTCAAAGGATTTAGGCTGACCAAATTGAAACGCTGGCGAATAATCCAGAGACAGGGCCTGTTTCGAGATTGCCTCTGCAATTTCCCGACGGCCATGCCCCGCACCACAGGTCCATAGCCCGGATAAACCATCAAAAATTTTCCGCCCTTCACTATCGGTATAATAACGGCCTTCGGCACCGGTAATAAGCCTTGGATCCTGTTTGAACTGTCGGTTGCCAGTGAACGGCATCCAGTGAGCATCCAATTGTGCCTTGCTAAGTCCACATAATTTATTGTCAGTAGTCATTATTGTTACCTTTTAACCAGCAATCAGTGATTATTCATCTGGGCATTGTTGATGTTAATAGACTCATTATTGATGAAAATATAGATTATTAAATCCATATTTAATAAAGTAAGGTTAATGAATTAGTTAACTAATAAAATCTATGGTTCAAAATACAACGTTATTGCCGAAACAATTAGGCGATAGCCACATTCGCTTACTACGAATTTATAAATCGGTGGTGGAGAATGGTGGTTTTGCCAATGCCGAAGTCGACCTAAACATATCAAAGCCAGCAATATCGCAAGCAATTAGTGAGTTGGAGTCTTTATTAGCGATGCGTTTGTGTCATCGCGGCCGCGCGGGTTTTTCAGTGACTGAGCAAGGACAACAGGTATACCAATCGACTTTGCAGCTTCTAGCCAGCCTGGAAACATTTCGAGCCCAGGTTAATGGCATCAACACCGAGTTAAACGGTGAGTTGAATATTGGCATAACCGACAATATGGTGACAGTGCCACAAATGCGTATCACCGAGGCGATACGACGACTTAAACATCAGGCCCCTAAAGTCACCATCAATATTTCAATGATCCCACCCGAAGAGATAGAGTCCGGCATTCTTGATGGTCATCTGCATATTGGCATTGTTCCGTACCTGCGCAGTATCGCTGGGCTAAACTATTTCAAACTATATCAGGAAAGATCGCTGCTTTACTGTGCCACAAACCACCCATTGTTTGATAAAGACCTGAGTATGATCAGCGATCAGGCATTAACCGGCTATGATGCGGTCGTACCAACCTACCCTCAATCCCAAGAAAATAAACAGCAACAACTGCTGTTGAATGCAACCGCAACGTCAACGGACCGAGAAGGCATAGCTTTCTTGATATTAACCGGGCGTTTTATTGGGTTTTTACCGACCCACTTTGCCGAGCGCTGGATCAAAGAGGATAAAATGCGCGCCGTCGATGAACGTAATCGCCATTTCACTACTCAGTTTAGTGCGATCACCCGCAAAGGCGCTCGTAGTAATTTAATTTTAGAAGCCTATTTAGAAGCGCTAAACCATACTTGAATCGAGCTACGTAATCGCCGATGCTGTGAAGTACAATAAACGTTAGGGATACAGACCATGCACTTAGGGTTCAATTGGAAGGTTATGCTGGAGAAACTAGGTTTCCAGCTTAGTCGAATGCGAGGGATTAACGCGTCAAATATTTATGCCTCTAAAAGTAATCGCGGCATATGGCGCACCTTATCTAGTGTTATCGCGGCATTTTTTGGTGTGCAAAGTGAAAAGAATCGCGTTCAGGATTTTGAAAGTGGTAGCGCGTTACAATTTATCATTGTCGGCTTAATTGCCGTCATCGTGTTTGTATTAAGTCTGGTATGGGTCGTTACGCTGGTGTTGGACAGTGCCCAATAAAAAAGCTTAAACTTTAGGCTTATAGAGCGCCAGTAATTCGCCTACTTTATTGCGCTTACTTCCTTTTTGCGAAATGGTGCGAGCGACCTTAATCGCTTTTATCTTATCGGCATGTTCATAAATTTTTCGGGTCCAAATGGTATCATGATTAGAAATCAAAACCGTTACCCGTTTTTCCTGAGTTATCTCTTCGGCGGCATTAGCTAAATCTGCCTGCTCGTCCAGACCGAAGCCATTGCCAGCATAACTGGTAAAGCTGGCAGTTTTGCTCAGCGGCACATATGGGGGATCACAATAGATGACATCACCATCTTCTGCTCTTGCAAACGTATCGCGATAGTTTTCACAGACAAACTCTGTCACTTTTGCCTTTTGCGCAAATGCAGTGAGTTCATCCTGGGGAAAATATGGCCGCTTATATTTCCCAAACGGAACGTTATAGCCACCTTTACTATTGTAACGACACAATCCGTTATAGCCATGACGGTTCATATAAAGAAATAACAAAGAACGCAAATAAGGATCATCGGTCTCGTTAAATGCTTTTCGATGTAGGTAATATTGTTCTGCAAGATTTTGCTCAGGGGTGAACAATGCTTTGGCATCGATAATGAACTGTTCAGAGTTATTTTGTAACACCTTATAGAGATTAATTAAATCTCGATTGATGTCATTAAGCAGATATTGTGAGTAGCGGGTATTCAAATACACACTGGCAGCACCAGCAAAGGGTTCAATTAAGCGGCCACCTTTAGGCAGCATCTTACTGATTGTATCACTGAGGGTATATTTACCACCTGCCCACTTTAAAAAAGCGCGCTGTTTCTGCTGGCTCATTATGCTTATTGTTATTTATGTCACTGAGTGTCGGTAAGACAATCAATCACTTGGGCTAATTGCTGCTGGGTAACATCGTCAAAGATATCGCACTGACCGATTTTAATCGGCAGAATAAGACGAATTGTACCATTCATATTTTTCTTATCACGCTGCATATGGCGAATGAAATCGTCAAAGGACATGCTTGCTGGAGCCAACGTCGGTAAATCGAACTGCTTGACTAAATCGGTTACGGCAGCCACATCCGCAGCACTGATTAAATTCAGATCATGAGCAAGTTGCGACGCCATAATCATGCCGGTAGCAACGGCTTCTCCGTGCAACCATTGTCCGTACCCTAACTCCGCTTCAATGGCATGGCCAAACGTGTGGCCGAGATTTAAATGAGCACGAACCCCGGATTCTTTTTCATCACGACCAACAATATCCGCTTTAATGGCACAGCAGTGTTCAATCATGGTTGCCAATACCTGCGAATCTCTTGCCTTTATCGCCTGCTGATTTTCTATTAACCAGTCAAAAAACGCTCTATCTGCTAACACACCATACTTGATGACTTCCGCCATGCCAGCGGCAAATTCCCGTTCGGGTAACGTGTTTAAAGAATCTAAATCGATGAAAACGGCTTTAGGCTGGTAAAACGCGCCGATCATGTTTTTACCTAACGGATGATTGACTGCAGTTTTGCCACCGACTGACGAATCGACCTGAGAAAGTAATGTCGTAGGCACCTGGATAAAATCGATACCACGCTGATAACAGGCTGCAGCGAATCCGCTTAAATCACCAATAACACCGCCACCTAAGGCAATGATGGTGGAATCACGACCATGACCCTGTTCGAGCATATGGGCCATGATTAATTCGAAATTTTGTAAATTTTTGCTCGCTTCACCATCTTCAAGAATGATTTGGTCGAGGTTAAATTGTTTGAGGCTTTGCTTGAGTGTATCGAGATACAGGGGAGCAACGACGGTGTTGCTTAAGATGCACACACGCTTTGAACGTATGTATTGCGAAAGCAGGTTAGCGTCAGACAGTAACCCGCTTTCAATAAAAATTGGATAGCTGCGTTCATCCAGTGAAACAGTCAGGCTAGCCATTGTATGTTAGAAGTCCAGTCGTTCGATGATTTTACTCGCTACAACCTTAGCGCTTTGATCATCCGTTTGAACGATAACATCGGCGATTTCCTCATATAAAGGATTACGCTCTACTGCCAAATTTTCGAGCACGACACGCGGATCTTCTTTGGTTTGTAGTAATGGACGACGACGATCACGTTGTGTTCGCGCGACTTGTTTGTCGATGGTCGTTTCAAGGTAAACAACAATACCACGAGCTGACAAGCGGTTGCGAATTTGAGGACTGATCACACTACCACCGCCGGTGGCAAGGACAATACCTTGCAAGGCGGATAAATCTTCAATCACCGTTTCTTCTCTGAGACGGAAACCTTCTTCACCTTCAAGATCAAAAACCCAAGCAATATCTGCTCCAGTGCGACGCTCAATTTCCTGATCCGAGTCAAAAAACTCGAGGTGTAATTTTTCTGCCAATTCGCGGCCAATTGTGCTTTTACCGGCACCCATTGGGCCTACAAGGAAAATGTTACGTTTTTCTGCCATGAGATTACTTTAATACTCGTAAAATTGTTTAGTTAACGGGTTGAGGACACTCCTCGAAAAAATTAAGGGCGCAATTATCGCAATTGTTATGGGTTAATTGCAAGTAATGCGCCGTTAATTTACCGAAAACTTAAACTTCGGGGTACGATTAGAGAGCTTCGGTAACGATTCTAGGTGTTACAAAAATGAGTAGCTCTTTTTTCTCGTTAAATTCACTGCTGGTTCTGAATAACCAACCAACATAGGGAATATCACCTAATACAGGAACTTTTGAAACCGCATTGATAATTTGCTGCTGATAGATGCCACCGAGAACGATAGTTTCACCATTATTTACCAATACTTGCGTCGCAATTTCCTGTGTATCAATCGCAGTCGCCTGACCCGTACCCGTTTGAACGGTATCGCCACGCGTATCCTGAGTGATAACTAAGTCTAGTATAATACGATTATCAGGGGTAATTTGCGGTGTTACACGCAAACCAAGTACCGCTTTCTTAAATGTAACCGACGTTGCACCGGACGATGCAGCCTGTACAAACGGAATTTCCGTACCTTGTTCTATATACGCTTCTTTCTGGTTTGAAGTCGTAATTCTCGGACTGGCAATTATCTCACCCTTGTTTTCCTGCTCTAACGCTGAAAGTTCAAGATCAAGAATGGTACCATCGGCAAGACGTGCCACCTGGAAAGCGATGGTGCCTGCCGGTCCTGAGATAGGAAGATTAACATTAAGGCGCTCATCAACACCTGGAATCACCCCGGTATTTGCAGTATCGGCACCTGTCAACGTACCCGACGTTGCAAAATCACCACCGTTATGAGTCATGCCCCAGCGAATACCTAAATCTTCGCTGATATTGTCTTTAACGGTTACCATGCGCGATTCGATTACGACCTGGCGAATTGGAATATCCAGTACCGCTACCATGCGTTTGATATCTTCGATACTTTTTGCAGTATCGCGAATCAACAGCGTATTGGTGCGCTCATCAACGGTGACGCTACCGCGTTCCGAAAGTAAACTAGTCCCTTCATTTTTCAATAAACCGGCAAAGTCTGCAGCTTTTGCGTAGTTGATTTGTACATATTCACTATACAAAGGCGCCAAATCAGAGACTTGCTGCTGTGCTTGTAAATCACGGGCTTCACGAGCAATTAATTCATCGTTTGGCGCGATCATCAGGATGTTACCATCCATGCGCTTACCAAGGCCTTTGACTTTTAAAATAATATCCAGCGCCTGATCCCACGGCACCCCGTCTAAACGCAGAGTAATATTACCCGCAACGGTGTCGGAAGTTACCAGGTTAAAACCGTTATAATCGGCAATGATTTGCAGCACGGTGCGAATCGGAATGTCCTGAAAGTTTAACGAAATCGCTTTACCGTTAAAGTCCTGGCCATTTTCCAGATACGATTTTTTCTCTTCCATCTCTTTAATAGACAGAGAGAAAATGTTGTCTACCTGATTATGCTCAAAATTAAAAGGACGGTTGGTTTCGATCTCTATACGGGCATTGTCACCTTCTTTAAAGGTTTCAATGCTGGTCACCAGAGTGCCAAAGTCGGTCACATCAAGTTTGTATAACAGGTCTTCAAGAATGCTGGTGTTATGGAATACCATTTCAATCTTACCCAGCACTTCTTTAACATCCACTAGTGACTGACTGTCATCTAAAAAGACCAGTACCTGACCAGAACTTTCTTCACCCTTTCTAAAATCGATCGCCTGGATATTGTTGATAAATCCGGAGTCATCATTACTGGCAACCGGCACATCATCATAAGTATTCAGACCGTTTAACAGGATAACGAACTTACCTTCAACAACAGCAGATTGATAAAGTTTTAAATCATCCAGATAAATATCTGCAGTCACTTTACCGGCGCTTTTCTTAACACGGATATTTTTAATGCCCGCATGATTTACATCAGTCTGGGTCAGTGGTTCGACAAAACTATCGGCATCAAAGATGATTTGAATACGTGCAGGATCGGTGAATGTCTTTACTTCTGGTTCTGAACTTAATGGTTCGTTAAATCCAAAGGTAAACTCAACTTCATCGGCCAACAATGTATTGTAATAAATGTCATTTAATTCGGTTTCTGCCCTGGAGGAAAATGATACTAATATCAAAAAAGCAGATAATAAAACACCAAGGGTCTGGCGTGCCGTTATTCGGCCTGTAATATAATTATTATTCTTCATAATTACGAGTTCCCTTGCCCCTCTTGATCCTGGTCAATCATACTCAACGTAGTCTCACGTTCAACCCAACAGCCAGCGCCATCAGGAATCAATTCAACGATAATGACTTCTTCCTGGCCGACATTGGTAATGCGTCCATTATACAAGCCCAAATAACTACCCACAGATATACGATGTAACGTTGCATCTGAAGCCTCTACTAAGGCCCAGATAAACCCTTCATCTCCGAGGGTACCTCTCATGTTAAGACTTTCCAGCGCAAATTTTTCCAGGGGCTGCTTACGCCGCATTGGATCCGGATGCAGACAATCAGTCATTTGTTGCATTTTTTCCTGAATGGCTTCCGGTTTTGGTGCAACGAAGGGACTGCGCAGTGCAAACGCGGAATAATCAAAATGATTAAACTCCGCCAGTGTTGGCATTGGCTGAATCGTGCTGGTTGTCGTTGCCTTAACATGTTCTGTGTATTCTTTGATGTCGGTTAGATCATCAAAGCAAGCCGATAAGAAAAATACGGAAAGTAATACTAGATAACGCATTATTTACTCTCCCTGTATTTGTACGTTTTGGCCTGTAATTTTAAACTTAGTGAATTATCATCACCCTTGATATCACCGATAATGGTGAAATCATGTAGGGTTACAATTCGCGGTAACCCCGCGACTTTACTAACAAATTCTCCAAAGTCATGGTAACTTCCCGAGACTTCAACTTCAATGGGTAATTCAACATAGAATTCCTGTGGAATTTCCGGTTGCCAGTTTAGCTTCTTAAAATCGAGGCGGCTGGTAGTTCCCACAAAGGTGATATCATCCAGCAAACCCGGGGTTTCATGACTTTCAGGAAGACGTTTAACCTGATTACGGAATAACTCTTCAGCTTCTTCCATCTGATCACGAAACTGCTCTAAATTTGCCGCAACTTTATATTTTGACTTGTAGTCAATACGCAGTTTGCTTTCTTTAGCAACTTCGGTTTCAAGTGCCGCGATTTTATCATTGACTAACAAATAAAATGCCATTGCACCAAGGAGAATAACCATAAACAACGCCAGTAACGCCTTAGCGGCTTTTGGCCATTGGCCTATGTTGTTTAATTCGAGATTATCAAACTGAGAAGTGTCGAAATTTTTGAAATCCATTATCGACCCCCTACATTTTTATTTTTGCCTTTGCCATTACGATTAGCACTAGCTTGTTCTTCATTACTTAGTAAACCCTTAATGCGCAGGTTCATTTTGAAATCACTCAACAAGGTATTGCCATTCTTACTGGCTGTAATCGATTCCAGTTCGGCGTCAGCCAGTAACTCAGAGCTTTGTACTTCACGGATCATATTGGCAAGATGGTTATTGGATTCACTCTTACCGATAATGGATAACTCTGCCCCATTTTTTTCCAGGCGGACAAGGTAAATACCGGAAGGGACAATCTTAGCCATTTCGTCCAGTACTTGAGTACCGACATTACGACTTTTTTGTAATTGCTCAATAAGTTTCATCCGCTGAATCAAATCTTTCTTCTTTTGTTCCAGGGTATTGATCTCGGCAATTTTAGTGTCGAGGATTTTGATTTCATTGGTCAGATATTGATTACGTGCCTGCTGGCCATCAATGCGCGCCTGAAAATAAGAGCTAATCAGGAAAAATATTAAAAACGTTGCGAGCGCCAGAAATGCCAAAATTGACAAATATTGCTGTTGTTGCAGCCGTTGCGCCTCTTCCCGCCAGGGGAGAAGGTTTATATGTGGCATGGTGAAAAACTCCTTAACGCAAGTCCAGAAGCAACCATTAGTTGGGGGGCGACTTTAGCAAGTTCTATTTGGTCGACGTCAACACTTATACTCATGTTGTTAAATGGATCAGCAACTATCGTGTGAATACCCAATTCCGTGGTCAGTAACTCTTTAATGCTCTCCAGGTTGGCGGAGCCACCAGAGATCACCAGATAATCAAGTTTATCTTTACCGCTAAATGTCAGGTACATTTGGATGGCCCGACGGATTTGTTGAATCAAGGTTGTCTGGAATGGCGCCAGAACCTCGAATGTATAGGTTTGCGGTAACGTTCCGGACAATTTTTCCCTTTCCGCTTCCTCAAAAGATTTATTGTAATAAGATACAATTGAGCGGGTATATTGTTCCGAGCCAAACAGCTGATCTCTCGTATAAATATTTTTACCATCTTCCGGTACTGCAAACAAGGTCATCGTTGCGCCAATATCGATATAGGCGACCACTTTGTCCTGGGCATCATCGGGTAACATAGGTAAGCATAAGTCGCTGGCACGGGCTAGAGCGAAGGATTCAACATCAACCACTTTGGTTTGGAAGCCACCGGTTTCCAGGGAAGACACCCGGGCTTCTACCGTTTCGGTACGTACAGCACTTAACAGAATATTGTTTTTACTTGGATCGGCTTCATTCACCTCGATTTTTTCAAAATCCAGGCTTACTTCATCAAGTGGATAAGGTATTAAGCTGTCGGCTTCAATTTCGATTTGACTGGCAAGTTCGTCGTCGGTCAGCGAAACGTCCATATAAATGGTTTTGGTAATAACAGTTGAACCGGAAACGGCAACCGCAGCATTACTTACCGAAGACATGACTTTTTTGCGAATTTTTCGTATGACTGCGCCAACGGCTTCGATATCCTGAACTTTGCGTTCAACGATAGCACCCTTTGGCATTGGCTCAATTGCATAGGCATCCAGTTGATAGCCCTGAGCACCTTCGCTAATCAGTACCGCTTTTACAGAATGCGATCCAATGTCGACCCCCACCATCAGTGAGGCATTTTTATTCCATAATTTACTTAGCATAACTTCCCATACATATTGTTATTAATCTTTGCTTGGGGGCTCTGGATTATCCTGTGTACGCTTTTGCAATGTTCAACATTGCCGGCGAGCGATTTTCCCTTACGCCTTCCCGTGTTGCATGTTTTCACAAATCCCATTGAGAGTCGTAAAAAATCAGACACTTGCAAGACATCTTACAGGTAGATGTCATAACGGTTAACGCCATTTAACCATAAGTTACAATAAAAATACATTTATTGACACGAAAATACCGATATACTATGGGTATTAGGGACACATATTTTATAAAAATTCTATTGGAATCAGTTAAGTGGTATTGATTAAACGTCTATTACAATTTTCACTATTTATTGCAATCGTCGGAATAATAACCCTCACAGGGTTTTATTTTCAAATGAAAGATGATTTGCCAAGCGTTGCAGTACTCAAAGATATTGAATTGCAAACCCCGATGAAGATATATTCTGCCGAAGGCGAATTAATCTCACAATTTGGTGAAAAAAGACGTATTCCAGTGAAACTGGAAGACATGCCACAAAATCTGATCAATGCCTTCCTCGCTACGGAAGACAACCGCTTTTATCAACATTTTGGTGTTGACCCTGTCGGAATGGGTCGTGCAATTTGGGGCCAGTTAATCGGCGTGCACCGAGGCGGTGCTTCCACCATTACCATGCAAACTGCACGAAATTTCTTTTTAACCCGAGAACAAACCTACACGCGTAAATTGCGGGAAATATTCATATCCTTGCATATGGAAAGCCTGTTAACGAAAGATGAAATTCTTGAGCTTTACCTTAATAAGATTGAATTAAGTCATCGCGCTTTTGGCGTAGGTGCTGCGGCTCAGGTTTATTATGGTAAGCAATTAAATGAACTTACTCTGGGTGAGATGGCTGTTATCGCGGGTTTGCCTAAGGCACCGTCAACTTACAACCCGATCAGCTCACCAGAACGAGCGAAATTTCGCCGCACCACGGTTTTACAGCGCATGCTGGCAAGCGGTTATATCACCGAAGCCGAGTTCCATCAGGCCAACGAAGAAGAAATCCGCACCAAACGCCATGGCGCGCAAATTGAATTGAGCGCCCCTTACGTGGCGGAAATGGCGCACAAGAAAGTGCTGGAAATGTACCCCCGCGATATCGCCTATAACGAAGGATTTAAAGTCTACACCACGGTATCGACGCCACTGCAGCGTGCAGCCCAGGCCTCGGTGCGAAACAACATCTATGCCTACGACGAACGCCATGGTTATCGAGGCCCGGTAAAGCGTTTATGGATTAGCAAAGAAAATCGCGATCTTCTGTTGGCTCGGTTGAGTCAGTCACTCACCGACCAGGAGTTAGCGGAGTTGATTGCCGAGCTCGATCTACTGCCTGAATCCATGCCGGATCAAGAGATCGTTATTGAGCAACTTCAAGACGTTGAAACCTATCAGAATCTATTTGCTGGCACGGTTTTAGAGGTTAATGAACAACAGGCGACATTGTTGTTAAAAAATGAGTCACAAGTAACCCTTGAATGGCAAGGCATGTCCTGGGCACGGCCGTTTCTTGGCGATAAGCGTCAGGGAAGAGCTCCGAAAACAGCCGCCGACATACTTACGCCAGGAGAAGTGGTCTATCTCAGAAACAATGAAGCAGGTTTGCAATTAAGTCAGTTACCCGATGTTTCCGGTGCTGTCGTTGCCATTTCACCGGATTCCGGGGCCATCATTTCCAGTGTCGGTGGATACAGCTTCAAACAAAGTCAGTTTAACCGGGTAACCCAGGCAAATCGACAGGTCGGTTCGAACATTAAACCATTTGTGTATTCTGCTGCATTAGAAAATGGTTATACCCTGGCAAGCGTTATTAACGACGCCCCAATCAATCAATGGGATCGCCGTTCCGGCTTCACCTGGCGTCCAAAAAATTCCCCGGCAGTATATGAAGGTCCGTTGCGAGTTCGTACCGGCCTGGCAAAATCCAAAAACGTTATTTCTGTACGTTTGCTGCGCGGCATTGGTCTGGAAACCTTAATCAATCACTTATCCAAATTTGGGTTTGATCGCGACGAACTGCCGCGCAATGAATCCATAGCCCTGGGCTCAGCCTCGTTAACACCGCTACAAATTGTCACTGGATTCGCTGCATTTGCCAACGGCGGCTACCTTGTCGAACCCTATATTATTGATCGCATTGAGAACCGTGACGGCGAAGTGATATATCAGGCAAATCCTAAAATGGCCTGTTATTCCTGCGAACTTGCGCAACTTGAGTACGCCAATAATCTCGACACTTTAGATACCATCGACCTTGAATTGCTTACACAACCACTGGCAAAACGCATTATCAGCCGTCAAAACGCGTTTTTGATTGCCGATGCGATGAACTCGGTTATTTGGGGCGGCGGCGGTGACTGGTCGGAAGGCACAGGCTGGTCTGGCACTGGCTGGCGCGCCAAGCAATTGCAACGCCGCGATATCGCCGGTAAAACAGGTACCACAAACGAATCAAAAGATGCGTGGTTTACTGGCTTTAGCCGCCGTATTGCTGCAAGTTCCTGGATTGGTTTTGATGATCCAAAACGTAATCTCGGACGCACAAGCTCAAACAGAAACCTTGGCGCTGGGCAAACAGTAGGGGCTGAAGCGGGTGCAAATGCTGCGCAACCGTTCTGGATTGATTTTATGGCGACGGCGCTTGAAAACTATCAGGTAGAGCCATTTGAGCAACCAGAAGAAGTGGTTTCTATTCGCATCGATAGATTGACTGGCAAACGCAGTGATCGCACCGATCGAAGCTCGATTTTTGAATACTTTATTAAAGGCACGGAACCAACGGGCTGGGCCACTCAGGAAGTACTGGCAACCGCTATTGAAGGGGAAAGTGAAGAGGCGCCTGAAGACGAGCTGTTTTAAACCTGATGTGAAATTGCAGAAAAAGAAAAAGCCCCGATTTGGGGCTTTTTTTATAGCGCGAGCATTTATGACTAATTACTTGTCGTTAATCATTGCGAAACTAACGCTCTGAAAAACTTAGAAGGTTATACCATTAATATAGATTGACTATATCAATGAAATCTATGTTGTAGCTGAATCTCTGCCCTAACTCTGAGTTGTGCACAAACTTAATGGGATTGGTCCTAAACGACTTCATTAATTTCAATCGCATTGAGCATTTGCGGCATCGAATGATGATCACTTAAATGATACAGCAATGCTTCTTCATCGCAGTTATTCTGCTTCGGACAAAGATCGCAGTCTTTCATTACTTTTTCCGGCAACGCGTCTTTATCACCAGGATTAAAGCCAAGATTTTCAAAGAATTTTGGCTTACGAGTCAATACAAAGACTTTCAACAGCGACATTTCTTTGGCACGATCCAATAAATAACGACAAAGCTTTTGACCATACCCTTTACCCTGATGATTCACTGATACACCAAGAGAGCGAATTTCTGCAAGGCCTGTCGAGTAAACATACAGAGCCGCACAGGCACATACTTGTCCGTTCACTTCAACAACCGCAAAATCGCGAATACTGCGTATTAAGTCCTCTTCGCCACGGGGTAAATTTTCTTCCCGTGAAGACCAGTAATTCACCAATTTAACAATGGCTCGAATGTCGGTAAGTTTGGCATCCCGGACCACAAATTTAGCACTGCCAAACTGGTGGCGATTTTGTTCAATCACTTTTTCAACCGGTTCGATCCCGGTACCACCAAGGATACTGCGTTTATCCACCAGATATTCCAGTTCAAGAATCGGATACACATCATCTTCAATCAAATTTGAAAACTGTTGAAATTCATCCAGTCGTAAATTTTCCAGCGGCAGACGCTGATTGATGGCATAAAGCACGACAGCGCCTGTGATTTCATGGGCAGTTCTAAATGGTACGCCTTTAGAAACCAGGTAATCTGCTAGTTCAGTGGCATTGGCATAACCTTCGCGTGCAGCTTTTTGACACGCCGCAGAATTCAGTTCAATGGAATTCACCACTTCTTTCATCATGAACAAACAGTTTGACCATTGCTCAAGGGCATCAAATAGGCCCTGTTTGTCTTCCTGCATATCCTTGTTGTAAGCCAAAGGCAGGCCTTTTAGCGTAACTAACAAAGCTTGCAAAGAGCCAAACACCCGGCCGGTTTTACCACGCATCAATTCGAGCGCATCCGGGTTTTTCTTCTGTGGCATTAACGAGCTGCCTGAAGTGACCTGATCCCCTAATGAGATAAAGTTTGCTTCACCAGAATTGAAAAAGATTAAATCTTCAGCAAACCGTGACAAATGCATCATCCCTGTACTTGCAGCAAACAACAAATCGAGGACATAGTCACGATCTGAAACGGCATCCAGGGAATTCATGCAAGGACCATCAAAGCCTAAAGATTCCGCCAGTTCGTAGCGGTCAATATCGTACGTAGTCCCGGCAAGTGCGGCGCATCCTAGTGGCGACTGATTCAAACGAACACGGGCATCTTCAAGGCGGGAAATGTCACGCTTCAGCATTTCAACATAAGCCATACACCAATGCGCAAATCGTACAGGTTGTGCCCGTTGTAAATGGGTATAACCCGGGAGGATGTGGTGCTTGTTGTTGTCGGCAAGGTTAAGCAACTCTTGTACACACATGGTCAAGGTTTTCAGAAGTACATCGACCGTTTCCCGTGACCATAAACGTAGATCTGTTGAAACCTGATCGTTACGGCTTCTGCCCGTATGTAACTTGCGGGCAATATCTCCGAGCATCAGGGTAAGTTCAGACTCTACCCAAGAATGAATATCTTCGGCACTGGACTCGCTAAAATCGACTTCACCGGCGTCAACTCGGGCAGCAAGGTCTAATAAACCCTGCTCCATTTGTTGTTGCTCTTCTACCGTTAACACGCCGGCTTTTTGAATCGCTTTCGACCAACCGATTGAACCTTGAATATCCTGTTTTACCAGAACGTGATCAAACGGCAGGCTATCATTAAACGCTTTAAAAATATCACTACTACCGGATTGAAACCGGCCACCCCATAATGCCATGTTATTTCTCCTGAGCCTTTAAGGCAGCAATGCGGCTAGACAGGCTGAATAAACGAATAAAGCCTTCCGCATGCTTTTGATCATAGACGTCATCTTCACCAAAGGTGGCGAACTCTTCTGAGTACAGGCTATTTTCAGAGCGACGCTGGGTAACAATTGCCTGACCTTTATACAGTTTTACGACGACATCACCACTGATTTGCGCAGCGAAAGATTCACACGCCGCAAGCTGTGCGCTTGCCAATGGCGTAAACCAACGCCCGTCATAGATGACATGGGAAAATTCCAGACCTACCGACTCGCGAAATTTCAAAGACTCTTTATCAAGAATCAAAGATTCCAACCCTTTGTATGCGGCCATTAATACCGTGCCACCCGGGGTTTCATAACAGCCTCGGGATTTCATCCCAACCAAACGGTTTTCGACGATATCAATGCGTCCAACACCATGGGCAGCGGCTTTATCGTTTAAGTACACTAATGCTTCATACGGAGACAGAGCCTGGCCATCAACGCTTACCAGCTCACCTTTATCAAAGCTCAGAGTGACAGATCCTGGCTCATTCGGCGCATCCATAGGATCAACCGTCATGGTCCAAACTTCTTTCGAAGGTTCGCACCAGGGATCTTCTAGCTCACCACCTTCGTGAGAAATATGCCATGCATTTGCATCACGTGAATAAATTTTTGTCAGCGATGCTGCGCATGGGATATTGCGCTCATCCAGATAGGCCAATAGATCTTCACGCGAAACCATGTCCCACTCACGCCATGGAGCAATCACTTTTAGTTGCGGTGCAAGGGCTGCAAAACAGGATTCGAACCGAACCTGATCATTGCCTTTACCGGTACAACCATGACATACCGCATCCGCGCCGACTTTCAGTGCCACTTCAACATGAGCTTTGGCGATGACCGGGCGGGCCATCGAGGTACCTAGCAGGTACTGACCTTCGTAGACGGCGCCGGTTTTTAAAATCGGGAAAATATAGTCTTTAACAAATTCTTCTTTAAGGTCAACAACGTGACATTCACTGGCACCTGACGCAATGGCCTTTTCCTGAATACCAATAAGTTCTTCGTCACCCTGACCTACATCGGCACAAAACGCGACGACTTCACAACCGTCATAATTTTCCTTTAACCAAGGAATAATCGCTGATGTATCCAAACCACCGGAATACGCTAAAACAACTTTTTTAATATTTTGACTCATAATCTTACTTCTCATTAATCTTGTAATAGGGTGACCAGCACGGCGTTTTGCGCCCACATGCGGTTTTCTGCCTGAACGAATGCCAAAGATTTCTCGGAATCGAACAATGCGGTTGTGATTTCCTGCTCCAGATGTGCCGGCTGACAATGCATTACAGCGCTGGCGCCAGTTTTTGTCATTAAAGCGTCATTTACCTGAAACGGCATAAATTTATTTAAAATGTCTTCGACCTTAGTGTTATCTCCCATTGAGATCCACGTATCGGTATATATCGCTTGTTGCTCACCAATATCATCGATATTATCACTGACCTTAAATTTGGCGCCACTGGCGGTGGCAAGTTTATCTGCTTGCTCTATAAACTCAGAACCAGGTCCATGGCCTTGAGGGGTAATCACGGTGACATTTGCCCCTAAAATACTCCCCATCAGCATCAGCGAGTTAGACACATTATTTCCATCACCAACATAAGCAAGGTTAAGATTTTCCACCGTGCCAAAGGTTTCGGTCAAGCTTTGAAAATCTGCTAACGCCTGGCAAGGATGGTATTTATCACACAATGCATTGACCACGGGTATTGACGCATGTTGCGCCATTTCCTGCAAAACCTGGTGATCAAAAACCCGCGCAACGATGGCATCAGCCCAGCACGCCAGATTTTTGGCGACATCTTTAACTCGTTCACGTTTTCCCAACTGACCATTTTGCTGACCAATATACAGACTGTGGCCACCAAGCTTCGCAATACCGATGTCAAAGCTGACATGAGTACGTAACGACGGTTTTTCAAATAACGTTACCACCGATTTACCTTTTAAGGCCTGGCTATATTTAGGGGTATTTTGTTTAATATCGATGGCAAGTTTAATCAGCTGTTCCAGCTCGGTTTTGCTCGCCTGAGTATCTTTGATAAAGTATTTCATTGACAAAGTATCCTGTAAATTTAAAAAGTTATTATTCGTTGGGATAAATGCGGGTACCGAGTAATTCTCCTTGGTGAAGCGTTAATAATTGCTCCGGAGCTTTCCAACTGGTAACCGCGATACTTCGTCGTAAACGGGTCGCTGCGTCAAACGCCGCATTCACTTTAGCGATCATGCCTCCTGCTATGACCCCATCTTTTATTAATTGACTGGCCTGTTGCTGATTTAGTGAAGGCAGGTAATCACCATCCGCGCCTTTGACACCGGCAACGTCGGTCAATAAGAGCAGTTCACCATTGACCAGTTCACTAATCGCAACGGCAGCATCATCAGCGTTAACATTGACCAGTTCGCCATTTGCCAACTGACCGATAGAGCAGATAATTGGCAACATCTTAGCCGTTAATAATGCCTGCGCCAGCTCTGGATTTGCCGCCTCTGGAACACCCACCTGGCCCAATTCTTGGGCTGCGGGTTTGCAATTCACCATAGCACCATCGTGCAATGCCAAACCAACCGAATGAATTTGTTTGCTATTGGCCTGCGCTACGAGCTGCTTATTCACGGTACCAGCCAATGCACCAGTGATGATTGGCATGTGTCGTTTATCACTCACCCGTAAGCCATTTATCTTTTCGCTACGAAATCCAGCCTTTAACAGATGCTCATCCACAACACAGCCACCACCATGGACAATGATCACACCCCGCGTTTGCTGAAGCTTTACCAATACCGAAAATAGTTTATCCAGCGCCTGGAGATTTTCCATGATCGCGCCGCCAATTTTTATCACTAACGGGTTCACGAATGGTCTCCGTTGGCAGTCAAGGCACAACCAATGGGTTGTTGCATCACCAGATTAAAGCATTGTACCGCCTGAGACGCGGCACCTTTCAATAGGTTATCAATAACACAGCTAACCACTAAAATATGTTTGCTTTCGTCATATTGCCAATGCAGGTTTGCAAATGGGGTATGGCTGACATCATCAATTTTTGGCCAGCCATGAGTGACGCGAACCATGGCATTTTGCGGAGTTTGATAGGCTTCGTTAAATGCCTTTTCTACATCGGCACTGGTTACCTGAGATCGACAATGAATAGTCACTGTCGCCATCAGACCACGCTTAAATGGCGCCAAATGAGGATTAAAAATCACCGAATGGCCGCATTCTTGAGAGATTTCAGGTTGATGTCGGTGTTGCAAGATATTATAGGCTGTCAGGCTTACTTCATTAAATGAAGATGCCATTGACGCTTTACGCCCAGCACCACTAACACCACTAACCCCATTGACAATGATATGGCTATCGGGGTGTTGCAGGTTAGCATTGGTGACAGGCTTTGTTGCCAGCAAGCTTGCTGTTGGGTAGCAACCAGGAACGGCAACCAGATCCGCTTTGGCAATTTGATCAAAATTAAATTCAGCCAGACCATAAACCGCACTTTTCAGGAGATCCGGATAATGATGTTCAAAGCCGTAATATGCGGGATAATCTGCTGGCTGGTTTAAACGAAAGGCACCGGATAAATCAAATACTTTTATATTTTGTTCTAAAAAGGCACTAGCCCATTGCTGTGAATACTCATGGGGAGTTGCCATAAATACGGCGTCTAACTGCCCGCCATATTGAGCGAGCCAATCACTATTAAATGCCTGCAGTGCCTGCTCTGAAAACGTTGAGGTTGATTGTAAGCGCGGATACAGTTGAGAGAACGCAACATTCTTTGCTTCGCTATTTTCCGATACCAACAAATGCATCTCTTCTATCAAAGGATGCTTTGCTAATATTGCGACCAATTCTGCGCCAACGTATCCACTGGCCCCAACCACTGCTATTTTCACTTAAACCTCTATTTCGACTAAACTTTATTTGTTAAATGATTCTTAGTGCCGTTTTCAACCCAAAATCTCAATATTATGTTGTTATTAAACAACGAGTTGAGTAATTGATTTTATTGACACATATTTATTTAATGAACAGGTTCGTGAATAACTAGTCATTTATTGAATATTTATTCACTTCAGGTTCGCCTGGCGCGCCGTCCTGTTCATTATTTAGACAAACCTTTACAACCTACCGCAATAGTTAACAATAATTTTGAATATAGACGAATCAAATAATGCTGGCCAGCGCTTTTCCGGTTGTTTACACTGAAAGGCGAAAGATAACAATAAATGGGAATTTATGCAATAAAAGAGCATAAATAGTTTAAATGACGAATTTACCAGATTTTACTCGGGCATTAACTGACTTAATCGGTGTGCCTTCTATCAGTTCCTGCGATTCTGAATGGGACCAATCCAATCGTCCGGTTATTGATTTACTTGCTTCCTGGTTTGCCGATTTGGGTTTTAAGATTTCCATTCATGAAGTCCCCGGTAGCCCAGGTAAATATAACTTGCTGGCACAATTAGGCGAAGGTGAAGGCGGGTTGTTACTGAGTGGTCATAGTGACACCGTGCCATTTGATGAAGCACGCTGGGGTAGCGATCCCTTTAAACTTATTGATAAAGACAATAAATTTTATGGTCTGGGCACTTGCGATATGAAAGGCTTTTTTGCCTTTATTCTGCAGGTATGTAAAACCTTAAGCGCCAAATCCTTAAAAAAACCCGTTTATATCCTTGCCACCGCCGATGAAGAAACCACCATGGCGGGTGCGAGATTTTTTATCGATCAGCAACTCATACGACCGGATGTTGCCATTATTGGAGAACCGACAAGCCTTGAACCGGTAGTTATGCATAAAGGTCATATGTCGCATCGTATTAGCGTGCAGGGAAAGTCCGGGCATTCCAGTCAGCCTGACAAGGGTGTCAATGCGATCGAAATCATCTACCACGTCATAGAAGTGTTGATGTTACTTAAACAGAACCTACAACAAAATTATCGCAATGAAGCATTTAGCGTTCCCCAACCCACGTTAAATTTCGGAGCCATACGTGGTGGTGACAATGCCAACCGCATTTGTGGTGACTGTTACCTGGATATCGATATCCGCTCGCTACCGGGTATTAAAGACGAAGAATTACTAAGCTGGTTAGCTGATGCGTTAAAACCGGTTGCCCATCTGTACCCCGGGCGAGTACATCTAAAAGAATTACATCCAAGTTCACCAGCATTTGCCGAAGACAATACCAGCGAATTGGTAACTAAAGTTGAATCCCTTACCGGGCATTGTTGTCGGGCGGTGAACTATGCCACAGAGGCACCTTTTATTCAGCAATTAGGATGTCAGACCATTGTTCTTGGACCTGGCTCAATTGATCAGGCGCATCAACCGGATGAATTTCTTGCGTTCGATCAAATTCCACCAACGCTAAATTTGCTTACCCGATTAATTAAAGATTATTGTATGTAAAAAATGGCCTCGGCATATCGGTCACTATGCGGTAGGGTTCAAAGTCTGTCGGTTCGACGTTTAACCCTACCCAGTAATTATACCAATCACATTAAGTTTGTGCACAACTCAGAGTTAGGGCAGAGGTTCAGTTACAACATAGATTTTATTGATATAGTCATTCTATATATATGAAATATAGGGCTGTAAATGGACCTCTGATAAACGCCCTACGGGTGAGTTTTAAAGGCATTTATCCTGCGTTACTGATTTTGACAATGGAGCGACCATTCTCTGCAATCAATGCCTTGCCTAAAAGCCTTTAAATTCTCACTGAGTGAGCAATAATTTAATGTGATTGGTATTACCGTAACACCATACTTAAGGGCGAATACCTAAGGTATGGCATATAGCATAAGTTAGTTCGGAGCGATTTAACGTGTAGAAATGAAAGTGGTTTACGCCTTCGCTTCTCAGAATTTTTACCATATCCATGGCAATACTGGCACCTACCAGATTGCGGGTGGCTGGATCGTCTTCCAGACCATCATACATAGAGTACATCCAGTTAGGCACATTCACATTGGTCAATCCGGCGAACCGCTTTAAGGTGTTAAAATTAGAAACCGGTAAAATACCCGGGACTATCTCCACATCGATACCAACCGATACACAGCGGTCACGGTAACGCAGATACGAATCGATATCGAAAAAGAACTGAGTAATAGCCCGGTTTGCGCCAGCTTCAACTTTACGTTTTAAATTTAGCAAATCAAACTGTGCGTTGGGCGCTTCAGGATGGGTCTCAGGATAGGCCGCAACCGAAATATCGAAATCTTCAACCTCTCGCAGCAGCGACACCAAGTCAGATGCATACATACCTGGCTTTTTGTCGGAATCAGGCAGATCGCCTCGTAACGCGACAATATGACGAACACCGGATTGCCAGTAATCTTTGGCTATCTGGATTAATTCGTCGCGACCAGCATCAATACAGGTAAGGTGAGGAGCAGCAATTAACCCAGTATCTTTTTGAATACGCTTAATTACTCCATGGGTGCGATCGCGAGTTCCGCTTCCGGCACCATAAGTTACTGATACAAAATTTGGTTTTAATGGTGCAAGTCGCTCGATAGAATTCCACAGCGTTGTTTCCATTTCCGGAGAATTTGGCGGAAAGAATTCAAAAGAAACCTGCAGGTCAGCAGTCAGTTCACTGACCGTACGATTTAGTGAGTCCAGTTGTCTGGCGGAACGATAATTCATGAGTTAATCCCCTTAATGTCGACGTCCTGATGTTTGCTGTTAAGTTGTCTGCACAGGTGAACGAGGTCCGAATGCAAACCGGCAGCAGTAACTTCTCGTCCTGCGCCCGGCCCCTGGATAATCAAAGGGTTGTCCTGGTACCAATTGGTTTTGACTAAAAAGATATTATCGCACGGATTTAAATTGGCAAACGCATGTTTATTATCAAGCACGTCAATGCTCACCCGAGCGGTTAATTTACCTTCAATAAATGAAAGTTTTGCAATGTATCTCAAACAAGCCCCCGATCCCTGAGCTGCGGCCAGTTGTCTGTTAAAATCGTGATCGAGGAGGTGACTTTGTTGAAGAAACTCTTCCTTAGTTAGCGATTTAAGTGATTCAGGTACTAGAGAGTGGCAATCGATATCTTCAAGATCTAACGCAAATCCCGCTAGTCTGGCAAGGATCAATAATTTACGCTGTACATCCAACCCCGACAAATCATCTCTTGGATCCGGTTCCGTTAAGCCAAGTTCCAGAGCGTCTTGCACCAACTGCGAGAAAGGCTTACTGCCATCAAAATTACTGAATAGCCACGACAAAGTACCGGAGAAAATACCGCTGATTTCTTCAACTTGATGCCCACTTTCGATCAAGTCCCGAAGTGCATAGTTTATCGGTAACGCCGCCCCTACGGTAGTGTTGCTCAACCATTGGCAATCTTGTTTTTTGGCTGTACGTTGCAAGTCTTTTAACACATTACCAGCGAAGGTGTTTGCACATTTATTGGCGGCGATAATATGCACGCCGGCCTCAAAGAATTGCTGATAGCTATTGGCAAAAACGTGACTTGGGGTAATATCGACAACAATCACTTCATCAAATGGATGGCGCTGCAACCAAGCCACTAAACCATTAATATCGCAGGACTTAGCGTGATCATTAAATTGAGAGATCACCTTGTCGGCGGGCAGACCTTCGACATCGAACCAGGCTTTTGTGGAGTTAAGCACACCAATCAAGTGAACCTGATTCAGCGCTTCCTGGGATCGCTGCTGAGCGACAAAATTACTTAGGAAGGTTTCCCCGATATTACCAGTACCGGCAACAATCACACCGATATTGCGATGTTGGCGCGTTAACCGGCTATGCAGCTTGTTTACCCATTCAATCTGACATTCCGATTTAGAAAATGCCACTAAAGAGTGCGAATTAACACGGATTTTTTGTATCGGATACGGCGAGTTTCCCATGGTTTTATCAAACTCGCGATGCCAATGGCTATCGCGAATTGAAAACCCGACGGCGGCCAACAAAGACATGGAGTGGGTTTGAAAGTCCACACATAAATTTTGCAGATATTGACGCAATCCATAGGCTTGTTCTGCCGAGACAATCACTTGCTGAAGCGTTTCATCGACATCAATTAACACATACCTGAGCTGAAGTTGAGTTAACAACTTGTCATCAAAATGCTTGGATTGAAAACCAATTAATTGATTGCAGTGAGTGATGGAAACCTCCTGCCGGGCAATATCTCCAAACAGTCCGACTTCCGAGCCCAACTGCTGTGGATAAAAGGTATTGTTGATATGCAGATGAATATTCTTATCTTTTAACGGCGACAATGTTTTGCTGTGCAGAACCGGATTACCTAACCGGCCCAACTCTCTGGCGACAGATGTTTCGATACGTTGTAGCTTTTTCGCACTCGGTACAATACGCGGGTCAGCACTGTAGATGCCGTCGACATCTGTCCACAGGCAGACATCACTGGCATCAATTAAACTGGCGGCTAAAGTAGCACTGTAATCACTGCCGTTGCGGCCTAGTGTTTGCGTAATCCCTTTGTCATCGACCGCAATAAAGCCCGTCAGTATATGTAAAGTTTGCGGTTGAATTACCCGGTGTAAGCGTTGTGCAGAGCGCTGATGATCTAAGGTGATTTTTACCGGACACTCCAGCACAAAACATTCTCGGGTATCAACGGCTACCGTTTTCCGACCACGCTGATTTAATACCGCACTCAATAGCCGGCTCGACCAAACTTCTCCGAATGCTAGAACATTATTGCGATTTTCAATTAATGACTGGTTTAGATACCATTGTTGGATTTGTCTGATGTCCGCCTTCAAAGACTGGACTACAGCTTTTTTAAGATCTTTGTCTGTGCCCAGAAGTTGTGCGATAAGCTGTTCATGCTCCGCCTGAATCAGTAACAGCAGATGAGTGAATGCCTCGTCTTCCGTTTCCTGACACAGGCTCACCAATTCGATGATCTCAACCAATTTATCGGTCGTTTTACCATTGGCGGATACGACTACTAAGTCATTGTCATTGACGCGTTGTTCAATAATAGCCAACACGCTCTCAATGGATTGCACGGTGCCGAGGCTTGAGCCACCAAATTTGTGAACCGTTTTGTTGTTGAGGATACGGTTCGACAAAATCCCGGATGTGACGACAGCTTCGGCGCTATCGCCAACGGCAGTTGTATGTGACATGGTAATTACGACTCCGAGATGTCCAGACACTTGTCCAGAGCAGTGGTTAAATCATTGAGTAAGTCGTCAGCATCTTCGATGCCAACCGACAAGCGTACCAACCCGGGTTTAATACCTGCGGTGAGTTGCGCGTCGAGATCCATGCCAGCGTGGGTCATGGTAGAAGGATGGGAAATTAAACTTTCTACCCCGCCTAGCGATTGTGCCAGGGTAAATAAGGTTAAATGTTCAAACAGACATTTAACGGCAGCCAGTCCACCTTTGAGTTCAATGCTCAGCATAGAACCAAAACCTGCTTGTTGTTTTGCCGCCAGTTCATGCCCGGCATGTGTTGCAAGACCAGGGTAATAGAGGCTCTCTACGGCGGGGTGCGCCGCAAGCACATCGATTAGGATTTGTGCATTTTTCTGATGTTGCTGTAAACGCACAGGCAACGTTTTTAAACCACGTAAGGTAAGGAAACTATCAAAAGGACTGCCCGTTATGCCAATGCAATTGGCCCACCATGCCAGCTCCTCACCCAAGGCTTTATCTTTGGTAACAACGGCGCCGGCGACAACATCGCTATGTCCATTGATGAATTTGGTCGTTGAATGGATAACAATATCCGCACCTAGCGTTAACGGCTTTTGAAGCAAGGGCGTCAAAAAGGTATTGTCCACTGCAACCAGTGACCCTGCCGCTTTGGCTAAGCCACAAATTTTTTCGATATCGACGATACGCAATAAAGGATTGCTCGGGGTTTCTATCAACGTCAGGCGCGGCTTTTTCGCCATTACGGCTTCAACTTGTGCAATGTCGGTTTGATCGACAACCGCAAGTTTAAACAAGCCTCGTTTTTCCAGATGCGTAAATAAACGGTAGCTACCACCATAACAATCATGGGGGATCACTAATAAATCATCGGTACTCAATAATTGACAAATAAGATGGATAGCCGCCATGCCGGTGCTGGTTACAATGCCAGTGCACCCCTCCTCTAGTTCGGCGATAGCCGTCCCTAGAGAGCTTCGCGTTGGATTGCCTGAACGGGAATAATCGTAATCGCCTTTTTGGTCATAACCGGCCAGGCGATAGGTACTGGAAAGATGGATTGGAGGTACCACCGCGCTGTGATGCTGGTCGGTATTTATGCCGGCGCGGACGGCGATTGTTGCTGCTTTGTCCTGACTCATGATGGTTCCAATTAGAAAGTAGATGTTTAGACGTCTATAAATCTATACGTATTATTTTAGTGGGTCAAGAACTTTTAGACGTCTATACATCTTTGCTTATAGACGTTATCGGTTGACTCAAAGGGGATAACGGGTACAATTTCACTAGCAATAATTATGGTCGTGAGGAACTAACATGGCGGAATGGAATGGCGAATACATTAACCCATACGCGGAACACGGTAAGAAAAGTGAGCAGGTAAAAAAGATTACGGTGTCTATCCCGCTTCGGGTACTCAAGGTATTAACCGATGAGCGAACCCGTCGTCAGGTTAATAACCTACGTCACGCCACGAACAGTGAGCTCCTTTGTGAAGCATTTTTACATGCGTTCACCGGTCAGCCGCTGCCAAATGATGAAGAGCTGTCAAAAGAAAGTGAAAGGGCAATCTCTGAAGCCATTGAAAGCGCTAAAAAAGAGCAGGACTAACTCATGTCCTCAATGAAAAAGGCCCTATCCAGGGCCTTTTTTGTCAATGGCTTAACCTTGATAAATCGCATTATTTGGAATGGGTGCTTGCGCCACGCCTGAATCGATTGCCGCTTGGGCAACCGCACGTGCAACTTCGGTAAGTAATCTCGGGTCCATGGGTTTAGGAATGATATAGTGTTTGCCAAAAACCAAATCCACTTCCCCACTTGCCGTTAATACGTCATCTGAAACAGGTTGTTTGGCAATAGCCCGGATCGCATGAACCGCTGCCACTTTCATGGCGTTGTTAATTTCTTTGGCACGAACATCGAGAGCTCCCCTGAATATAAACGGAAAACACAATACGTTGTTCACCTGATTCGGGTAATCTGAACGCCCTGTAGCAATAATCACATCGTCGCGTGCCTGCAATGCAATTTCCGGTGTAATTTCAGGATCAGGGTTTGAACATGCAAATACCACGGGATTTTTCGCCATTAATTTCAAATCGTCGGCCGATAACAGATTGGGACCGGATACTCCGACAAACACATCGGCTTCAAATAGCACATCCTGCAAGGTCCGTTTATCGGTGTTATTCGCAAACAATCGCTTGTACTCATTTAAATCATCGCGGCAGGTGTGAATAACCCCTTTGCGATCCAGCATATAAATGTTTTCCCGTTGCGCACCACAGGTGATCAATAACTGCATACAGGCAATGGCGGCGGCCCCCGCTCCTAAACAAACGATTTTTGCATGATTTATATCTTTGCCCTGAATTTCCAGCGCATTAAGCATTCCCGCTGCCGTAACAATCGCGGTACCGTGTTGATCATCATGAAATATGGGTACTTGGCAACGCTCAATCAATGCTTTTTCGATCTCGAAACATTCCGGTGCTTTAATATCTTCAAGGTTTATGCCACCAAAGCTATCAGCAATATTAGCGACGGTTTCAATAAACGCTTTCGGATCTTCGTTATTAATCTGTATATCAAAGCTATCAATATTGGCAAAGCGCTTAAATAAAAGTGACTTTCCTTCCATCACAGGTTTTGAGGCCATTGCCCCTAAATTACCTAAACCTAAAATCGCAGTACCGTTAGATATCACGGCAACCGTATTGCCTTTATTGGTATATTGAAACACGGCATCCGCATTATTTGCTATCTCACGCACCGGTTCGGCTACACCTGGGCTATAGGCAAGCGCCAGGTCATGACTGGTCTCAGAGGGCTTAGTAACCGTCATGGAAATTTTTCCAGGTTGCGGATTCGCATGGTAATCGAGAGCTTGTTGGCGAAGATCGGACATAAATGAAAGCCTTATTGTAATTTTTCAGATGCACTCACACAGTCTCTCTATATTACGCGTTAGACCAACAGAATGTTAAGAGAGAATTGGTATAAATTAGAACGGTCGAACCTCCTACCAGATTTACCTGGGGCGAATTGTTTACGGACGCAGGGAGTTGAAGCTCCCTTAGAACGTATTGTAAACGATACTCCGGGAACGTGACGGAAAACGTCGCTTCGGGTACGCTGATGTCATCAGCTTGGAGCACACGCTGGTTCGTGTGAGGTAAGCTTCGCTGGTGGAAGGTGGGAGGTGGAAGAAACAGCAAAAACTATTGCGTCATGCCGTGACACTACACGGCATCTAAGGCTAGAGCCGAACGTCTCTGATGTGCCAACAACGGGAATTGAAATTCCCTCAAGGTGGAGAAAGAAACACGTTTCTTTGGGTGGAGATTACGATAAATCGTAATGGAGGGATAATGCGTAAAACGCATTGGGTGGATAACGTTTCATTTTATGAAACGTTGGTAAAAGCCACAAAAACTGCGTCATGCCGTGACACTACACGGCATCTAGGGCGAGAGCCGAACGTCTCTGATGTGCGATTCAGAGTCATACGCTATCCTGTTGATATACTCCGTCATCCCCTGCTCCGACAGGGGACCTCCCTTCGTTTTACTGAGACTTGTTTACTTAGTTCTTGAGCTAAGAAGTTGAAATAATTAGGATCACAGGATGCGATAGGAGGTCCCGCATCAAGTGCGGGATGACGGTCGACCTTATAAAAATTGCGGGAGGTTCAATGACTCAAACTCGATCTATTCGGACCGTGGATTAGAGATAATTTTTACAGCGAGTGGACCAAGAGATACTCCAAATCCCATAAAAATCTGGCCTATTACACCACCAAACATTGGTCTTTCGACAACTCCAATTATTAAGAACAATTTGCATATAACTAGAGCAGCAAAAATAGTACATATGGACCGCAATAAAAATTGGAGGCATTTATGCTGACGCAGAATTCCCATTATAAATTTTCGAGATTTGCTCATTGGCTTCATTTTAATATCAAGTTCTTTTATGTGCTTTGCAGATTAGAAATTGAATGTCTCTAGTTCGCTCATTGAAGCCCTAGGCTGTACTTCCAAATTACCGGATAAAACCGACCGACTCAAACGTCCCACATACAGAAATTACAATCATAAAAACTCGTAAGCTTGTTCTTTGTATTTCAAAACGAACTCTTTAGCCTCTTCTAGAGACTTGGGATATTTTTCTCGATAATGAGCATACCCCTCTTTCCTATATATTTTTTGAAAAAAGAATCCGTGAGCCACAAGATATTCCACTTTTTTCCATTGTTTATCATCTGATTTTTTAGGTGGGCGAAACCGAATGTCCATCATTACAGTTTGTTTACTACAAGTGGGACATTTTCTGTAAAAAACCTTTTTCTCGAAAGGTCTTTTAAATGTGCATCTGCAACTAAAGCAGGTATAAGGTACTAAATTGCGCATGGCGGTTCCGTTGCTCATTTGGTAAGCGGTAACGACGGTATAGTAATCATAAGATAGATATCCTTCAACGTTTGTTCCTCACAGCTCTTCACGGCCGTAGGCCGCCTGATTAAATTACCCGATAAAGCTAACCAGTGCAATCGGGCGCTAAAGGCACACATTGTCGCTTAGTCAATCGGTCAAAAAAAAACCCGCTATCAAGCGGGCTTTCTTAAATCAGTATTATATCAATTCGATTACTCGAACGGATTAACCAGAATCATAGTTTCGTTACGATCTGGGCCAGTAGAGATAATATCTACCGGAACGCCGGTGACTTCTTCGATACGCTTGATATATGCAATCGCGTTCGCAGGAAGCTCTTCACGCTTAGTCGCGCCTGCCGTTTTTTCATCCCATCCAGGCATGGTTTCATATACCGGTGTGATGTTCTCGTAACCTTCAGCCGCCATTGGTGGAACCGTCAAGATTTCACCAGATGCAGTTTTGTAACCGGTACAGATCTTCAATTCTTTCAGGCCATCAAGAACGTCTAACTTAGTTAAACAAAAGCCACTGATAGAATTGACTTGTACAGCACGGTGCATTGCAACGGCATCAAACCAGCCACAACGACGTTCGCGACCTGTGGTTGCGCCAAATTCGTGTCCAACCGTACCTAAATGGTTACCAATATCGTCGTTTAATTCTGTAGGGAATGGACCTGAACCGACACGAGTCGTGTAAGCCTTAGTGATCCCTAAAACGTAATCCAAATAACGAGGACCGAAACCACAACCGGTAGCTACACCACCGACTGTCGTGTTAGAAGACGTTACATAAGGATAGGTACCGTGATCGATATCAAGCAACGTGCCTTGTGCACCTTCAAACATGATGGACTCGCCATTGATGCGTGCCTGATCCAGTAGTTCACTAATATCTGCCGTCATCGCCTTGATAATATCGGCTACCGCCATCGCATCAGCAAGGACTTTATCAAAGTCCAGTGGCTCTGCTTTGTAGTAATTAGTTAACACGAAATTATGATATTCCATGATTTCTTTTAACTTGCCTGCAAAGCTCTCTGCATCGAATAAATCGCCTACCCGTAAACCACGGCGTGCAACTTTATCCTCATAAGCAGGACCGATACCACGACCTGTGGTACCAATAGCTTTATTACCACGCGCTGCTTCGCGCGCCATATCTAAAGAAATATGGTAAGGCATAATTAATGGGCAAGCATCGCTGATAAGTAAACGCTCACGCACAGGAACACCGCGATCTTCGAGCATTTTGATTTCTTTCATCAAGGCTTCCGGGCTCAAGACTACCCCGTTACCGATGAGACATTTTACGTTGTCACGCAACACGCCTGATGGGATCAAATGCAGGACGGTCTTCTCACCGTCAATTACTAATGTATGACCAGCATTGTGTCCACCTTGATAACGAACGACATATTTTGCCTTCTCCGTTAACAGGTCAACGACCTTACCTTTACCTTCGTCACCCCATTGGGTGCCTAACACAACGACGTTTTTGCCCATATCTATTGCAGTTTTTGAAAGAAAATTAGGCGGGGATTCTACCAAAATATAGAGGTAAAGATCACCCGTTTTATCGACTTTTTTACAGTTCTGGGGTTAATTCTAATCTAACTTGGCATAATTGCAGGGAAATTACGTAAAAAGTAAAAAGAAACCCAAACCAGAGATAATCAATACTAAGCCAATTTGGCGGATGACCTTGGCGTCTTCACTGGCCAGTTTTTGCATCAGCGATTGCCAACGTTTAGGAAAAAGGAATGGTCCTAACCCTTCAAGAATTAACATCAAGGCCAAAGCGGTAAGAAATGTGGATAACGTCATATTCAAGTATTCGCGAAGAAAAACGCTGCAAAGGATACAAAAAAGCCCACAGTCATGTGGGCTTTTGCAAATTATTTATCGGATTGGTTCAGATACTTAAAGAAGTCGGAGTCTGGCTTGACCACCAGAATATCGGACTTACTGTTAAAGCTATTTTCATAAGCTTGTAACGAACGGAAGAAGGTAAAGAACTCCGGATCTTTCTGATAAGAATCCGCGTACACCTTAGCCGCTAACGCATCACCTTCACCGCGCAGTGTAAACGCCTGCTTTTTGGCGTCGGCTAACATAACCGTTACTTTAGCATCAACGGTCGCACGAATAACCTCAGCTTTCTCTCTACCTTGTGAGCGATGTTCTGCTGCTACCGCCTGACGGTCGGCCCGCATACGGTCAAAAATTGAATTTTGTACTTCTTTAGGCAAATTAATACGCTTAACTCGAACATCGACAACTTCGATACCTAAGTCTTTGCGTGCACTCTGCGCACTTAATTTTGCCTTTTCCATCAGAGAGTCACGGTCACCGGAGACAATTTGACGAATCGTACGAGTACCAAACTCAGTCCGCAGGCCGTTGTTCACTTTCTGTTTCAACAGATCCTGAGCATTTTCCAATGAGCCACCGTTGGTACGAACATAATAGGTGGAGAAATCGGCAACACGCCATTTCACATAGGTATCAACCAATAAATCTTTTTTCTCAGCGGTAACAAAACGATCCGGTGCCGCATCCAAAGTTTGAATACGTGCATCAACTTTGCGTACGCGTTCAATTAATGGGATCTTAAAATGAATACCTGGCGGATAAATTTTCATCTCTCCAGCATCCGTTCGTTTAATTTTAGAGAATTGGAACACAATACCGCGCTCCGTCTCGTTAATCACGAATACCGAAGAAATCGTGAGTAAGCCTAAGGCTATGATGATTATCACTAAAAAGTTTTTCATGATTAGTTATTCCCCCGACTAAAGCGGTCACTTCGACCCGGTGGGTTGTTCGGGGTCGAATTTGTCGATTGTACGGGTGTTTGTTTGGTGGTTGGCAAGCCCTGGCTGTAAGGCAAAGTCAACTGAGGCTGTTGTTGCATAATTTTATCCAATGGTAAATACATCATGTTGTTACCACCTTCGACATCAACCATAACCTTAGAGGTTTTACTATATACCTGTTCCATCGTTGCCAGATACAAACGATCACGAGTTACTTTAGGCGCAGCTTGGTATTCTGGTAACAGTTTGTCAAATTTGGCCACTTCACCTTGCGAAGCCAATACAATTTGCTGTTTATAAGCCAGTGCATCCTGTTCCATACGTTTGGCTCGACCACGAGCTTCTGGTTCAACCGATAGCGCATACTTCTCCGCTTCCAGTACAAAACGTTCTTCATCTTCTCGAGCAGCAATTGCATCATCAAACGCATCTTTTACCTGCTCAGGTGGACGCGCATCTTTAAAGTTAACGTCGGAAATCAAAATCCCCATATTGTATGGTTCAATGATTTTTTCCAGCTCTTCCCAGACCGCCTGACGCACTTGTTCACGACCACTCGTTAGTACTTCATCCATTTTGGAGTGACCAATAACATAGCGAATAGCACTATCGAACGCATGAGCAAGACTTTCATTAGCATTGGTGACGTTGAACAGGTAGTTGCGCGCATCAATGATTCGATATTGAACCTGCATTTCGACCAACACAACATTTTCGTCTTCGGTAAGCATATCACCACGCGAAGGAAGATTATTGGTTGTCTGCACATTGACCGAAATCACACGCCTGATGAATGTCGGCAACCAATGGATACCAGGATCCACTTCGCCTTGATATTCGCCAAACTGCAACATCACGCCACGGTCAGATTCTTTGATGGTATAGAAACCGCTAATACCCCAAACCACAAGCGCCAGAATCAAAACAATGGAAAAACCAAAACCGCTAAAGCTATTTTTGCCATTGCGATTCGGTTTATTTCCGAATATTCCACCGAATTTATTACCTAGATCTTTAAGTAATTCGTCTAGATCTGGGGGTCCCTGATCACGACCACCTTTATTTTTCCAGGGATCCTTATCATTATTCCCCGGTTCGTTCCAAGCCATTTCGCTCTCCGTTAGATTGCAATTCTTATTAAGGGCAATTGTATATTATAAATATACTATCAGTAGGTTATACCAATTACACTAAGTTTGTGCACTACTCAGAGTTAGGGCAGAGGTTCATTTACAACATAGATTTCACTGTTATAGTCATTTCTATATTAATGCAATCTAAGGCCGTAAACAGGCCTCTGATAAACTCCCTACGGGTGAGTTTTATTTAATGTAATTGATATTAATGTTGGATAAAGTTCTGTAATTGAGAATTATCCTGTTTTAATAACTTTTTCCATTCGCGCAAAGGAAGTTTAACGTCCAATAGACAATTTCCCTGCTCATCAAACTGCTCATCTGATATACAGTTTAGTTGGTATAATGCTCCCCGCAATTTTCCTGCACTCGGTGGGATTTTCAGCCGATATTGCACAATGTCTTGTCCAAGGCGCTCAGTAAGTGCCTGAAATAAAAGCTCTATACCTATATTAGCACGAGCAGAGAGCCAAACCCGTATGGGGTTGCCATGTTCATCCCGATCAATTTTTGGCGAGACATCATCCAGATTATCTATTTTATTACAAATCAACAATTGATCGATGTCATCAGCTTCAATTTCTGCGAGCACCGATTCGACCTGAGCGATGTTATCAGAGCGCCGGTCATCGGAAATATCAACAACATGCAGTTGTAACTGAGCTTCGCGGGTCTCCGTTAATGTCGCTTTAAATGCAGCAACCAAGTCGTGTGGCAGGTGGCGAATAAAGCCAACCGTATCGGCAAGGATCACTTTACCCACTTCTTTTAAACTTATCTGCCTAAGTGTAGGGTCCAACGTCGCGAATAGCTGATCGGCAGCATACACCTCGGCATCTGTAATTTGATTGAATAAGGTGGATTTTCCAGCATTGGTATAGCCAACCAAAGAAACCGTTGGTATTTCGGCACGTTCCCGCAATCGTCTGCCCTGATGTCTTTGCTTTTCCACTTTTTCCAGGCGCTTTTGAATATTGTGCATACGTTCGCGCAGTAACCGACGATCAGTTTCCAATTGCGTTTCGCCGGGGCCGCGCAAACCAATACCACCTTTTTGTCTCTCAAGGTGAGTCCAACCGCGAATTAATCGACTGGATATATGACGTAATTGCGCCAGCTCTACCTGAAGTTTACCTTCATGGGTGCGAGCGCGCTGGGCAAAAATATCGAGAATTAGGGTTGTGCGATCGATTACCCGACACTGGCAAAGTGCTTCTAAGTGTTTTTCCTGGGAAGGTGACAAGGCATGATTAAATAGGATAACGTCAGCTTGAAACGCCTTAACGGCTTCGGCAACCTCTTCGGCTTTACCACTACCGACAAAATATTTTGGGTGCGGAGTATCGCGTCGTCCAGTGACAACGGTCAGAGCATTGACACCGGCGGAAGACACCAGCATTTCAAATTCTTGTAAATCTTCGCGTGCGTTTTCTTGCGGAAAATCGATGTGAACAAGTACTGCTTGCTCACCTGCTTGATGTCGATCAAACAAATGAGCAACCCCAATTCAATCTCATCAAATGTTATTCCATCGGTTGGTTATATTCAGTTGGAGTACTGGTATTCACCGCCCGGGAAGGGACTACCGTAGAAATCGCGTGTTTGTATACCATCTGACTTACGGTGTTTTTAAGTAAAATCACAAATTGATCAAACGATTCGACCTGACCTTGTAATTTAATCCCATTGACAAGATAAATCGCCACAGGAATGCGGTCACGTCTCAATGCGTTCAAAAACGGGTCTTGTAAAGATTGCCCTTTTGCCATTTTTAAGGCCCCTTATTTTTTATTCTTTCTAATAATTTTGTTTCAAATTTAGCTAGTTACACAACGAGCCATTTAATTATACACACAGATCATAAACTTGGTTGTTTTTTCTCTAAAAATTTTTAGCACTCGAACAATATCCAGACAAAAGCCGTATATATTTGCCGCTAAGCCTTAAAACAACCGAATATGAGTGATATACCTTAAGCAACAATAGGTAATCGTTACGTCAAGGCGCGTAATATTGTTTGCAAATTCTTTTCATCATCGGTTTTCAGCCAGGTTAAATCCGGCCAACTTCGTAACCAGGTCAACTGCCGTTTTGCCAATTGCCGAGTAGCACAAACTCCACGGAACACCATCTCGTCGTAATCATAGTCACCGTCAAGATATTCCCACATCTGGCGATAACCAACACATCGAATAGACGGTAAGTCAGGATGCAGATCCTGTCGCTTTTTCAGGACTTTCACTTCATCTTCAAAGCCCTGTGCCAGCATTTGCTGATACCTGAGTTCAATACGTTGATGCAAGGTCGATCGCTCTGGTGTGCTAATCGCAAATTGCAGTACCGGTCCCTCGACGGTCTCACCTTTGTGTTCTGTTAGCTGGGTGAGCGATTTTCCAGAGATACGATACACTTCCAAAGCTCGAGTCAATCGCTGTGGATCGTTCGGGTGAATCCGCTCAGCCGAAATAGGATCGACGTTTGCCAGTTCCTGATGGATATATTCCCAGCCGTGTTTGTTTGCCTGAGCTTCAATGTCCTTGCGAATAGATGCATCTGCCTCAGGTAATGGCGATAGCCCCTGTAACAAGCTCTTAAAGTACATCATAGTTCCACCTACCAGGACCGGGTAACGTTGCCGCTCTCGAGCTGAAAAGATGGCGGCTTTTGCATCACGACAAAAATCCGCGGCAGAATAACTCTGCTTAGGATCGATTAAGTCGATTAATTGATGTGGGTAGTCCTGCAGCTCTTTTGCCGTGGGTTTGGCCGTACCAATATCCATTCCTTTGTATACCAGAGCAGAATCAACGCTAATCAAATCGCAAGGAAGTTGATCAGCAAGTTGCATCGCCAGACTTGTTTTTCCTGAGGCGGTTGGCCCCATAATACAAATCACAGGTAATAAGGACGGTTGTTTAAGGTCGGTCATTCACTCAGCTAGCTTCAATTGATGTAAGTACGAAGTAAGGTCTAGTTCTATACAATTCAAGTCAAACAGGGCAAAAAAGTCCAATTCCGCACAATCACACAACACATCAAGCATCGACTGCAACGCACTGGATGATGTAACGGGATCGCTCAACAGTCTGGCGAAGCAGTCTGACCAATCAAAATCCCCAGCGGTTTGCTGTTGAAGGATGTTTAGGACCTTTTCAAAGCTGGACTGGATATCCTGCTCTCTAAGTAAAGCTGGATACTGACGAATGATGCATTTGCCCGGTGATGTAATTTCAAGCACAAACCCATGATCGATAAAGTCTTGCATGTATTGTTTGATAAAGTCGAGAACATCACGGTCAAAATTGATGGCAACGGGCAGCAATAAAGGCTGGGAAACAATCTCATCCGATAATATGCGTGCCAGTTTAAGCTTCTGAAACTGATAAATCAGTGGCAAGGTATTTAACAAGTACAAGGCGTCCTGATGCAATATCACGGCAGTCTCTTGTTGCGCCAGTTTGATCACCCGATAATCACGATTTACTAATGAGTCGGTACGAACTCCAGGTTCAGATATTATCGTGTCATGGCCTGCCCCTAATTCACGGTGCTCGTTACTAAAATCCGGTTTATTGCCTCTAGCAAACGGTTGGTTTAGCGCTTTGTCACCGGCCCATTCTGCACCTTTGTCTGTCCCGTCAGGAATCGCTGTCGATAGCAACCTGTCATAGTTTGTCAGTGCCTGCTTACTCGGTTTTTCAGAAAAATAGCCCATTGCCGATGACCGAGCCGAAAAATCCGGTGACGACGATGCGCTATACGTTGCTCTACCGGAGGGGGATTGTGATCCATGGGGCGGCGAATCTGCGGAGCGCAGTGGTTGCACATAATCGCCATGCTCTTCAATATGCCCAGCATCACAAACGGACTCAGCTGTGTCAGTTTCGCTGTTGAGTAAGCTCTGTTGCAAACTCTGTTGTAAGCTCTGAGAAATGGCACTGACTATAAAGTCATGGACAAAGCGGGCGTGATGAAAACGCACTTCATGCTTAGCGGGATGGACATTAACATCGACCTGATCGAAATCAAGATTTAAAAACAACACAAAAGCCGGATATGCATCGTGTGCCAGACGCTGTGAATAGGCCTGACGAATTGCGTGATTGATCAATTTATCTCGCATCATCCGGCCATTGACATAGCTGTAACACAGATCATTTTGACTACGGGTGAACCCCGGATCCGCAATCCAACCAAACAGATGCAGCCCCTGGTGCTCAAAATCAACAGCAATGGCACTGTCAACAAATGCCTGTGAACAAATGCTCGCTAACCGCTTCTCGACCTGCTTATCAGTTTTCGAAGCTCGATACTGACGGATGGTTTTTCCGTTATGATTAAGGGTAAAACTAATATCGAGTTTTGATAATGCAATGCGACGAATTACTTCGTCAATGTGAGAAAACTCAGTTTTGTGAGTACGCAGAAACTTACGCCGGGCGGGTGTATTAAAGAATAAGTCTTCAACGTCAATCGTGGTGCCGTCAGGATGCGCAGCTGGCTGGATATCGACGTCCATTTCACGGCCGGTCGCCATTGCTTGCCAGGCTGTATCTTGATCGGCGGGCTTTGATGTCAGGGTTAATCTCGAGACCGAGCTGATACTGGCCAGAGCCTCACCGCGAAATCCTAGACTTGCGATCGATTCTAAATCATCAAGATCTTTAATTTTACTAGTGGCATGGCGAGACAACGCCAGAGCTAACTGATCGTGATGGATACCTTTACCATTATCACTAATGCGAATACGTTTATGGCCGCCCTGCTCAATGTCGATAACTATTTTATTGGCGCCGGCATCAATGCTGTTTTCCACCAGCTCTTTTACCACTGATGCTGGTCGTTCAACTACTTCGCCAGCCGCAATCTGGTTAGCCAGACGCGGTGGTAATATCGCTATGGTCATGGCAGCTTAATTCATTTGCGGTATGGTCAATGTCTGACCAATGCGAACCACATCAGACTTTAAATTATTGGCAAGTTTTAATTGTCTTACCGACACTTTATAGCGCTGCGCGACGACGGATAGAGATTCACCCGCACGTATTTTATGTTTGGTAGGACGCTGGCTTGCCAGTAGTGAACCTTCCGGTGGAAATTGATGGAAATAACGCTTCATTCCCGAGAAGATTGCTTTGGCTAATTTACTCTGGTGCGTCGGCGAGGTTAAGTTTTTAAAATCATAGGGGTTGGAGATAAACCCGGTTTCCACTAGCATCGATGGAATGTCCGACGCCCGCAATACCGCCAGACTGGCATTTTGTGGCTGCGTCTTGTGCATCCGGGTAACCTTACGCATTTCAGAAATCACATTCCGAGCCATAACGTCGGAGATTTCCAGCGACTTATCCTTGGTCAGATCCGCTAGGAATACCGCCAGATTTTCATCATTGGTTTTTTTAATCAACTCCCCGCCGCCGCCAAGCAAGGCAGAATTTTTCTCTCGATTGACGAGCCAACGCGACAATTCCGAGTCAGCTCTACGGTCATTAACAATCCATACGGACGCACCACGGGGTTGATTGGTATGAAACGCATCCGCGTGGATCGATACCAGAAAATCCACCTGTTTTTGACGGGCAATTTCGGTCCGTCGATTGACATGAATATAGTAATCACCACTGCGGATCATTACCGCTTTCATACCCGGTTCTTTATCAATAATGGCTTTCAGCTTTTTGGCGATTTGCAGGGTAATTTTCTTTTCATAGGTGCCATCTTTCGAAATGGAACCTGGATCTTCACCACCATGGCCGGCATCAATCCCGACAATCACGTCACGGTTTGTCGCCTTAGGTTTATTGATCACCACTTCTTTGCGTTCTTGATCGAACAAGTCGACCACCAGGCGATTGCCATAAGGTCCTGCAGGTTTTAAGGGAAAAATTTTATCTTGGAAGCCGCCATTTAGTTCAATAACAATACGGGTGCTTTTTTTGTCTTTGGCGGAACTGGTACGGATTTTTTTTATACGGGTGTCGTTAGCTGCCAACTCAGCCAGGGAAACCTGGTTATTGGTACCTTTAAAATCAATTACCAGACGTTCAGGATTCTTTAAAAAGAAATAACTGTAATCTGGGGTATTACTGAGATCAAAAACCACCCGAGTATAATCTGGCGATGGCCAGACACGAACACCATCAATGGTGCTCTTTGCAAATACGGGGGCGATTAGCAGACCTAGTAACAAGGTTATTATTTTTATATGACCACGAAACATAATGTGACGAGTAACCCTAAACTAGTTTATTTATTATTTGTTCACCAGTAACGCTCTTAGCCACAAGTGTGACTCGACGTTGTTGTTCAACATACTCAAGATTAATAATAAGATCTTCTGCGGGTAAAATGCCAGCGCCTTTTTCCGGCCATTCAATAAAACTAAAACAAAACGGCTGAAAATAATCACGAATACCCATGTATTCGAGCTCTTCCGGATCCGCGAGGCGATACAAATCAAAATGGAAAACTCGATAGGGATCAAGTTCATATGGCTCTACTAAAGTATACGTTGGACTTTTAACATTGCCATTATGTCCCATTCCCTGAACAAATCCCCGAGTTAATGTCGTTTTACCTGCCCCCAAATTGCCATTCAAAAATACCACCATAGATTCGATGGGAATTGAGGTTACAAGACTGGCCAATCGTTTACCAAAATCCACGGTGGCCTGTTCATCTTCAAGGTTAAATTGCAGTCTTTTCATTATCCGGGTCTGTTTACAAGTTGACGAAGAATGGGCAAAAGGTCACTGGCTAGCATACCTTTGATGCCATTTTCACTGGCAATATCGGCAGCCTGGCCGTGAATAAAGACGCTCGCGCAGCAAGCATCACATTCAGAGGCAGATTGTAAGCGTAAAGCCGCCAGTATGCCAGTTAACAAATCTCCCATACCGCCACTGGCCATTCCCGGATTGCCGGAGGTATTGATCAAAACGTGGTTGCCGTCACTGATCAGTGTACCTGCCCCTTTAAGCACACATATACCGCCATACTGTAACGCTATGGATTTAGCCGCTTCAAATCTGTCCGACATGATTTTGTCTACGCTGGTATTTAACAATCGAGCCGCTTCTTTCGGGTGTGGTGTTAATATCCAGTTATCCCGACTTTGCGGATGGGCTGCCAACAGGCCTAGACCGTCGCCGTCGACGATTATCGGCTTCTCAGTTGATAGCACTTTAACGAACAATTCCTGTGCCCAGGCATCAAGGCCAAGACCTGGCCCCAGCACAATCGAATCACTGCTGGATAAATGTTCCTGTAGCTGCGTGTCGAAATCCGTGACTCTCATGATTTCCGGGCGGTTAGCCAGGACCATTGCTCCACAATCCGGATGACAGGCAACACTTACCAAACCGGCACCACATCGTAACGATGCTTCTGCAGCCAGCTTTATCGCACCCGGCGTCGATACATTGCCACCGACCAGAAGAACTCTGCCGCTATCACCTTTATGACTGGAGCCCGCCCGCGGCTTAAGTTGAGGTAAATTTAGCAAAGAGATAACGCCCACATTATCGCTACAGGATTTTTCGAAAGCCTCTTTGATCCCTAATCCTGAGATGAAAACCTCACCGCAGTGATCTACCGCCAAACCGGTTAATAAGCCTTGTTTCAAAGCCACAAAGGTTACCGTTGCATCGGCAACTACCGCACTTCCCATCGGCATCCCGGTATTGGCATGTAAGCCCGATGGAATATCCAGTGCCAGAATCGGTGCGGGTAACTGATTCATCAGTTCAATCACGTATCGATAGTTTTCTCTGACATTTCCGGTTATCCCCGTGCCCAACAATCCATCGATAATGACATCGATGCGACTGACATCTATATCGTTGAACTTATGGAACTGACCGCCATGCTGGATAAACTGCTGACAGGCTCTTTTTGCATCTGAGCGCAAATTATCCGGGTTGGCGACACTGTGCACATAGACATGAAAATTCGCTTCGATGGCCAGTCGCGCCAATATCAGGCCATCGCCGGCATTGTTGCCACTTCCACAGACCACCAAAATGGTTTTTGCGTGCGGGTATCTGTGTCGCAACAAATTAAACGCCGATTCACCAGCATATTGCATTAATTGCATCGATAACACGCCTAACTTTTCAGCTACTGCCAATTCATTATCACGAACCGTTTCAGCGCGATAGGCGTGTTGTGGTATGCTGGTATTAATATTTACTGGCAACATATTATTGTCCATGGATCAAAGGTCTGACGTTAACTATCTCGAACTGGCAGAAAAAATCAAGCTTTGGGGAACAGAGTTAGGTTTTGCGAAGGTCGGAATTTGCGAACCGGATCTGAGCGAGCACGAACCTGCCCTGCAACAATGGTTAGATAATAACTACCACGGCAATATGGATTATATGGCTCGACATGGCATGATGCGTGCCAGAGCTGACGAACTCCTGCCAGGGACACTGCGCGTGATCACTGCCCGCATGGATTACCTGCCAACCCATGCGAAATTCGCAAAAGTATTAAAACAAACCGATCATGCCTATGTCAGCCGCTATGCCTTAGGCCGCGATTATCATAAGCTGTTGCGCCAGCGCCTGAAGCAATTAGGCGAACGCATTAAGACCTATTGTCAGAATCTCAATTATCGACCCTTTGTCGATTCTGCACCGGTTTTGGAACGGCCATTAGCCGCTAAAGCTGGCCTTGGCTGGGTTGGCAAGCACAGCTTGTTATTAGATCAACAGGCTGGTTCGTGGTTTTTTCTTGGTGAATTACTGATTGATATTCCCCTGCCGGTCGATACTGCACTCGAACAAAAATGTGGTCATTGCGTGGCATGTATTAAAATATGCCCGACAGACGCCATTGTCGCTCCCTATGTGGTTGATGCAAGGCGTTGCATTTCTTATCTGACCATCGAGCTGCGCACCGCCATTCCAGAAGAGTTTCGTCCTTTAATGGGCAATCGCATCTATGGCTGTGATGACTGCCAGCTAATCTGCCCGTGGAATCGTTTTGCTAAAGTCAGTGAAGAAGCGGATTTTCAACCGAGAAAAAACCTCGATGAAATATCCTTGCTGGAATTGTTTTCCTGGTCCGAAGCCGCCTTTGATAAAAATCTTCAGGGCTCTCCAATACGCCGCATTGGATTTGAGTGCTGGCAGCGTAATCTCGCCATCGCACTTGGCAATGCCAAGCCCAGCCTAATCATTCAACAAGCGCTACAAGAAAAATACGCAACGTCCACCCCGATGGTACAAGAGCATATCGAATGGGCAATCCAGCAGCAACAAAGCCACGAGCAAGCCGTTGCAACAACATTACGTAACAAAGAACGCTTAATCCGCAGCATTGAGAAGGGATTACCCAGGGATGCGTAGCGCGAGGAATTGAACATTCTTCGAGTGAGAAGGTGGCAGGTTTCAGGATTCAGAAAAAGCAATTTTAAAAGCGTCATGCCGTGATACTACACGGCATCTAGGGCTAGAGCCGAACGGCTCTGATGTGCCAACAACGGGAGTTAAAATTCCCTCAAGGTGAAAAAGAAACACGTTTCTTTGGGTGAAGATTACGATAAATCGTAATGGCGGGATAATGCGCAAAACGCATTGGGTGGATAACGTTTCATTTTATGAAACGTTGGTAAAAGCCAAAAAACTCGCGTCATGCCGTGATACTACACGGCATCTAGGGCGAGAGCCGAACGGCTCTGATGTGCCCAGGCCCTGTGAAAACTATTTCGATGTGAAAAATTAAAGGATGCTACGTAAAGCTTTTCCCTTTATAGGGGGGAAATCGTCGCAGAATTAAATCTCAGACGCGAAATGGAGTAGTTTTTCTCGATTTTTAGGAGCTAATTTTAATATTCACACAGTCTGTGCCAATAGCAGACTGAGCGTTATACGCTTTCGATAAGAAGCTTTTTGTACATTACTGCATCATTGTATAAGGATTCATAGGCTGAAAGCTCATGCTCACCTTTGTTATAAATTAAGATGCAGTTTTTTCTGGCTTCAATAAAGACACCTTCTTTTTCTTCTAATATCTTCATTAGCTTTTGTGGAAAGCACTTTTCTACTTTTTCCTTATCTGAGGAATTTAAGGCGTATTTATTCGAGAAGACTTTGTAGTCATTAAAATCGATATCCTCAAAACCAATTGCTTGTTTAAACTTGTCAAAATAACTTTCAGGTTTGAGATCAAAGCTATATAGCAAATCATTTTTTAGCTTAATAAAGGCGACCCGTTGCGTAGCCAATTGAGATGTTCGACCACCATCTTTTTTTACGTGTTTAAAATCAAAAATATAAACATCATCCGAAGAGCCTGTTTTGATAAGTATATTTTCTAATAAGCCATCATCGTCAAGATCGAAAATACTAAATCCATGTCTATAAAGCTCTGAGGAAATAGAGGTTATCCTTTCCAAACCATAGGTCGATATGAATTTGTCAGCAGATATTTTGAACTTTGCTTTCCTTTTGGTGGCTAATTTTGAAGTGAATACACCTACAATTAGAATGACAACTAAAAAAACTAAATCAACTTCGCTCATTATTTTTTATACTACCATTCTTAGTCCGCTGTTCGCTCTTTGCTGCCCCTGGTTGCTATACGCATTTTGCACTACTCCGTGCTTTTTCTTTTTTTCGGTTTAGGGCGCCAGAGTATTGGTTTTTTCACTAATTTAGGCCTGCGCCATCTAAACAAAGAAACGATTAGCTCGGCTATCCATAAAATAAACCAAAGAACAACTTCAAAAAACAAGACTACGAGCAAGGCTCCTAAATCTATAAAAGTTAGTGTCTCACCAGCAGCTACAAAAAAGCCCGCTACGAATTCAACTAGTGCTGCAATTAACGCGAACACAGCTTCAGCTATTGCTGCAACTAATGAAAACAATCCTTCAAGCAAAGTACACAATCCTTGATATGTTCAACAGTTTATCCGTTTGTCACTAAGTTGAGTGACCGTTCCTCGCTCAACTTAGTGACAACGCTCAGCCAAATTATCGGATTCGATCACAGCACGCGACATGGGTTCTGCACTCAAAACTACGATTAATAGCAATCGATGCGAATGAGAAGCTCAGAGAGCATATCTCATTCGTTAAACCTGATAACCGTGAATACTCTGACTTAAGCGGTATACTCGCTAATTTCAGTCATCGCCTGCTCAATCGCTGGCAGCAGGCTTTGGGCATTCTCAAATTCTTTTTCGTGACAATATTGGCGCAAAATCTGACAGACTCGGATTAATCGTGGTGCAAATAGAATTTTGGCGGTTTGTAAAATCGCTTCATTGATTTTTGCCACCAAAAGCAGGTTGTTTGAGTCAAATGCGGATTGTAAACGCTGCAAATTGGCTTCATTGCGCTGCAAATAATCATCGAACATAGACGCAGCCATTTCTTTGGTCGCATGGTAATGATTGAATTTATCCATGTCCATCACCACCGTAGGATGGGCATCGCTGACCGGTAAGACACTGAGCATTGGGTCAACCGCCACGGTTTTCGAGGTTACCTGTGGTTCACTTTCAAGCGCTCTGGCATCATCCAAAGCTTGCTGTTCAATTAGTGCAAGCTCATTGGCTAATATTTCAGGTTTGGTTTCCATAGCGAGCACCGCAGAGACTCTCTCGTCATCCAATATGGACGAGTCGGTAGGCGTTTTGGGGTGTACTTTCTGATTGCCCATAGCAAAGCCTAGCTCTGCGCCTTGATAAAAACTGCGTTGAATCAATACCAGCATACGCCAGGCTATCAATGCGCTAAAGGCTAGCAAAATCACCATGACCAAAAAGCCAATGGGAAGCATCATTGACTCACTCAAGTTAATGTTTATCAGCGGGATATTGAGAGAAAATTCCGGTAGATCAAAAAACTGACTGGAAGAAACCAGGGTACTGGTTTGCTGCAAGAAACCTTGATAGCTGCTTAATCGATTGACCACCCGCTTAGTGACCTGTGCATCTTCCCGCCATTTCGCAAACAGCTGGCCGGAACCGATAAACTGATTTATTAACTCTTCAATGTCTGCGGATACCTTGATAAACGCTTTTTCCTTAGGCCCGTTATCCATATGCTGAGAAATTAACCGCGCCTGATGAGCAACATCAGCAGCGGTATCATTAAAGCTCTTGGTGGTCAGATTGGATGACAAAGAACTCATTTGAAGATTGATTAACAGCAATTGTTGATACAGATACTGATAATACTCGACAGATTCTACCGCCTCTATTTGCGCATTTATCAGTTGTGTATTAATCCGTTTGTTAGCTGATACGAACGCGGTCGATTGTTTATCCAGTGCTATCTGTTGCTGATTTTTTAAAGACCCGACCTGGGCAATAATGCCATTAAGGGTCTTCATGTTGGCCAGATATTGTCCATTCCTGGCCTGCCTGACCAGTAACAGCTCATCGACAAGTTCAGAAAATTGATGATAATCATCCACAAAATTTTGTGCCTGAATCTGAATATCACTGGCTTGATCCATGCGCACCTGATCGTTGAGCCACAATATATGCATATCCGTCAATTTGATAATCCCCATCCAGGCGTCGCGAAGATCGTCTAATGGACGGTTAAATTGTTGATGCTGAATCGCCAGTTGTTGCTGGCTTAAGTGGTATTCCAGTTTGGTAAGTTTGGTTAGCAACTGCGCATTATTTTTTATAAAGGGGATTTGCTGTTGTTGTAGGTAATCTGCTCGTTGTGCCAATTGTTGGTATAGCCAGCTTGACATGGCAACAAAGAACACTAAACAAGCCAGCAGCATGGCCAGGTAGATGCCTGCTTTTGAAAATAAACCGGAGGGCATAGTGACGGATTTGAGGGGCTGTGTCATAACATACGTCCATTTAATATTATTCTGATACAGCACAGAATAATTCTGCCGCTGTCACATTAGTCTATCGGTAAACAAGCTGAGGGTAAATGGCTAATTATTCATCAGATTTTAAATGCAAGTTGACGATAAACTTTAAGCTCTGCAATCGATTCCCGAATATCGTCCAGGGCCAGATGTGTCCCGGTTTTACTTACCTTCTGTAAAATATCAGGCTGCCAGCGACGCACCAGTTCTTTTATGGAACTGACATCGAGATTTCGGTAATGAAAGTAATTTTCAAAATCTGGCATGTAAGCGTTCAAAAATCGTCGATCCTGACCAATGCTATTACCGCACATCGGTGATTTTCCTTCAGGAACATATTGAGACAAGAAAGCATGGGTCTGCTCCCACGCTTGCTGCAAGGTTACCTTAGATTCCAGGCAACGCGTTGTCAGACCGCTCTTGCCATGTTGTTTGATACACCATGCATTCATGCTGTCCATGGTTTGTTGGCTATGGCCAATGGCAAACACCGGCCCTTCCGCTAAAATTTCCAGTTCGGAGTCGGTGACGATGGTAGCAATCTCCAGTATCTGATCCTGCTGCGGATCAAGCCCGGTCATTTCCAAATCCAGCCAGATTAAATTGTTTTCATCAATAAGACTCATTTTTACTCCTGTGCATCACATTGTGTCTCCATCCAGCATATCCGCATTATCCGTCAATTCCTAAATTCGTCTAAAGAAATTCGTACAAATATTGCACAGATGCAATATCCCATAGCTAGCGGTATAATACGCCAAATTTTTACCAATTAATATTTGTTCGGGCATCTGGCCCTGAACAATAGGCAATTTAGATGAATCAAAACCGTGGCTAAGCGCAAAAAGCTGACCAAAGGTCAGCATCGACGTATCAAGGCAAATCTGTCCAGCAAACTCAACAATGAGAAAACGCACTGGCAAGATGATGAGCTCTCAGAGCAACAAGCCGGTCTTGTTATCTCCCGATTCGGCCAACATGCCGATGTCGAAGACGAAGCAGGCAATATTTTTCGTTGTAATATTCGTCGAACCGTCAAGAGCATTGTTTGCGGTGACAGGGTTGTATGGCGTCTGGGTAAAGAAACCCAACACTCGATAAATGGCGTAATAGAAGCGGTCCATGAACGCACATCGGAACTGTCTCGACCCGATGTCTATGATGGCCTCAAGCCCATTGCCGCTAATATCGATCAGATTTTTATCGTCTCCTCTATTTTACCGGCTTTCAACGCCGACATCATTGATCGCTATCTGGTGGCAACCGAGTTAACGGGAATAGAGCCGGTGATCGTCTTAAACAAGATTGATTTAGTCACCGACGACCAAGAAAAAGCGCGAATTGATGCGCAGCTAACCCTGTACAAGTCGATTGGCTATCAGGTCATAGAAATCAGCAATAAGACCGGTGAAGGCATCGATGCCATTCGAGCGAGACTTGATAACCGGATCAGCATTTTTGTTGGTCAGTCCGGGGTCGGCAAATCGACGTTGGTTAATTCTCTGATGCCAGGATTGGAGCTACTTACCCAGCAAGTTTCCGATAACTCTGGTTTAGGCCAGCATACAACAACCGTGGCTCGTCTCTATCATATCGAAAACCGTGGTTCTTTGATTGATTCTCCGGGTATCCGGGAGTTTGGTTTATGGCACCTGACGCCAGAACAGGTCGATGCTGGATTTATTGAATTCCAGCCGTTTTTTGGTCACTGTAAGTTCAGAGACTGTAAACACCAAAACGATCCTGGCTGCGCTCTGGTAGCGGCCGTTGACGAAGGCCAGATCAATCCTGTACGATTCGCCAGTTATCAACGAATTTTAGCAAGCCTGGACGGTAATAAACTTACCTCTCGCTTTCAATAATACCTATTTGAATATCGATAACTGTTGGTGAAATAATATCTATACTTGCAGTAGTCGGTATCGTCGGCCTCAGGCCGAATGAACACTATTTAAAGGAAACCTTTCGTGTCATTGGATAATTTAAAAATTGCCCTGCAGTATGCCATGCCCAAACATGGATTGTCCCGTTTAACCGGTTATTTTGCTGCGGCTGAAGCGGGCGGTTTAACCCGATTTGCAATCAAGCAGTTTATCAAAGCCTATGGTATTGATATGAAAGAGGCGAAACTGGAGAATGCTGAAGATTATAAAACCTTTAACGATTTCTTCACCCGCGAGTTAAAAGGCGGCATGCGCCCTATCAACCCAGACGTTGCTGAAATCTGCTACCCGGTTGATGGTGCGATCAGTCAGCAAGGCGACATCGTAGACGACCAAATCATTCAGGCCAAGGGCTTTAATTATTCACTCCAGACATTACTGGGGGGCGAAGCAAGTACCGCTGAACCATTCCAACAAGGAAAATTCTCAACCATTTACCTGGCGCCAAAAGATTATCACCGTATTCATATGCCAATTACCGGTACTTTAAGAGAAATGATTTATATACCGGGGGAGCTGTTTTCGGTCAATCCACTAACGGCACAGAATGTTCCTAACCTGTTTGCCCGAAACGAGCGAGTGGTAGCCATCTTTGATACCGAAATTGGCCCGATGGCGATGGTTTTAGTTGGTGCGACAATCGTAGCCAGTATAGAAACCGTATGGGCAGGAACCGTTACCCCACCGGCAGGAAAAGACGTTGTTCGCTGGCAATACGCAAGCTCAGGTGACGATGCCATTGTCCTCGAAAAAGGACAGGAAATGGGGCGATTTAAGCTTGGCTCAACGGTCGTTTGCGTATTCGCTAAAGACACCATTGAATTTGCACCGGATGCTGGTCCACAAACGGTCACCAGACTTGGGCAACCTTACGCACACGTTATTAAATAATTGAGGTGAACTATGCTGGTATTCGCGCATCGGGGTGCCAGCGGTCATGAACCTGAAAATACAATTCTCGCGATTGAACGAGCGCTGGCCATGCAAGTGGATGCTATCGAAATCGATGTGCACTTGCTGGCCGATGGTGAATTGGTGGTCACTCATGATCGCTGGCTAAAAAACCAGCCCAACGTGCCAACACGTATTCGTGATTTAACGTTAGCGCAAATCAAAACCATCGATGTGGGTAAAGGTCAGTCCATTCCAACCCTTGATGAAGTATTGCAATGTATCAATGGCCAATGTCTGGTAAATATTGAACTCAAAGCTGATCGTACCGTGATCCCATTGCTGAAAGTTATGGACCGGGCGATTACAGATTGGCATTTTCAACCGAGTCAATTTCTCCTGTCATCCTTTAATCATCATTTGCTGTTCGAACTGAAAACCTTGAATCAACAAATCAACACCGGTGCCCTAACCGCCAGTTGCCCGCTAGATTATGCCGCATTTGCCGAGCGTCTGGATGCCTATAGCGTGCATATCGATATTGATTTTGTAAATCAGGACTTCGTTAATGATGCCCATGAAAGAGGCTTGAAAGTATTTGTTTATACTGTTGATAATGAGCAAGATATTGTTGAGATGCACCACTTAGGCATCGACGGTATTTTTAGCAATTACCCAACCCGTTCACTGGTGAAAATCGCGCACCTGAACAGTCAACAGGTGCCTGATTTAAATCCGATGATTGCCAATTCCAATATCTCTGGCTAAATGCGAATTCGATAACGTCCCTGGGCGTCTTTATTGCCAAGAAAACCTAATATAGAACGGGCGTTTTCTGGAAATTCAGGACCAGGCGTTAAATAGCCCTGCGCCGCAACACGGCCTCGTTGGCGAATAAATACCGACAATTCCAATCCGAGGTTATTATCAGGGTCGACAGTAATCTCCAATGAGTCATTTTCACAACGCAATTTTCCTTTAAAATTACCCAGTTCGACCTTTTCATCAAATGCATTGATACTGGCCTGCTGCCAGAAAATTTCACCATCGACTTCTGAACATACCTGTTTGCCGGTAATAAATTTATGCAAATCGATTGATACCAGACCACTGGCTTGCATATCTAAGGGTAAGGTGACTAAATCCACAATGCGGCTTGCTTCGATTTTTATATCGGCATTATGAAAACCAACGAGCGGGTGATCATTTCTGATGGTAAGGCTGCCAGTAGGGCCAAGTCGAGGAGAGCGCCCGAAGTTAATATCGGCACTCGGTGACATGGTTAACAGCGACAGAAAACTCAAACGCCAGTCTACGTCTTTGATTTCATAATTGCTGGTGGACATACTTTGTGCCTCACCCGCCCAGACTGAACCTGCAACGCCATGCAGAACAACATCCTGTGGTAATTCGACCATAGCGACCAGTTTGTTGGCCGGCGCAATCGCTATCACAAAGACCAGATAAACCAAGAAAAATCCCAGGCTATACAACAAGCCTTTTTTTATGTTTTTCATACTCGCCCAACCTGTAATCGACGAACTTTTACGGTACCCTGTTCGTCGCCTTTTACAATATCAATGGCCTGTATTACCAATCCTTCGCGGCTATGTAGCTGCTCAAGCCAGTGCAATAAATCATTAAACGCCACTTCATCAACCCAGACCTGAAGATTATCACCTTGAGGCTGCATTCTGGCAATTTCAATCTGATAACGCTTGGCGGTGCGATTAACGACGCTGGATAAGCTTCCGCTGCTAGGTCGAGCTCCGCCCTGGCGTTTTAACGATTCATACTTAGCCAGATTGTCATGTACCCACACCAATAATTGTTGTTGCTGTTCCGATTTTTCTGCAGAGCGCACTAAACTCTCATTAATAGGTTGCCACAGCGCAAACCAAAACACCGACAACAATACAATGACCGAACAACCGGCAACCATTTTTTGCTCTCTTGGGTTCAATCCCTGCCACCAGTCGTTCATGACTTACTCCTGATATTAAAAGACCCCACCACCTGGTCGCCCTGGTTATTCTGTGCGCCTGTGGTTACGTCCATTTCGGCTTTTTCCAATTCGGACTTAAATTGTTCAAACGCCTGGTAGTTTCCGGCTACTACCGAAATTCTCAATTCTTGACGTTTATCGTCGTATTTCATGGATTCAGGTTTCATCGTCGGCACATTTGCAAACGCCGGACGCAGCTTTTCCAACATAGTGAGCAAATTATCATCGCCACCTGCACCGCCAAGTTCGCTAATACGTGCACTGATTTGACGTTTTACCGTCGCCATTCTCACCGTTTGGGTTTGACCAAACGACTTTTTGTATTGCTGCTCAATTTTGTCAGAGTAGAGCTCATACTTGGCATTATTCTGGTAAATTTCGAACCCTTTAAGCAACATATTTAGCACTAAAGCGATGCCCGCAACAGCGGCCACTTTCAGATACATACGTATCATCGGCGAACGCTCTTCCTTAAATTGATAAGGCCCTTGTAACAGATTAAAACGACTTTGCTCGGCGTAATCTGCCAACAACTTCATCGGCAATTCCTCAGGCATCTGCTCTAAGACCAGACCTTTGGGTATGGCTGCCGACTGGTTCACATCATCGATATGGGAGAACGATTGGATATGAACATCTCCAGTCTCCTCGTCCCGTTCATGCATGTGTTGTTGCAAAAACAAGTCAAGGTAGTCCTGATCTACCACGAACCCTTGCCATGCGTCAGCTCGGACTAGCCACTGGTTATCCAGATTGACACAAACCCATTGTTGTTGATGAAACGGCAATGCCAGTACATCCGGCAGCATATTTTTTACTTTGATGTCTGCCTGCTTTAACCAGGATAGCCATTGTTGCATTTGCTGGTGGGCGACAATCGCCACGAACGTGTTTGCATCCCCTTGATAGTCCTGAGGCTCACTGGCAAAGGCAAAAAATAATCCTTCAACGTCTTCAGCCAAATCTTCCTCAAGCATATAAGGTGTAGCCTGACGGGTGGCTCGCTCATTTTTGCCGGGTACTTTTAATGTCTTTAATCGAACATCGGCACTATTAACCAGTACCTTAACGTCACGAATGTAGGCTTTTTCCGTCAGTTCGGATAATTGCGAGGCATGATCCAACTGCCCAGACGCAATCTCATCTTCCTGACCAGGGGCTGTAATTAGCCAATGGACAGGATCTACATCCTGACTCCCAAGCCTGATATATAATGTTTCTCTCATTAATGTGCTCCGATACTTCGGTTAACCACAAGCAATTCGTCATTCTTTACCATAAAGGTAGAGTTTAACGTAAAAAAGCTACCATTGAAGCTGGTTTTAGTGGTCAATTTAAAGTAATCGCTGTCGATAACAAATTGCTGTTTTAATTGATTTATATTTTTCACTTTGGCTAATTCCGATAAGCCGGTAAATGCGGCTATGGTGGCAAAACCATCTTCCGGGCGTGCCGACAAGATATCCTGAGCGGTCCCTTCATCCGTCCCGCCCAGTAACGCCTGCAATAATTTTACATCTTCGCCATCCATGGTGTTGATATTGATCTTGTGTAAATCAGAATCCGGCAGAACGCAGACATAGGGTTTCAGGGCCAAAATTACCTGTGGGGTAAAGTGCTCAATCACCCGTAATTCGTTCACTGATCCGAGTTTGCTATTGGCGGCAAGATAGGGAAATTCTTTTGCGGCATAATCATCGTCTTCGGCGCCACCAGCACTAACAATCGAATTATCTTCATCCAGCCAGTCTACTAATGCATCGGTCATCGATTCCGCTTCAAAATTGCCAATACCGTCAATTTCCAGAGAAACGATCAATTCTTTTAATGCCTCTTTTGCCAATTCGCCATTGGTTTTACTACCGCTAGAAGCACTGCCTGAGGTCGTTGTTCCACTAGCAGGTGTTGCTGCACCGCCGGTTGTTCCTCCCGCAGGTGCGGACGCAGAGGGGGTTGAGGACGAAGCTCCTCCTGGTGGTGAAGTAGAGCCCTGATTAGTTTGATCGCTATTTAGGGCATTTAAGTTCAGGCATGCCTGAAGATCGAAGATTTCACCGCTGATTTCCCCTAGCTCAACCGGAAAGCGCATTTCGCCACTTGCCCACATCTGCCCTATATGTGTTACGTTTTTACTTTCATTGAAATCCTGATACAAAACGCTTTTTGCAAATGCTTCTGCGCCCATCGCATACCAATAGGCCTGTTGATTGGATTCGAGATTCTCGTTTCGTTGTTGCTGGAACATCAGCGTCCCGCTCATTTGGGTGGCAATTATTGTCGTCAGCGCAATCACCATGAGCACGATAATGAGTGCAACACCCTGCTGCTTTTTAGGACATAGCGTTGGCATCATTGGCCAACTCCCGGTACCAGAAATTCGCGCCGAATAAGCCCTAAATCCTGTAATTCGATTTCTATCGCGATAGCCTTGGGCAACGCAGGGCCGCCGAGTTCAGCGACCCATTTATCGACGTAGAAGTATTCAAAATCGACATTATCGACACCGGTGATCAACGGGCGAATTTTTGGCTCTTCACCAACAATGCTATCGACAAATATTCGATGTAAGCGATTCAGGGTTTCTTCTTCAAGTTGATAGGCAACAGCCTGTAAGTCACTGCGAGGCAACATTAGTGCCGGGTTTGACCAGCCCTGACGCACAAACGCAATACCGTGGGTATTACCGGAATAGGTTGATTCATTACTGTGTAAAAAACCTTGCAAAGGCGCTTCGCCGTCAATTCTGACCGAGCGTTTAGTCATTTGCAGAAAGTCACGTTCCATAACCAAAAATGCACGTTGCAATTCGACCAGGCGGGCATTTTTTTCGTTTACTTTATCTCGTGAATCGAGCACCGTTGATAACATGGTCGCACTGGTTAGTCCGACCATCGCAAAAATGGCCATGGCGAGAATCACTTCCAGAAAAGTAAAACCATTGCGTTTCATCAGCGTTTACCCTGACTAAGGTAAGTCATCATCTGCGCGACAGGATATTCATCGCTGGGATCAAGACGAACTTCAATGGTGACAGCCCGCATGGATTCATCTTCGGTTTCTTCGACAATTTGCCGCCAATGCCATTGCCGATCCAACATTTCGATTTCACCTTTTTGATTTTTCTTTGGTGGCCAGTTTTTCTCAAGTGTCACCGCAACCAACTGATTTGACGCAACCCATTGAGCAACCGTATTGGTTTCCATGCGTGCTGTGCCTAACAAACTCGAGCTGGCAACTTTAATAATTGCAGTACCGGCAATGGCAAAGATGGCCATCGCTATCATCACTTCAATCAGGGTAAAACCGCGACGCTGAGAATTACGGTAATTCATCAAGCGGCCCCTCTGTGATTAACGGTAAGGTATATCCGGAACTTACTCTATAGTAAATCGGCGCATCAAAACCGTCATCAAAGGCAAAAGTCAGTTGAAATGGGGTAATGTCACCACCGGATAAGATGTAAACCTGGGGGAAAACCGGTTCTTCCTCTTCGTCAAGGTAGAACTCTTCCTGGCGCTCTTCGAAATCCTCGGTGTCGATACCAAGTTGGGTCTCGATAGGTAAATCTTCAAGATTAAGGCTGATAGAAAAGGGGTCACTGAACTCAACCCTTTCGAGCCTGTCAATGTCGTCTAGCGGTTGCCAGCGCTGGCCATCGAATCCATAAAACTCGTAAATATTGTCTTCGACCAACAACCCCAGTTCGAGGTTATTTAGTAATGCGTACTCTGCTGCCAAGGTAAATAACGAATCAAAGCGCTTGGCGTGAACTTCGAGATCCTGGCTAAAATCCTGGCCACGTAATGTTGGAATAAGCAATGAGGCCATAATGCCGATAATGACGATTACCAGCATCACTTCGAGTAACGTAAAGCCTCGCGACATTCGCCTCACTTGCTATTCTCCTCAGGATAAAACGCGTGACTAATCAGTTACTGCGTTAGTCGTCGTTTGACGCTTTACCTGAACGCCATTCTTCCAGATTCCAGTTACCGATATCATCATCAGTACCCGCTTCACCATCTTCGCCAGGGCTAAACACGTCAAACTTGCCAAATTCACCCGGGCTGATCAGTATGTAATCGCTGCCCCAAGGGTCTTGCGGTAGACGGTTTATGTAACCGCCCGATTGAAAACGACGAGGGATCGGTTCAATATCCGATTCTTCAACCAATGCTTCAAGGCCTTGGTCAGTCGTTGGATAACGATAGTTATCGGTTTTATACATATTCAAAGCATTTTCCAAAGCGCTAACATCCGATATCGCTTTTTGAATGTTCGCCTTCCCTAAGTTACCCATAATATTAGGCACCACTAAACCGGCAAGAACACCTAAAATAACGATGACTACCATGATTTCGATCAGCGTAAAGCCTTTTACGCGTTTAATATTTCTAATACGTTTCATGTTACTACCTATTCCATCTTAAACTAGTGTATTCAATTGAATGATTGGCAGCATAATTGCCAGGACAATCAATAATACCACGCCTGCCATCACCACCATAATCAATGGCTCAAACACCTTCAAGGAAATGCTGACAACGGCGGAAAATTCACGATCCTGATTATCCGCTGCACGACCCAGCATTTGTTCCAGCTCACCACTTTTTTCACCACTGGCTATCATATGAAGCATCATCGGTGGAAACAACTTGGTTTGCTCTAATGCTTTGCGAAGGCTGGAACCTTCCCGCACCAGTTCGGCGCTTTGTTGTACTTTTTCTTTAATGTAATCATTGGTCAGCACCTCTCCGGATATTTTCATACTATCGAGTAAAGGCACGGCACTGGCCGTTAATATACTTAATGTTCGGGCAAAACGAGCGGTATTCAAACCACGAATGATTTTACCTACCAACGGCAATCGCAACGAGTGCTGGTGCACCTTTAAGCGAAAGCCACTGCGTTTCATCATTTGATTAAATATCAAATAGAATACGGCCAGAGCAATAAGAATAATGACAATGTAATCTTGTAAAAATTCACTGGTGGCAATTAAAAATTGGGTAATGGCTGGCAGCGATTGCCCCATGTGTTCAAACTGACTGACAATTTGAGGCACTACATAAATCAATAACGCAATAATAACCGCACTGGCTACCAGCACCATCACTATCGGATAAATCATCGCCTGAAGCATTTGACTGCGGGTTTGCTGGCGTTGTTCGGTATAATCTGCCAAGCGATTCAGCACCTTATCGAGATGACCGGATTTCTCACCGGCGGCAACCATGGCCCGAAATAAATCGTCAAAGATAAGCGGATAGTCGGCCATACTCTCGGCCAGGGAATAACCTTCGGTAACTTTAGAGCGTACCGACATAATCATACTTTTCAGTCGATCTTTGTCACATTGTTCGCCCACAGCCACCAGGGCTTCTTCTAGCGGTAAACCAGACTCTACTAGCGTTGCCAATTGGCGCGTAATCAACGCCAGATCCGTAGAAGAAATCTTTCGTGCAAACAATGACTTGGCGGCGCTTTGTTCCTTGGCCTTGTTTAGGCTTGGCGTGACTTCCAGTGGAATTAATCCTTGCTCTCGCAACTGCGAACGAACCTGGCGAGCATTATCCCCTTCGATAACACCCTTAACGTTCTTACCGCTTGAATTAACGGCCTGATAATCAAATGCTGGCATAAATTAACCTTCCCGGGTAACTCTCATGACCTCTTCAAGGGTCGTTATTCCTGCCAGCACTTTGTCGACACCATCATCACGAATACTTGGCGTATGGGAGCGTACTGCTTTTTCAATGGCTCGCTCGCCTTTGCCATTTTGAATCAGTTCCCGGACCATATCATCGACCACAATCAGTTCGTGTATGCCGGTACGTCCCCGATAACCGCTGTAGTTACAACTCACACACCCTTTAGCTCGGTAAATAGTAGGCGTTTGCGATGCATCCAGCTCCATTAATACGCGCTCTTCTTCCGTCGGAACGTGGGTTTCTTTACATTCATCACATAATGTTCGCACCAGTCGTTGGGCAAGCACGCCAAGTAGTGAAGAAGAAATCAAAAACGGCTCAATCCCCATATCTTCAAGTCGGGTAATAGCACCGGCTGCCGTATTGGTATGCAAGGTAGATAATACCAGGTGACCGGTTAAACTGGCCTGAACGGAGATTTGTGCCGTTTCCAGATCGCGGATCTCACCAACCATAACCACATCGGGATCCTGACGCAAGATGGCTCGAAGGCCACGGGCAAAGGTCATGTCCACTTTGGTATTAACCTGGGTTTGACCTATGCCTTCAATATCAAATTCAATCGGATCTTCTACAGTCAGAATATTACGCTCATTATTGTCAATTTGCGTCAATCCAGCGTATAAGGTGGTACTTTTACCGGAACCTGTAGGACCGGTGACCAGAATAATGCCATGGGGTTTGGCGATAATATTACTGAATCGCTCACGAGCAGCATCGGTCATCCCCAAATCCTGCAGGTTCAATCGCGCGGCATTTTTGTCTAATAGACGCAGAACCACGCGCTCACCATGACTTGAAGGCATCGTAGACACCCGGACATCGACCGCCCGGCCACCAATCCGCAATGAAATACGACCATCTTGCGGGATGCGTTTTTCGGCGATATCCAGCTTTGCCATAACTTTGATCCGGGAAACGAGCATAGATGCCAGTTTCCGGTTCGGTTGCAGCACTTCTCGCAAGACACCATCGACGCGAAAACGAACCCTTAGCACTTTCTCAAAGGTTTCAATATGAATATCTGAGGCATTTTCTTTGATGGCTTCACTTAACATCGCATTAATCAATTTAATGATCGGTGCATCGTCTTCATTATTAAGCAAGTCTTCCGCTTCATGGATTTCATCGGCAAGTGAGTACATATTCACTTCTTTACCGATATCTTCCATCATTTGCTTAGCTTCCGATGAATCTCGCTGATACGCCAGAGTCAGCAATTGTTCAAATTCATCATCACTATGTTGTTCTACGATAAACGTCTGACCAAGATAACGGCGAACTTCTAATAATGCATCGGTTGTTACCTGTGAGGTGCAATGCAGTGCAAATCCTTCATCACGATGCTCAAGTAACACGTTATGACGGTTTGCAAACGCAAACGGCAATTGTTGAGGGGCTGTTTCTACAATCGCCTCATCTTCTGATAACTCAACGTCGACAGCATTGGTTTCGGTAACCAATGCGTCTTTTTGCTCGCCGTCGCTCGCCTGTTTGTAATGATCAAACTGACTCATAAGTAAATCCTTTAAGCTGGATCCCGGGGTTTTTGCTCGTCACCTTCCGGTGGCTGTTCTTTACCCTCTTCATATTGCTCATCTTCAAGGATTTCACGTTGTTCCATGTAATCTTCAAAAGTTGGAGGCAATGCCAGACTTTCATTCCACTCTGGCAATAACGGCAAGGCTTCATCATCTAACAAATACAGCCCATCTTCCTGTTTGCGGATTTCCTGAGCCCGGATAAAGTTATATTTTTCTCGGGATATCATATCCATGGCTGTGCCTTCGCGCACAATGGTCGGACGAAGGAAAACCATAAGGTTACGTTTACGCACGGTATTACCGGTTGAGCTAAACAGATGACCAAGAATCGGGATATCACCAAGCAGAGGAACTTTTTGCTGACTTTCCTGCACATCTTCATCAATCAAACCACCGAGGACAATCGTCGCACCATTATCGGCCATCACCGTGGTTTTGATTTCGCGTTTATTGATCGCAATATCAACTTCCGTCGCGCCGCTGACACTGGAAACTTCTTGCTCTATGGTCAGTTGCACACCAGTGCCTTCATTCACCTGAGGGGTAACTCTTAACTTGATACCCACTTCTTTACGATCTACCGTCTGGAATGGATTTGAATTGTTCGAACCAGTAGATGAGCCAGTGATAATCGGGACTTCCTGACCGACAATAAAATACGCTTCTTCGTTATCTAAGGTGGTGATGCTCGGCGTTGCCAACAAGTTTGAATTAACATCGCTTTGTACTGCCTGAATAACCGCACCCCAATCATCTTCGAGGATGCCAAACATCATGCCGTTAACGTTACCTAACAGTTGCGCTAATAACGTATAATCATCAGGTTCATCTGGATTATTTGAACGCGTAATTGAACCATCTGGATTTACAATTTCTGTTTGCGAAGCTTCCTCACCTTGACCGGCAACATAGGCACCGGCGATTTGTGAAATTGGCACAACGCCATTGGTAAACTGGGTAAAACCGCCTTCGGCACTTCCCCACTGCACACCAAGTTGCGCACCGTCACTTTCGAAAACTTCAACGATAATGGCTTCGATATGCACCTGCGCACGACGAATATCCAGCTGGCGTATAACCGATTCTAATGAGCGCAGCATATCCGGCTCTGCGGTAATTACCAAAGCGTTGGTATCACTATGAGATTCAATGGTAACGTTACGGTTGCCGCCGCTGCTGCGACGCGCTGTTGAATTTGTCCCTGATGTTTTTGCCTGAGATTCGCGTTGCATGGTGTCAGAAACACTTTGTAAAACGGTGACAAGATCTTCCGCCTTGGCATATTTCAAATAGTAAACCCGGGTATTGCCTGAAGTCTCCAGTTCACTATCAAGACGACTAATCAAACGCGCGATACGATCGCGAGCCTGGCCTTCGCCCGAAATAATGACTGAATTAGTGCGATCATCGGCGACGATTTTGGGAATAAGGAATGCTGGCGTATCGGCTTTTCCCGAGGCAGGTTTATTGATGTTTTCAATAATACGCACCATTTCACTGGCAGACGCATATTTCAATTTGACGATATTAACATCCTGATCGCCAGCGCGGTCAACACGAGTGATGATTTGCACCAGGCGATTCACCACGGCAGCCGTGCCCGTTAGCATAATGACATTGGAAGGCTCATAGTGAACGACATTGCCGCCACCAGCCTGATCGCTCAGTTGTCGCAATAACGGTGATAGCTCACGGACCGAGACATTTTTAACCGATACCACGCGGGTAACCATTTCATCGCCCTGACCTGGAGCTTCATCACCAACAACGGGGATAGCCGCGCTCTTGGCATCTTTATTCGGGATAACTTTTAATACATTGTTATCCATTTCCACAACCGAAAAACCATACACTTCTAACACGTTCAAAAAGAACTGATAGTATTGTTTTTCGGTCAGCAAATCGTAACTGCGAACATTTATTTTACCGCGAACTTTAGGGTCGACAATGATGGTTTTTTTGAGGTTTTTGCCAACGATATTGACGAATTCGGTGATTTCAGTCCCTTTGAAATTCGGTGAATACTGAGCGGCAAAGCTCGATGCCGTCCACAGGGTGCTGGACATAATCAATGTACTGACACTAAACAGTGCTGCACGCTTGAGCTGTTTTGCGCTAGCAAAGAGGCGCATGGGGTTTCTCCAATTATTAATTTTCTAAATCGAGGGAAATATTCTGTATTTCCCCGCCTCGTTTGACCACGAGCGACAATTGTGTCGACTGACGTAATTCCATCAGGGCTTGTTGTGCCTGACGCATGTCAGTTAAATCATTGCCATTGATCTGTAACGCGATATCACCGGCCTTGAGGCCAACATCGCTAAAAAATTCTCTGTCTTTACCAGGCGATAATCGATACCCCTGTATTTTTCCCCGCTCGCGATGGGGAGACACTTTTATATAGTCGGTAAATTTTCCCGGGTTATCTTTAAGATCGGCTTTTAACTGAGCAACTCGCTCTTTAATTTTTGCCTGATTCACTTTCACCTGGTTGCTGTCCGGGGAGTTGGCCTGTGCCTTGGTTAACGTTTGTCGCGAATTTGCACGGTTGGTTGTAGGACCATCAGAGTTTGGCGCCCCAGCGGCAGGTGTTTTTTTCGAATATTCAAACCCATCGAGCATCAGGGTTTCTAAACGGCCAGCAGATTCGATAATGACTCTATCGGTTCTGACCCGTTTTAAAATCGCCCGGGTCCCTTCAATTTTATCTTCAACGCCGTAAGTTTCCTGCTTGCCTTGAGACTCAATAATAGCCGCCGCTACAGAAGGATCATCGGAAGCGACCAGGCCGGTCAGGGTAAGGTTAAGACGGGTTTCAGGCGCAGATTCTTCTTCAAGCTCGGTGGCCTGAGCATTTTTCTGCTGTTCGGTTTTGACCCCAAATAAATTAAGCTTTTTAAACTCAGCAGTATCAAACGACTCGGCGTTCGTTTGGTTATTCCCGGAAGATGCGCTTTTCATCGCAACAACTTGTGGATCCGGAAAAAACAGCCAAGTGCCTTTAGCCAGCATGTAAGCTATATATGTTATCAGGATAATTCCCAGAGCCTGACTAATTCCCTTTTGCGGGAGTTTTTGCCAGATCTGGACAAGCCTGTCTGTCATTTGAGCCAAATCCATAAATATTTGTTTAATTTATTATAATAGTTTACAGGCTGTTTTTTAGTGTTGTAATTTTCCAGCGTAACCCTAATGCTTATAGCGCTGATAGAAAGGAGCGAGACGGAGGCGCGTGGTACAATTCTCAGTCTCAGAATAACTGGTTTTTTAAAATATTCCCCTTTCTTTTTTTGGGAATAAAACGAAACAGACTCTGTAATTTGATTGCCCGATAATACGTTACCCACACGGAGTCAACAAGGTATTGCGAGATTTTTTTCTGATTATTTTCAGAACCGGTCAAATTACCAGCAACCACAACTGGTTTCAAGCACATGACTATGGTAGATTCGCGCCCCATTATAAGTGGAGAAATTATGGCTAAAAAATCCGATAAATTAAGCGCTTGTGATAATCAATATCGCCTGGATAAATGGCTGTGGGCAGCTCGTTTTTATAAAACCCGCGCGATAGCCAAGCAAATGATAGAAGGCGGCAAAGTGTTCTATAATGGACAGCGAACAAAATCGGCAAAGATAGTTGCCATTGGTGACAAAGTTCGAATACGTCAGGGATTCGACGAAAAAGAAGTCATTATCGAGGCACTGGCGGATCGTCGTAAAGACGCCACCTTTGCCCAGACTCTTTATCAGGAAACCGAAGAAAGCTTAAACCGTCGGGAAGCAACAGCCCAGGCCCGCAAGCAAGGGCTGCTATTATCACCGGGCACAGAAACCAAACCTGATAAGAAACAACGCCGGCAAATACGACAATTTAAAGAAAGGATCTAATCGTGAGCGAAAACTTTGATGTCTTAAATCGTTATCTGTTTGAAGAATTACATGTTCGTGGAGAAATCGTTCAGCTAAAGCAAAGCTTTGGCGACATTATTGGTGTTCATGACTACCCGTTAGCCGTCACGCGCTTGCTTGGCGAACTGTTAGCGGCGACGAGCTTGCTCACTGCAACCCTGAAGTTTGAAGGGGAGATTTCTGTGCAACTACAGGGGGATGGACCTGTAGCTTTTGCGGTCATTAATGGTAACCATGAGCAACAAATGCGCGGTGTCGCGCAGGTTAATGGCACGATTGTGGGCGACACCTTAAGCGATATGCTGGGCAACGCCAATATGGTCATAACCATCATGCCAAAGCATGGCGAACGATATCAGGGTATCGTTGCCCTGGAAGGTGAGACGTTAAGTCAATGTCTGGAGCACTATTTTGCGACCTCTGAACAGCTAACCACAAAAATCTGGTTGAGCGTTGATGCGCAGAATCGTCAGGCAGCAGGTATGTTGCTACAGGTTTTGCCCGATTCTGACGATAAAGAACAACAACTTGCCGACTTTGATCATATAAGCCAATTAACCAATACGGTTAAAGATGAAGAGTTATATTCTCTAGAGGCCGAACAATTATTGTTCCGCCTTTATCATCAAGAGAAAGTGCGTTTGTTTGAGCCGCAACAGGTTAGCTTCAACTGCGGTTGTTCCGAAGATAAATGTTTGGCGGCGATCATGAATCTTTCCAAGCAGGAAATCGAAGAACATATCGAAGAATACATGACTATCGACATGACCTGTGATTATTGTCAAAAGACTTACCACTTTGACCGACAAAAATTACAACCTATTCTCAACCCACAAACTCAGCATTAACAAGTGTTAACGCTAACCTTTCACAATTATGAAAGTTTGCCTGAAAACTTTCACAATTGACTTCCACTACTCTTGAATTTTCGTTACTATTTGCCCGTATTTCACCGGGCAATTTGCCTTATTTGTTAAAGCAACAATAAATCGCATTCAGGAGCACAGCTAAAATGACCGCCGCCAAGTCACTTGATCTATCCCAATACGGCATTGAAAATACTGCGGAAATTATTCACAACCCTTCGTATGACACCCTCTTTGAGGAAGAAACAAAGCCGGATCTAACTGGCTTTGAACAAGGGAAAGTCACAAAATCTGGCGCTGTCGCTGTTGATACCGGCATTTTTACGGGCCGATCGCCAAAAGACAAATATATTGTCCGCGATGAACTGACCAAAGATACAGTCTGGTGGTCGGATCAAGGTAAAAACGACAACAAACCCATGTCACAGGAAACCTGGCGGTCACTAAAAGATCTGGTTACAAAACAGCTTTCCAGTAAGCGACTATTTGTTATGGACACGTATTGTGGCGCAAATCCCGATACCCGATTAAAAGTTCGCTTTATCACTGAAGTTGCTTGGCAGGCACACTTTGTAAAAAATATGTTTATTCGTCCCAGTGACGAAGAACTTTGCGGTTATGAACCGGACTTTGTCGTTATGAATGGTGCTAAAACCAATAATCCGGATTGGCAGCAGCAGGGATTAAACTCTGAAAATTTTGTCGCCTTTAATCTAACCGAACGGATCCAATTGATCGGTGGTACCTGGTACGGCGGTGAAATGAAAAAGGGTATGTTCTCAATGATGAACTACCTACTACCTCTGCAAGGGATCGCATCAATGCATTGTAGTGCGAATGTATGTGAAAAAGGCGACGTGGCGATTTTCTTTGGGTTATCCGGAACCGGTAAAACGACGTTATCTACTGATCCCAAACGTCAGTTAATCGGGGACGACGAACATGGCTGGGACGACAATGGTGTCTTTAATTTTGAAGGCGGCTGTTATGCAAAAACTATTAACCTGAGCGCCGAAAATGAACCTGACATTTATCAGGCTATCCGTCGCGACGCGTTGCTGGAGAATGTCGTGGTCGATGATCAGGGTAATATCGATTACGACGATGGCTCAAAAACCGAGAACACCCGAGTTTCCTATCCGATTTACCACATCGATAATATTGTTAAGCTAGTATCAAAAGCCGGCCATGCAACTAAAGTGATTTTCCTGACCGCGGATGCTTTTGGTGTACTTCCTCCGGTCGCGAAACTGGATGACAAACAAACCGAATATTACTTCCTTTCTGGGTTTACGGCTAAATTGGCAGGCACAGAGCGAGGCATAACGGAACCGACTCCAACCTTTTCGAGCTGTTTTGGGGCGGCCTTTTTAAGTCTGCATCCAACCCAATATGCGGCTGTACTGCGCAAGCGCATGCAGGCATCTGGCGCGCAAGCGTACCTGGTAAACACCGGATGGAATGGTTCTGGTAAACGTATCTCAATTAAAGATACGCGAGCGATTATCGATGCAATTTTGGATGGCTCCATTGATGATGCCCCGCAAAAATCTCTGCCTATCTTCAACTTAGATGTACCGTTAGCGCTTCCAGGGGTAAATGATCAAATCCTCGACCCGCGTGATACCTACGAAGATGCGGATATCTGGAACCAAAAGGCTGAAAATCTGGCGGAATTATTTATCAATAATTTCGAAAAATTTACCGACACTGAGCATGGTGAACAATTGGTAGTTGCCGGTCCTCAGCTTAAAGTAAACGCCTAAAATAAACGCTCAAGCTTAGGCTTTGATAGAATATGGGAATTGCGGCTCATCGCAATTCCCATATTTTTGTAGCTTCCCAACCTGTAATTCTTATACACCAGCGCATTTAACGACACGACTAATGTGCGTGTCATCTTACCCTTTTTGACGTGAAATCTTTGTGCTTAGTTAAGTAGCTTTTTTGCCATTTCCCATCTAACTTTAAACATCTGCACCGTGTATTTTGTTAGGACGGCGATAATGGAAAGCAAAACTACTTAACAATAATAGCGAATAAAATGATAATTCTTGATCAGGAAGTCCCTTTAAAAGAGAACCTGTTGTACGCCATCGAACGCCACAAAATATTGTGGATGTTACTGATCCTTTCCGCTGTTTTTGATTTTATCACCACCTACCACTTTATGACGCAAGGCAGTATCGACCTGGAAGCTAATTTAATTATTCGTTACCTGGCCCATACGCTGGGCATTGTTGTTGGTGTTGGATTAGGAAAAATAATGCAATTGGGGGCAGCGATGGCCTTTTGCGCATTAAACAAAGAAATGTCCAGAGGTGTGCTGTTAATTATTCTGGCGCTAAACTGCTTTGCGATCACCGTCAATACCATTTATTAGATCGGTGATGCTATTTTAAGGGTAATTCCACAATCGCTAACAGGCCGCCCTGACGGCGATTTTGCAGGCGTACATGACCACCGTGACCATCGACTATCCGCTTGATGATTGCCAGCCCTAACCCACTTCCTTTGGTACCGCGAGCAGTATCCCCCTGAGTAAAAGGCTCAAACAGGCGGTCAATGTCTTCATCCCGGATCCCCGGCCCTTTATCTGCCACATGGATACAGGCCAGATTGCGTCTTCTATCGACCTCAGTGGTTATTTCTATGCTGTCATCACTGTATTTCAATGCGTTTTGAATCAAATTTGCCAGAACCCGTTTCATTGCCACATACACCATTGGAATATCAACGGATTCGCCATATTCAACATGAAACTGACGATCTTCAATCGCTTCTTGTTCGAGCACATCCTCAACCAGTTGGTTCACATTGACCTGCTGGGTATTTTCCTGCATATCCTGGCGAATATAGTCGATGAACTGATCGATAATCGCGTTCATATCATCAATGTCTTTTTCGATTCCATCTTTAAGATAATCTTCATTTTCGGACATCATTTCACTAGCCAGACGAATTCGGGTTAATGGTGTACGCAAATCGTGGGAAATACCGGCCATGAGTAAACTGCGGTCTGATTCCAGTTGTTTTATGCCTTTGGACATATGATTAAACGCCCGGGTTACGGCCATGACTTCGGTAGAGCCCTGCTCTTTCAACGGCTCTGGGAATTTCCCCTGGCCCACTTCCTCCGCCGCTTTTTGTAATGCTTTTAACGGCCGATTTAGCTGTCTGACAAATAACCAGCCTCCGGCAACACTTAAAATTCCGATCAATACTAAGAACGAGATAAGAGGAGAAAAACTTCCCTGCTCCTCCACCCCGTCGAGGGGAATTTTCACCCATAAACTCGGCGCCTGAGGTGGGCGAATCCAAAATAAATACTCTTCACCCTGGGAGACACGAACTTCGGCTTCACCGCCAAGCAGTTCGCTCATTTGCTGCGATAGGTAAGGATAATATATCGCCTGAGACAGACCAGACATCTGAGCATCACGTTGACGATAAACGCCGATACCCGTTTCCTGATGGAATGCTTCAGCCAGCGCTGGGCTAAATTTAGCATCACCGCCGTCAATAAAGACGACCTTGACTTGCTTTGCCAACAGTTGATTGATTTGTTGTAGGTTTGGGTTGATCACATAAACCGCCACCGATACATAAGACACGACCTGATTGATCAACAATAAAAAACCAATCAATAATACCGTCTGACCAAATGCACTACGGGGCAGTATTCTCATAAAATCGTTTAACCTGCAGCAGAACCGTCAGGCACAAAAACATAACCCAGGCCCCAGACCGTTTGAATATAACGCGGGTTCGCGGGGTCTTGCTCCAACATACGACGTAATCGAGAAACCTGAACATCAATACTGCGCTCCAGTGCCGAATAATCTCGGCCTCGGGCTAAATTCATCAGTTTATCTCGGGACAAGGGCTCTCTTGGGTGGGTGATTAACGCCTTGAGAACGGCAAACTCGCCACTGGTCAATGGCATACTCACATCACCTTTGCGCATTTCTCTGGTACCCAGATTTAACGCAAATTCGCCAAATTCGATGACATCTTCGGCCATCGCTGGCGCTCCCGGAGCTTCGGTAGTTTTGCGACGCAACACGGCTTTTACCCGGGCAAGTAGCTCTCGCGGATTAAAAGGTTTCGGCATGTAGTCATCCGCACCCAGCTCCAGACCAATAATGCGGTCGACTTCATCCCCTTTGGCGGTCAGCATAATGATTGGGATTTGGTTTTCATTTTGGCGTAAACGCCGACAAATCGATAATCCATCTTCACCCGGCAGCATCAAATCCAAAACCAGCAAATGAAAATTTTCACGTTCCAACAGTCGATCCATCTGCTCGGCATTCGCAGCGCTGCGCACCACAAAACCTTGCTCTACCAAGTAACGCTCCAGCAAAGCTCGAAGGCGCATATCATCATCTACGACTATTATTTTCGGGGTTTCCTGTCCCATGGCATGTCTCGCTTATAAATTGTGAAATTGTGACCGACCTAAACTACTTACAGCACTATAAGCCATAGTTGACTGATGTCAAAAGCTGCATTTGCAAATAACGACCTGGTTTTGTTACAAATTATGTGCATAACGCGAAGAACCAAGCTGCCAGTTTTCAATAAGCAGCCATGTCAGAAGGTATTGTAATCGTATTCAATGCTTACCACTTCCAGGTAGCGCTCCCCCTGAGGCGTTTTTACTACGACCTCATCGCCCACCTGTTTACCTAACAATGCTCTGGCTATCGGGGAATCAATACTGATTTTGCCCCTGTTAACGTCAAATTCGTCGGGGCCGACTAACTGATACGCAACGGCTTTATCTTGTTCATCAACCAGCGACACCCAAGCGCCAAAATACACCTTTCCTGCCTGTTGGCGTTGAGGATAAACGATAGTGAGTTCATCAAGACGTTTCATCAAAAATCGTACCCGACGATCGATTTCTCTTAATCGTTTTTTGCCATAGATATATTCGGCGTTTTCACTTCTATCGCCCAGTGCTGCGGCTTCAGATACGGCTTGGGTGACTTTTGGACGTTCCTGTTTCCACAGGTATTTCAATTCATCATCCAGTACTTGCCAGCCTTGGCGTGTGATATAGTTTGATCGCTTCATTGTAAGTCTTTTAAATTAAGTGGGGCTCAATTTCGGCTCGTTTTGTATAAACAGGCAGTTATCTTACCGGAATTCTCGAAAAATACTGGATTAAATAACCCAATCCTAGTATACAACTGTCAATTCAATATTCGCACTATTGCGAAGCACTAAACTGCATCAGGATTTGGTTTTATGATTAACATTTCCCAGCAAATCGCTCAGGAACTTACCGTCACTCCAGCACAGGTTCAGGCCGCTATCAATCTTCTCGATGAAGGCGCTACCGTGCCATTTATTGCCCGCTACCGGAAAGAGGCTACGCAAGGACTGGATGACAATCACCTTCGCCACCTTGAGCAACGTCTCACCTATTTACGTGAACTTCAGGAGCGTCGTGAATTGGTGCTCAAGAATATTCAGGAACAAGGCAAGCTAAGTGCTCCATTGAAACTTGCGATTGAACAGGCTGATAACAAAACCACGCTTGAAGATCTGTATTTACCCTATCGACCTAAACGTCGAACCAAAGGGCAAATCGCCATTGAGGCAGGATTAGAGCCATTGGCTGATGCCCTGCTGAATGACTGGGATCTAGATCCTGAAGCTCAGGCAAGCAACTATATCAATGCTGACGCAAATTTCCCAACCACGAAAGAAGTCCTCGATGGTGCCGCTTACATTCTTATGGAGCGCTTCAGTGAAGATGCACAGCTCATTCAAAAGCTCCGTCGTCACCTAATCAAGCAAGCCCACATCAACGCTAACGTTGTTAACGACACGATTCAGGGTGCCAATAAATACAAAGATTATTTTCAATTTAGTGAAAAGCTCAGCAACATTCCTTCACATCGGGCACTGGCTATTTTACGGGGCCGCAATGAAGGCGTATTACAATTAAGTCTGAATGTTGACCCTCATATCGAAGCAACAGAATCCAGTGCTGAGCAAATGATTCGTGATCATTATCATTTGCACCTGAATCAGCAGGCTGGTGCCACCTGGCTTAATCGCGTTGTGCGTTTAACCTGGAAAGTAAAACTAGGGTTGTCGTTAGAAACCGAGCTCATTTCCAGTATGCGCGAAGCGGCAGAGTTAGAAGCAATTGATGTTTTTGCCAGAAACCTCAAGGCGTTGCTGATGGCAGCGCCTGGCGGTCCGAAAGTCACCATGGGTATTGATCCAGGCATTCGCACAGGTTGTAAAATCGCCATTGTCGATGCAACAGGCAAGCTGTTACATACCACAACGATTTTTCCACATGAGCCACAGAAGCATTGGCAAAAGTCGATTCGCACCTTAGCGCATTTAATCAATGAACATAAAATTGAGCTGGTTGCGATCGGCAACGGTACAGCATCGAGAGAAACCGATGCGTTAGTGGCTGAAGCTCTGGCTGAACTGAGTGAAATCAAGCCGATGAAGCTTATCGTATCCGAGGCTGGCGCCAGTGTGTATTCTGCATCAGAAACCGCGGCTAAGGAATTCCCTGAGCTGGACGTTTCCCTGCGTGGCGCAGTATCGATTGCCAGACGTTTGCAAGATCCGCTGGCAGAATTGGTGAAAATTGAACCCAAGGCCATAGGCGTCGGTCAGTACCAACATGATGTGAGTCAAAGCCAGCTGAGCAAGAGTCTTGATGCGGTTGTTGAAGACTGTGTAAATGCCGTTGGTGTTGATGCCAATTCTGCATCGATGCCACTCCTTAGCCGCGTTGCCGGTCTATCCCGAACCATGGCACAGAATATTGTCGCCTATCGCGATGAACATGGGGCGTTTAAAAATCGCCAACAGTTGTTAAAGGTTGCGCGCCTTGGACCAAAAGCATTTGAACAGGCGGCAGGGTTTATTCGTATTAATCATGGTGACAATCCATTAGATGCATCGGGCGTCCATCCAGAGAGTTATGAACTGGTCAATCGTATGGCGAATGAATCAGGTATGCCTGTTGAAAAGCTAATTGGCGAGCAACAACACATTAAACAACTTACTCCTGGCAACTTTGTCACTGAACAATTTGGTCTGCCAACGATTCAGGACATCTTAAGTGAATTGGAAAAACCTGGACGCGATCCCCGTGGTGAATTTAAAACGGCGAGGTTTAAAGAAGGGGTAAACAAAATTACCGACCTTAGAGAAAACCTAATTCTTGAAGGGGTTGTGAGTAACGTCACCAAATTTGGCGCGTTTGTCGACATAGGCGTCCATCAGGATGGTTTGGTACACATTTCCTCGTTAACCAATAAATTTGTCAGCGATCCTCATGAGGTAGTAAAAGCTGGCGATATTGTTAAGGTCAAAGTATTAGATGTTGATGTAAAACGAAAGCGAATTTCTCTGACCATGCGCCTTGATGAAACGACTACTGGCGCAAAACCTGAACAAAAGCGACATCAGCAAGCCGCGGCAAAACCTGCCCAACGTAAACCTCGTGATAAACACCGCGAGCAAAAACAACCCGCCAATAGCTTGATGGGTAATGCCTTTGCCGAAGCGTTCGCAAAAGCGAAAAAATAGCGTTTAAACTTGCGTTTTCTTACACTGGTATTAACCTCTTTGTTTGCTTTAAACAAAGAGGTTAATTTTTTTCCATTGTCCCGCCACCCATTTTTATCTTAAGCTCAACGTATCTATTTCATTTGCCGATAAATTTGAGTTCCTAATGAATATTCTCATTGCGCCTGATTCGTTTAAAGAAAGTCTGGCCGCCGCTGACGTTGCCAATGCAATCAAACAAGGTCTGCTGCAATCGGATCTCAATTGCGAAATTCGCTGCCTTCCGTTAGCCGATGGTGGCGAAGGTACTGTCGATGCTCTAATCAATGCCCTTAACGGTGAGATAATATCGACTCAGGTTAACGACCCTCTCGGACGAACCATTGAAAGTCGTTGGGGTATGGTTGATAGCACTGCCGTTATCGAAATGGCGTCAGCTTCCGGTCTCGAGCTCTTAACCGAACAAGAACGTAACCCTTTACTGACCGATAGTTTTGGTACTGGCCAGCTAATTATTGCCGCACTGGATCGAGGGGTGACAAATATTATTCTGGGGCTTGGCGGCAGTGCGACCAATGATGGCGGGGCTGGCCTGATGCGGGCTCTGGGGGCCAGGTTGCTCGACAATAACGGCGCTCAGATCGTAACCGGAGGTGGTGGGCTAAGCGAGCTGGCAAAGCTAGACTTAAGCGAGGTTGATCCACGATTGACTAAGGTCGAGTTTTCTCTGGCCTGTGATGTGACAAATCCGTTATGTGGCGATACTGGGGCCAGCGCAGTATTTGGGCCGCAAAAAGGAGCAGATCAGGCCATGATTAAAACCCTGGATAGTAATCTTCAGCACTTCGCGAATTTATTGCAACCCCATAGCAAGATTGATCTTTGCAATACCCCTGGAATCGGTGCTGCCGGAGGTCTATCTCTTGCCCTTGAAGCCATTGCCAAGGTAAAACGTGCATCCGGTTTTGATCTCATTAGCGCCGCATTGCAGCTTGAAAACCAGATTGCGTGGGCAGATCTGGTGATTACCGGTGAAGGAAAATCCGATCAGCAATCCCTGGCTGGCAAAGCCTGCTTTGGTGTGGCGAGGCTTAGTAAATCCTTGAATACGCCAGTTATCTTGCTAAGTGGTAGCCTGGGCAAAGGCTATCAGCAACTCTACCAACACGGCATTGTCAGTGCCTTCAGTGCAACATTAGGGCCTGTCACCCTGCAAGAAGCAATGCGAGATGCAAAACAAAACCTGCAGAAAACCGCTTTGGCAATCGGAAATCTAGTGGCGCAGCAATAATCTCAAATTGATTTTATCTATAGCACCTATTCATGAATATGGTAGCAAAGTCACGACAGAGCTATGGTTCCTCTTATCATAGTGAAGTTTGTAAAAGCGCGCTGACAGCAAATCGATCTGGTGAATACTGGCAAATTGTTTTTTTTGCCTCTATTGTATAAAAAAGAATAAGTTACTGATGAAATATCGCTAATTATGGCCAAGATTCTAGCTTTTTCCGGAAGTGCCCGGCGCGACTCTTATAATCAACAATTAGTAAAACTCGCTGCCCGTGGTGCGCAAGAGGCAGGAGCGAAAGTCACCATTATCAATCTTGGTGATTATCCAATGCCAATATTTTGTCAGGATATTGAGCAAGAGTCTGGCATGCCCGAACATGCTGAAGCATTTAAAAGTCTGCTACTCGGACATCAGGGTTTGTTAATCGCATCGCCAGAATATAACAGCGCCTATAGCCCGTTATTGAAAAATGCTCTGGATTGGGCATCAAGGGCGACAAGCAAGGATGAAGTACCGTTAAGCGCATACAAAGATAAAGTTTCCTGCATTATGGCTGCCTCACCGGGCGCACTTGGTGGAATTCGGGGGTTATCCAGTTTACGTTTACTATTGAGCAATATGGGGGTCACGGTTCTCCCCCAGCAAGTAGCAATTAATCGTGCGTATTCAAGTTTTGCTCAAGGGCGACTCGTTGAAGAAGACAAATCCACTCAAGTGATGCGCCTAGGTAAGCAACTCGCCACAATCCTGCAGCGTCACTACGAAGATTAACCTAGATTCAATAAGGGCTCACTGGCAGGTAGCATAAAATGGTTGCTACAGCCCCAAACTCAAGCTAGTCTAGAACATAAGATACACAAATAAAAACAACAAGAGGTGAGTATGGCAAGCCCCAACAGAAAACCAACCGAAGCGGAATTATCCTTACTGACCATCCTATGGGAAATCGGTCCAGCGACCGTGCGTCAAGTGCACCAGGCCCACAATGATGCGTTACCCGATCAGCAACATATTGGCTACACCACGGTGTTGAAAATATTGCAAATCATGCATGAGAAAAACCTTGTTGTGAGAGATGAGCGTCAACGTGCTCACATATATGCACCATCAGAAAGCGCCGTGCAAACGCAAAGTTCCCTGGTAACAGATCTCGTACAAAAAGCCTTTAATGGCTCCCTTTCTCAGTTGGTAATGCGTGCAATTGGCAATTCAACCAATGCCAATGAAATTAGCGATATCCGCACCATGTTGGATGAATTAGAGCAACGGGAAACGGTGTAGTAGCTTGCGCAGCAACTGGTTAGATATTTTACAACAGTTGTCATACACGCTGGGGCATTTTCTCTGGCAAGGGCTTATCATCGCCCTGTTACTTCGGGTTAGCCTGTTTTGTATACACAAAAACCAGGCACAATTGCGATATTTATGCGCCGTTTTCGCGTTGATTGCGTGTTTTATTGCTCCTGCTTACACCTTTTTTCACTTGCTGAATGCCTCCCCGATAGATACTGGAACAACCCTGTTGCCCTGGCTTCAGGATTTAGTGCAATCCACACAGCATATGGTTCTTAGTCAGGGGTTTGTCTCCACGTTGCAAATCACCCACATATTAGCCATTGCCTGGATATTGATAGTCAGTGTTTTACTGGTGAAGTTTATTGTCGAATTTACTTGGACGCAAAATGTTCGTCGACAACAAATACTTGCACCAACAAGCGAACTGCAAAACCAATTTACACAACTTGTGCAGCAGCTAAAACTGAATAGGCCGGTACAATTACTGCTGTCATTTCATATCAGCTCACCTATGACGTTGGGCTTTATTAAGCCGGTCATTATGTTACCTGCACAATTAGTAACAGGCTTAAATAAAGAGCAACTTGAACTGGTATTGTTGCATGAGTTAATTCATATCAAACGCTACGATTATGCGGTTAATTTATGCCAGGCGCTTATCGAATTGCTGCTGTTTTTTCATCCGGCCGTGCACTGGATTGGTCGCCAGATTCGTCTTGAACGCGAGTGTATTTGTGATCAACAAGTTTTGTCTCATCGTCAGGCAACCATTCAATACGCCCGGTTAATGACAGATTTAGCAGACTACCACCAAGCCAGTTCCGATTTGGCCATTGCTGCGAGTGGCGGTGAATTAACTCAACGTGTGCAGCGCATATTAGAAGAGCCGCAGTCACCATCAAAGCTGAATACTTTGATCCCGCTGACTTTGATTGCCGGCGTATTTGTTACCTTAACCTCTCTTTCCGTAAATTCTCCTTGGCAGGCTGTTATCGGTAATTCAGCACTTGCCAGCCAGGCGAAAACCGAAGATGGTGCGGTTGAGCAAATTGCCCCAGCAAGTATTGCCCATTGGTTGTTAAATCCTGACGATGCCGATGTGCAGGAACAAAAACAGCGCATTCAGCATGTAGCAATATCTGAACTGGCAACGCCAAATAAGATGCAAGACAATCCCGTACATGTCATTGTTGAACAATTAACGAGTATGGCGGAAAGTGAGGCAAGCGACATTCCCTCGCAATATGTGATGGCAACTGACAAAACAGCTCAACGTAGCCCTTTTAAAAACACCCCAACAGCAAATTCAACAGAGTTAAACATTCCCAGTTCCGACAGCAAAAGTGAGAGCGATATCATCGCGCGTGCTTCTCTGGGTGAATCAAACCCAGTAAACGTCATCCAAAACGATTTAGGCGAAACACCTGACTTAGAAGACTATAGTCAAATTCCTGTGCGATCTCAGAGTCAGGATCCGCTACCGCTTGCCAATCAAATGACCGTATTTGCTAATAAAGCTGAAAAACAAGTAGTGCTGCCCGTGATCAAACTACAGGACGACTTATCCGGTCAGGCTCAGCTGCTTAAAAGTCATCAGCTTATTGCCAAGACCTATCCAAATATTCAAGAACAAGCGGATATTATTGAGGCGCAAGTACTAAAAAGCTATGCGCCGAAATATCCGAAATTAGCGGCTCGTCGTAAACTAAGTAAAGCAGTTCAGGTGTCATTTGTTATCGATGTTGCCGGTCGAGTTAAAGAGCTAGATTTTGAAGACGATCGCCAGGTACGTTATTTTAAAGGTTCCATTTCTGAGGCAATGAAGAAATGGCGCTTTAAACCAGCAACCATAAATGGTAAGCCGATTGAAAGTTCAATGACAAAAATCTTTGATTTCAACCTTGAAGGCTAAACACACCTAATTCCTTGGTTAACGCCTAACGCTGAGCTTCTTGTTCAATCTCTTTCAGTAATATCTCGTAATTCTGCAGTTTTTTATTCTGTCTGCCCTTATACCATTGGCCAACAACTATCACCACCAGACAGTATATGTTGTAACCAATAATTACTGGCCAGTAATCTACTCCCGGGGTTGGATACCACCACTTTAACAGCACCAACATCACTGGCATAAGCACCATAAATCCATAGGTTACATTTACCACCTGAATCGCGCCTTTACTGCGATGGATCAGCAACCGTAATAAATTGGCGCTATCCAACTCGCCGCTGCCCCAGGTCGAAGTGCGCAGCCAAAGCATATAAGCGGTGGCAATACTCGCCGCCATGATAATTAATATCCCGGTAGCCAGGCTATCGGGTCGTGATTGTTGATCGATGATAAGACAGGCCCAGATCACCAACGCAAACCAAATTAATAAATCCAGCATCATCAGATAAAACATCCGGCGCTGTTGCTTTTTTGCCTGACTTAACAGTTTGCTGGCATCAAACGATGAATGTTGCGATTGCCAGAGATTTTTTAAAGAATCCATATCAAGAACCTATAGTTACTCATTCATCAACTTTGGCTTGCAGCGGTTGATGATAACACCGACATTAGTGCTGGTTAAGCCACAAATATCGGCGATTTGTTGATAGTTAAAACCTTCTAAAAACAGGCTGATAACCTGTTTTTGTTGTAACGGCAGACCGCGAATTTTATTCAGTAGTTGCTGATATTGCTGTTGCCTGACCAGCTCGTCATCGAGCTGAGTGTCAGTTAACTGGCATTCATTTGGGTCTACCTGAGCCTCTTTTACTTGCCGCACCGCTTTTTGCACATGAGATATACAACGGTTCTGAGCAATTCTCGCAAAATATGTCTTAATAGAAGCGTTACCAGCAAATTGCTGATAGCTCTGCCATATCGCCAGCACCACTTCCTGCAATAGCTCCTGCTGAATTTGAGGATTGCGCTCGTAAGAAGCGACCAGGCGTTCAAGCATGGGTAAATGCTCCTGCAAGTCTTCTTCTAGCTGGGATTTTGCTCGCCACTTCTTCCAAAAGATCATTGCGATTGAACCAGAGACTCCTGAAATAATTGATGTCGAACTAGCATCAGACATGCGAATGTTAAAAGCAAGCAAATTACGCCTAATCCTGCCACATCAAATGAGTTTACCGATTGATTCGAAAAGATATTTTGCAGCATCTGCTGATGCCCAAGTAATGGCAGCCAGGCACTATCAATATGCTGATTAATAGAATCTGATAAAAACACAATCAACATCGGCATAAAGCTGAACATGGTTAGATAGCTTTGTCCTTCCTTGTAAGTTTTCGCGGTAAGTGCCAGTAACATCTGTACGCTGCAAACTAATAACGCCAACGGGATCATAATCAAAGTGGCATTAACAAGCTGCGGCAAGCCATCATGGAGCACCAAATCCAATTCATAAACCGGGAGTCTACCGAGCATTGAAAAACTTAAGTACATGGTAACAATCATGCCAACAATGCCCAACGCACTACCAACCAGCCATTTGCCAATAACGATTTGGCTACGCGGTACTGGTTGCGATAACAAAGGCATAAGCGAACCACGCTCTCGCTCGCCGGCGGTAGCATCATTGATATAGTTCAGGGTAATAATAAATGGCGATAGAAGTAGGAAAATTAACAGACTATCTAAAAATCGACGCGCACTGGCCGACTGCTCGCTAATCGTAAAGGTTTGTAATTGCCACTTGCTCTGCTTAGGGTCGAGACCAAATTGTAGCAGGTTCGTCTGCTTCTCATTGTTCACAAAAGCGTTAAGTATGGAAGCGGCTTTTTGCATGCGCTTGTTACCTGAAGTCGTACTCGTGTCAGCATAAACCGATAACTGATAATGTTCGGTGCCGGAAGCAGTGGTTAGAGTATCAACGCTGATTAACACCGCTGCGTTGTCACTTTCAAGAGTTGCCAGAGCCTGTTCAACATTACTGTCAAAGTATTCAACATCGAGCTGACGATACTGCAGATATTGCTGTACATATTGAACTTGTTCGGTTTCCCCCACCAAAATAACATTTAGCTCAGTGTCTTCGACAACCAAACTAATGACTCCCTTGATTACAATAAATAGCACCAGAGGACCGAATAGGGCATAAGCAAATGTTGCCAGTAATGAGCGCTTGTCTCGCCATAATTCCCGTAACTCTTTTGTTATCAACGCCGCTAGCATGAGGCCCCCTTAACTGTATCCTTTGTTATCTGTTGTTTGTAGTTGCTGATCCGATGAATAAAGCTTTTTTCCAGGGTCGTATGCTCCTGCTTGAACGAGTCTAAATTCCCTTGAAAACAAACCTGGCCATTATCAATAACCACGAGTTGGTCACATAAGATGTCAATTTCCTGCATCACGTGGGAAGAGAACAGAATACAACAGCCCTGTTGTTTCAAATCCAGTAGCAATTCACGCAATGCGGCGATTGCCAACACATCTAAGCCTCGGCTTGGCTCATCAAGTACCAAATATTTAGGTTTGTGTACTAAGGCTCGCGCAAGGCTTACTTTCATCGACTCTCCCGTGGAAAAGCCGGCAACGTTACGCTCTGCTAACTCTTGCATTTGCAAGGTTTCGATAACCTCACTGGTTGCCCGGGCAACGTTCTTCACACCCTGCATAGCCGCGTAAAACTCAATATTTTCTCTGGCACTAAGATGCGGGTACAAGCCTTGGGACGTGAGCAACAAACCTAATTGCGCCTGGGCTTTGCGAGGTTGCTCCCCCACAGAAATGCCATTTACATGCACATCGCCTGCATCCGGCTTGATCAACCCGGAAAGTATTTTTAAAGCGGTCGACTTACCGGCACCGTTTACCCCAAGCAACCCGGTAATCGTGCCCGGCAAACAACGAAATTCAATATTGTTATTGGCATGCTTATCTGCAAAAGATTTACATACCTTTTTAAATTCAATCATTACCAACTCCTATAAAGCAAAGGGCAACGAGCCCTGGCGAATCGCACATTCAGGCTTGGCGATAGATTTTTGTTCGAGAAATTCCGCGATCAAATTCGGCACACATCCTTGGTAAGAAACGATATGACCGCTATTGGCAATGATCAGATGGGTGGAATTCGGTAAATATTTGCGTGCCTGTTCTGCGCTTTGCTCAGGGGTAACAGGGTCCAATTCCCCAGAGAGAAGTAAGGTGGGTACCTCGATAGCTTCAGGTGCCTCAAAAGGTTGGTACAAACTCGCATCCTGGTTGCCACAGGCCTGTTGCCAAAACGAAAAATAGCTATGTTTTACAAAGCTCTGTTGCCCTTTAGCTATAGCGTATTCTTGCCCTTGTTCACTAATGTGCTCCTGACAAAGTACACCTAGCGTTAAGCCAAGATACATGGAATTCGACGCGCCGCTGCCGGCCATCATCGCCAACCCCTGAATCATCGAATAATCACCGTTATAGGCGCGTTCCACCGCCATAGGAACACGGGATGCGCTGATTGGCGAGTACAAAGCCGTGCGAATAATCTGGGCTAAGTCCAGGCCTGTCACTCCCTGTAACTGCCCCTGAGATAATGGCTCTTCATTGAGTCTATTAATAATGGCAAATAATTGCTGCGGCCAATCCGGGTAAGCCTGCTGGCACCCGGTATTTTCTCGGCATAGTTCGACCAACCTTTGTAGCGCCTGCTGTGCATAAACGGCGCCCTCTGCCAAAAACTGGCTATCAAGGCTTACTACAGCATCAAGTATCATCCCAGCGACAGCATCTGGATAGGTACTGGCATATGCCTGAGCCGAAAAGGTGCCGTATGAACCACCCCACAAAGTAATATTATCCAGCCCTAGATATTGGCGTACCGACTCTAGATCCTCAACGTATACGCGAGTGGTTAGTTGCCCTAGTAACGGATTGATTTTCTGACGACAGCTCTGTAGCGCCTGAGTCGTTTGTCGCAGGGTAGCCAAAGATGCAGTCTCACAGTTAATTGGTTGGCTTTTGCCGGTACCGCGTTGATCAACAAAAATAATATCGCGACGTTTAATAATGGCGGCAAAGGCCGTTGGAATGAAACGACCCAGCTCAGTTGCCGCCTGCCCTGGCCCGCCTGCGAGGACAAACAAAGGCGATAAAGTTTCGCCACTGCGGCTGCGAACCCGACTTACATGGATACGCACCCTGCCTTCATCTGGCTGTTGATAATTGCGAGGCACCTCAACAAACCCACATTCAGCCGGTTGTGAATATCCTGGTAAATAACAACTTTCTAATAACGACTCCTGATTCGCAGATGCCAATGGCGCTACGAGTCCGCCAATCAGGCCAGGTACGATCAGAAACAGCAAAGCCCTGGGGTTTTCAAACACCTGCTGCCATTTTCTGACAGAACAAACGTTATTGGTTTTATCACGATATTTTTTCACTTTTCGATTCCCAGTAATCCATTGTTAGTGTTCTAGTCTCAAGGTCCGAGAATTTATTACAAAAAAACCTAAATTTATTTTCTGGCAACAAAAAACGCCCTCAAATGAGGGCGTGTGTCGTTTACGAAAACTTGTTATATCACTTTCGTTGTTTGCGCTCTTGCTGCATTTTTTCAAACTTCACCCGTTGCTCTGAATCTAACACATGGTAAATCTGATGCATGGTTTTAGCCTTGATTAATTCAGCTTGCTGCTTTTGCTCCTGGGTATCTTTCTGCAGGGCCATAAACGCATCTTCATCGAAGGTGTCGGCTCTGATAATCGCCTGTAACTCTTCACGATTTTCATCTTTATTTGGCGCCAATGCGTGTAATTGCTGCTTACTTGATTCGCGAATCGTTTTAATCTCAGCTTTTTGTGCCTCGGTCAAATCAAGGCCGCGGAACATCTTTGTCATTTGCTGAGATTTTCCACCTCGCTCACCTTTAGACATAGGCTTATCAAACGCCATACTGGAAAATGCCAGACTGGATAGCAATACCAGAAGTACAGATGTGTTAAAAGTTCTCGTACGTGTCATTATATTGTTCCTCTTCACTAACTAAGTACGATAGCAATATTAGCCAAAACCAATGCAAAGTAGTGCAAAGGCTGTGTAAATTTTAAGTAAAGGCTTTCACCCTGAACTAAATTCAGGTTAGATTTACGTTATTCGGTTGCCTTTCATCATGGCGAATGCAATTTCACCGTCAGGTCATTGCCATATCTAAGGGTTTGAATAAAGCCGATACCTGAATTACATTGAACGCGTTTAACCTTATTAAAGGACATAAGCGACTAGAGGGCATTATCGTGCAGCAAAAACCTATTTTATTAATTGATGATGATCAGTCTTTGGCAGAATTGCTATCTGAATACCTGGCGACAGAAAACATTAAAATAGAGGCTTGCCACGATGGCTTAAGCGGTTTGCAAAAGGCCAGAAATCAGGATTATTCTCTCATCCTGCTCGATGTGATGATGCCAGGCTTAACTGGCTTTGAAGTGCTGCAGGCACTCGGTGGACAGCATCACACGCCCATTATAATGCTAACGGCCAAAGGCGATGAGGCGGACCGGGTGCTCGGGCTAACGTTAGGTGCCGACGATTATTTGCCGAAGCCCTTTAACCCTGCTGAGCTTTTAGCTCGCATTCAAGCTATTTTTCGGCGCATCGATATCGTTGCCCATCAAAAAGCGCAACAACCCGTGTCCTGCAATCAAGTAACGCTAACGCCTGCAACACGCCAAGTTGACTATTTAGGCAAACACATTGAGCTAACCGGGACCGAATTTGAAATGTTGCATTTGCTTATGCAGCAGCCTAACCAAGTCGTCAGTAAAGAGGCGTTATCAGAAAATGTGTTAAATCGCCCTTTAGCAAAATTTGATCGCGGGATTGATATGCACATTTCGAATATCCGCCGCAAGTTGCAGCTACACGGGAAAGAGGATTGCATCAATACCGTACGTGGAATTGGCTATATATTTAATTCCGGGAATAGTGAATCGTGAGTTTATTTTCCAAACGCTGGTACTCATCGTTATTTATTAAAATGTTTATTGGCTTTTGGCTGGTAGCAATCGTCTCAATATTGGTTACCCGTTGGGTCAGTGTAAACTTTCTAACGCCCCCTCAGGCGACGCCATTGAATTTCCAACAACAAAAACTGCTGTCAAAAACCAGCACGCGCTTGCAGCAATCTCTCCCTAAGATGACGCAACCGAGCCTGCGTAAGCTTGAATCCTCGCTTAAACGAAACGTTCGGATCCCGAGAGAGGTTTGGCTATTTGATCGCGACAACGATCGTTTATACACTAATGCACGTTATCCAAAACCCGTCGTTCATGAACGGCTCACAAACCTTAATTATCCACAACCGGTAAGACTCAACTTACCTGGGTATCGGTTGATTGGCCCACAGAGCCTACCGTTAGATCAAGGTGACTTACAGTTGTATATCGGCATTCCTGATAAGCCCGAGCAACGCGGCGGCTTCTTCAATCGCTTACCGGACTGGCTCCGGCTGTTATCTCTGGCTTTGGTTTCCGCCCTTGTCTGTGGGGGCCTCACCTGGCTCTTACTCAAACCAGTCAAGCGCTTAACGATAGCAAGCCGCCAATTTGGTCAAGGCGAGCTGGATACCAGAGTACCTGAATTCGAACGTCGTTTTGATGAGCTCGGGGAATTAGGGCAGGCCTTTAACCGCATGGCTGAACAGATAAATCAACACATCAGTGCCCATAAAAGACTGCTGGGTGATGTTTCGCATGAATTACGTTCACCACTTACCCGATTACAGCTATTAATTAGTCTATTGGAAAAACAGAGTAAAGATACGCCGCAAATACAGGAAAACCTACAACGCAGTCGCAATGAAATCGAGCAATTGGACGATATGGTGGGTAAAGCGCTAGCGCTTTCACGACTTGAAAATCAACTTAAACCTTTGTCGCTTGAACCTTTAGACCTGGTCACCTTGTGTGAGCAAATCGTTCAGGAATATCAAATTCTGGCTCAAACCAAGAATATCGGCATAATATTGAATGTCGATGAGGGCATGCTCGATATACCCTATTTCGGGGACCGGGCACTATTACACAGCGCCATCAGCAATGTATTGAATAATGCCATTAAATATTCCTGCGAAAATAGCCAGGTAAGCCTGTCATTGCAAACCAACAAGGAGCAAATAGAGCTGACCATTAGTGACCAGGGACAGGGCGTTAGTGAAACCGAAATGGAACGCATATTTACGCCATTTTTCAGGGAAGATAACTCCCGCACCCGGCAAACCGGCGGCACGGGATTGGGCCTGGCTATCGCCATGGATGCTATCAAGCGCCATCATGGCAAAATAAGAGCCTGTGCCACTAATGTTGACGCGTCGCAACCGGGTCTTTCGGTTATCATAGAATTACCTTATGATAATGCTAAATAATTTCTTAATCTGAATCAGTAATGTCGAAAACCATTGGTACAATTTTATTGATTCTGGGTCTAGCTTCAGGAGCCGCTCAGGCAATGCAACACACCTATTCCTGGTCTCAGGAACAGCAATTATCGAAAAATATTAATGGCAGCATTGGTGCACTGTTTAGCAAAGGCCAACAATCGGTACTAAGCCGCGACAATGCGCCGGATTTGCGCTATTTTTCGTACATCGACAAGCCGCAACATCCCTGTATTGTCGTTTCTCCCGGCCGCGGAGAGGGCTACCTGAAATATCAGGAACTCGTTTTTGATCTGGTTAATAACGGATTTAATGTCGCGATAGTCGACCATCGAGGCCAGGGGTTGTCCGATCGAGAACAGGACCAAAGGCATCGCGGCTATGTGCAATCTTTTGACCATTATGTCGAAGACTTGCATCACGTCATGCAATCGGACATTGCAGTACGTTGCCAGGGGCCGTTATTTTTACTGGGCCATTCAATGGGTGGCACCATTGCCAGCCTGTACGTGCAAAAATATCCGAAGCAATTTCAGGCGCTGGCACTGTCTGCACCTATGTTTGGGATTGGTACCGGCAGCCTGCCGCACTGGCTTGCAACATCACTGGTTTCGCTGGGTAGTGGCGTCAATAATTTGCTCAGCAATAAGGCCTGGTATTTTTTCGGTCACGGCCCTTATAAAGAGAAGCCTTTTGTCGACAATGATTTAATGCATTCCGAAGTTCGCTATAACATTTTCCGGAAAACCTGGGAGCAGAATCCCAACGTGCAACTCGGGGGGGTGACATTTTCCTGGCTCAATGCCGCAATTGCAGGTATGGATAAAGCCTTCGAGCAAATACCTCAGCACCAGACAGCAACGCTATTGTTGCAGGCTGAAGAAGATACGGTGGTCGAAAATCAAGCGCAAGATCTCTTTTGCGAGCAGCTCCAATCGGCGAGTAATATTGCCTGTGTGCAACAAAAGCCTTTGGTGATAGAGGGAGCCCGACATGAAATTTTGTTTGAATCGGATCCCATGCGACAAGGTGCACTTACTCTGATATTGGATTTTTTTAACGCTCAGTTGGAGAACAATCCGGTGCCACAGGATCCTGATGAATAATCACCTGGCAATCGACAAATTCGGCTTCCAATGCATATTGCACATGATCACTAATGCGATGTGCATCCACCAAAGATAGCTCTTGATCCAGTTCCAGATGAAATTGGATAAAACGATGTTGGCCCGCGCGCCGCGTTTTCAGCTGATGAAAACCAACCACTTCCTCCGGCGCACAAATGATTTGTTCAATTCGTTGTAATTCTTCATCGGGCAATTGATGATCCAGTAATTGCTGCACACTCATATAGCTCAGGTGAAGCGCACCATAAATTAAATACACGCCAATCAAAATAGCTAACATGCCATCGGCAAATTGCCAGTCAAATTGATACAGGATTAATGCGACAATTACTGCCAGATTTAACATTAGATCGGACTTGTAATGCAATTGATCGGCTTTGATGGCCAATGACCCTGTATGGCTGATGACATAATATTGAAACCGAACCAAAGCCAGGGTTAAGACAATGGCGATCACGCTTACCATAATGCCCCAAAAGGTATGCTCGATAACAACAGGATTAAGCATACGATGCCAGCCATGTACGATTAACACGGTTGCGGAAATACTGATGATAAACGCTTGTAACAAAGCCGCCATATTTTCAGCTTTACCGTGACCGAACCGATGTTCTTTATCCGCGGGACGCAAGGACCAGCGAACAATCAATAAGTTGGTCACGCTGGCGACAAGGTCAAACAATGAATCTAATGCAGAACCAAGTAACGATGCCGAGGGCGAATAGTGCCAGACAACGAGTTTTGTCAACAGCATCAGAACGACAACCAAAACCGCCACACTCGTTGCCAGAGTGACAAGTTTTCGATATTGACAGTTTTCTCCGGCCGTATTGTTCATCGTGACCTGCATAAGTTAATGATTATCTTACTGACTATGACTCACTTTGATTTTATATAACGCACTGTATAGCACAGGAACCGCCACTAAAGTCAGCAGCGTTGCGAAAGTAAGGCCACCCATAATGGTTACCGACATATCGGCAAAGAATGGGTCAAATAACAATGGCGCCATCCCTAATATCGTGGTGATTGCGGCTAACGTTACTGGCCGTAAACGACTGGTACTTGCTTCGACAATCGCCAGCGGTTTATCCTTACCCTCTTCAATCTGCAAATCAATTTCTTCAATTAAAACAATCGCATTTTTAATTAGCATACCAAATAAGCTGAGAAAACCCAGCAATGACATAAAACCAAACGGCATATCCGTTAATAATAAACCACTAACGACACCAACCACCGCCATAGGCACGACCATCCAAATGATTAATGGCTGACGCACTCTGGCAAACAGCAGCACCGAAATCAAGAACATGATAAAAAATCCCATGGGCAGTCCTGCTCCTAAAGCCTGTTGAGCTTCGGCCGACGATTCATATTCGCCGCCCCAATGCATCGCATAACCATCAGGTAGTGACAAAGCTTCAATGGGTTCTTTAATTCGGGCCAAAGCCTGAGCCGCGGTCTCGTTAATACCCGGGTCGGCCATCACCGTAATGGTACGCACCCGATCCCGACGATTGATTAATACCTCTTCACTTTCCAGAGAAATCCCGGTGGATAGCTGTTGAAATGGGATATATTTACGCTGCTCGGAACTCCAGACCTGTACATTGACGATATTTTCTACGTTGGTATTGCCCGGCTTATTGAGCTGTACCAGACCTGGCTGATTGATTTTAGCAACAATCGGATAGCTATAATCACCATCCTGAATCGAACCTAGCTGTAATCCATTACTTGAATACTGAATAGCATCAGAAAAGTCCGCCCGGGAAACACCTGCGACACCCGCGTTAAATTCATCAAAGTTAGTGTTGATCGCCAACCCCTTTTGACGCCAGTCATGACGAATATCACGGATCAAACCATCTTTTCGCAGAAGGTGTTGCGCCTGCTCGGCTAAATTCCGTAGCACATCTGCATCTGGGCCTGAAAAACGAATCCCTAATTTTGCCCCTCCACCCGGACCAAACTGCATTCTTTCGAGATAGAAATTGGCATTGATATCCACTAATGCCAGTTTTTCAGGTAAGGTTTTTAGATACGGAGCGATACGTTCAGCATCGTCCATACGAATCAGTAATAGACCATAGCTTTCATTTCTTGATTGTGGATTATAAGTGAGGGTGAAGCGGTCAGCGCCGGCACCGATATAGCTGGTAATCGACGTTACATTGTCATCCGCCATCAGAAGTTGTTCAACCTCAGCAATGACTTGTTCGGTACGTCGGATATCCTGATCTTGCCCTCCCCAATAATGCACAAAGAAAATCGGCGCATTAGACGCTGGGAAAAATCCTTGTTTGACCTTACCAAAGCTGGCATAGGCGCCGATGGTAATAAACACCAGTAGCGCAATGGTGACAGCCCGATATCGCAATGCCAGGCGTAGCAGGCCTTGGTATTTCTGATATATGCCGGCCGCCTGACTTTGATCTGGCGCATCCTTACCTACCTGGTAAAAATAGCTGCCAAATAGCGGAGTCACTGTAACCGCCAATAACCAGCTAAGCATTAGTGATATTAAAATAACCGCAAATAGCGAGAATAGGAATTCGCCGGTGGCATCATCGGACAGACCAATACCCGAAAACGCCGCAATACCAATCACCGTCGCACCTAAAAGTGGCCACTGGGTACGTTTGACGATAAATGATGCGGCATCAATGGCTGATTTACCCTGCCGCATTCTAAGCATCATACCTTCTGCGACGACAATCGCGTTATCAACCAGCATCCCCATAGCTATCACCATGGCGCCTAAAGAAATCCGTTGCAGTTGTAAATCAAACAGCCACATCAGCAAAACGGTGCCCATCACCGTAACTAATAGCACACAGCCCACGACCAGACCGGAACGCCACCCCATAAACAGGCACAAGGTAAGCGATACCACGGACACAGACATGACAATATTGAGGATAAAACCATCCACCGCGTCATCCACAATCTGCGCCTGGTTGTATATAGGGCTCAAGCTAATACCGATGGGCAAAGACTGCAATATTGCATCAATTTTTGCATCAACATTCTTGCCGACTTCAACAATATTTATATCGTGCTGCGCAGAGATTGCCAGAGTGATAGCCTGTTGGCCATTATGATGAATGATACTGGGTTGAATTTGTGTGGGTTCGACTGTCAGTCGGGCAATATCGCGAACTTTGATCGATTTGTTTGATCCAGGCAGCACCAGCGTCAGATTATTTATTTCATTTAACTGATTGCGCGACTCTTCAACCAGAATCCGAACCTGTTTGCCTTCCACCAAAATACGCCCGCCATGGAAGGGACGAAAATTGTCACTGAATAAGCGCACGACATCAGGAAAAGAAATGCCTAGCCCTGCTAATTGATATGGGTCGATATTGGCAACAATTTGCTCCTGCAGTACGCCATTAACATTAACGCGGGCAACACCGTCGGTCGTTAATAACTCTCGACGTATGATACGCGCAAATTCGCGCACTTCGCGGGCACTAAAATCCGGCGCCGTCAGGGCATAATAAAGCCCGGAAACATCACCAAAATCATCGACCACCGTCGGTTTACCTGCACCTTTAGGTAACTGAGCACTAGCATCTCGAAGCCGCTTGCGTAACTCGTCCCAGATTTGGGGTAATTTATCCGCATCGTAATGACTTTCGATTTCGACGGTAATTTCGGAAACACCGGGCTTGGAAGTCGATGTTAAGCGCTTGAGCTGCGGCATTTGTTGCAATGCGATTTCTAACGGCTCAGTAAGCTCTTCTTCAACCTGTTCAGCTCCAGCGCCTTCGAATTGGGTAATGACCTGCGCCATCTTTATGGTAAACGCCGGATCTTCCAAGCGTCCGATTTTGCTTAATGCCAGGGCACCACCAAAAAGCAGAATCAACACTAAAAGCCAGATATTGACTGGCTTTTTAATAGCATATTTTGCAATATTCATTAATTATGGCGCCTTATACGGAGTGACCTGCTGACCTTCAACCAGTTGATTAACACCAGCCCGGACGATGTGATCCGATGCGGTTAATTCCGAATCGACAATCACTCGCTTGCCGATAATCTTAAGCACTGTGACGGTAACTTTCTCTACCGATTTTTGCTGTTGCTGATAACGCCAGACGAAAAAACCCTTATTCTTATCTCCAACCAGTGCACTTAATGGTAAAACCAAACCGCTTATTGGCTGGCTATTTTCCAGAGTTACTTCCACCTTTGCCCGCGCCCCGGGCGTAAATACCTGTTTGTCGACAGGCTCCATGGCAAATACCACCTGGTAGGTCTGGGTTATAGGTTCCGGTTGTGTGCGATGCTCAACGTACTCCACGTCAAAGCTTGGTGCATTTTTTGAAAGTAAGGTTGCCGTTGCCGAAACTAACTCATTATTGGCGTTCGCTGATAAAATCCGTTCCGGTACGTTAAAGGAGAAATAAATTCGTGAAAGATCCTGCAGGCGGGCGATGGGTTTGCCTGACTGTACATAACTATTATTGTCTACTAAGCGTTCGGACACCTGCGCATCAAAGGGCGCTCTAAGTTGGGTATAGCTTAAATCCTGAAGCGCATTGTTTAAATCGATGGTGGCCAATTCCATTTGAGTTTCTGCATTGTCATACATACTCTGGGACGCCAACCCTTTATCGAACATTGTCTTGATCCGGCCTAAATCCTTTTTGGCAATATCGAGCCTGACCTGTTGCTCATCAACCCTACGTTCAAAAGGCGCTCTATCAATGCTTGCAAGTAAATAACCTTTTTTGATTTTCTTTCCCTGGACTAAATCCAATTGGTTTAATCGCCCAGACACTTCAAAACTTAACTCAATGGTTTTCACTGCAGAAACCGTTGCCGGGAAACTATATTTGTTTTGGTGAGGCACAGGTTGGACCTTGGCGAGCTGAACCACCGCAGGTTTCTTATCCAGCGCTTTAACGGCTGACTCCTGTTCACAGGCCAGTAGACCGGTACACAAAATCAATAACGAAATTTTTCTAAACATAACCACTCCATCATCTCTGTTAAGGTTAGCAGAGAGTAAACGATGGCAAGAGATTAACACATTTACAATATTTGTTAATTGATAAATTTTTGTTTTTAATATATTGCTGGGGAATACGTCAAAATTGATCTAAGATAGCCTTAAATCGTTCCATTAGGCCAAGAGTCAGACTGATCCAATCATGCCCAACCAAAATCGAGATCGTAAACAGCAAATTCTGAGCGCTGCCCGCAGTTGCTTTTTCCAGTTTGGTTTTAAGCCCACCACTATCTCTATGATCAGTCGCTATGCTGATACTTCACGAGTTACTATTCATAAACTGTTTGGCGGCAAAGAAGATATTTTCAGACAGGTTGTAGAGCAACACTTTCTTCACACTCAAGAGCAAGTAAAGCTGCATCGAGTTCAGGTGACGAACGTCTGGCAGGTGGTGGAAGATATTGTGATGGCATTAGGTCAGCCGGTTTTTCAGGACATTAAAGACAAGCAAGTGCATCAGGATTTGGTGCAATCATGCATGCAATATGCCGAAGACTTAAGTCAGACTCAACGTCAGTTTGTCCGCGAAAATCTAACTGAATTAATTGCATTGGCGCTAAATAATCAACAAATTACCTTAGAGCACCTTGATATGAGTTGTGCCGAATTGGCACAGAGCATTGAAACGAATGTTTATGGACTGTTGCATAGTAATATTGATTTGCAGGCGCACCAAGCTTTGCAGCAGCTATTGAAAATCTATCGGGCAGCAACCCGAATCGATTAACGCAATAATGAATTAAATCGCGTCTACAAACCCTACCTGACGCCAGGCCTCATAACTGATAATGGCGACCGAATTGGCCAGGTTTAATGAACGCGCGTCTGGCATCATCGGAATTCGAATGCGATGACCATCGGGTAAATTATCGCGAATTTCATCTGGCAAGCCATGGGTCTCGGAACCGAACAGCAACACATCTCCGGGTTCGAAGTTTACCTGGTGATAATGGACTGCGCCTTTGGTGGTGCAGGCAAATATGCGTTTACCCGGAACCGCGTCTAGAAATGCCTGGTAATTTTTATGCCTGGTGACATTCGTCAAGTCATGATAGTCAAGGCCGGCACGCTTTAACTTTTTATCATCAAAATCGAAACCCAGTGGTTCGATCAAATGTAAGCGACAGCCGTTATTGGCGGCCAATCGAATGATATTGCCGCAATTAGGCGCGATTCTCGGTTCAAATAACGCGATTTCAAACATTGACGTCCTCAAACGATAACAATATAGAGCATTGGAAATCTGTGAACCTGAAGACATTCAGGTCCACGAATTAGCATTCACTGGTAGGGTTACGACCAAGTAGCTGTAATGCCGCATCAGCAGCCGGTTTACCTTCGTATAGTACCTGGTAAATTTGCTCGACGATGGGCATTTCCACGTTTTCACGTTTTGCTAACATGAACACTTCTTTGGTATTGCGATAGCCTTCGACAACCTGTCCAATTTTTTGCTGAGCGCCCTCTACCGATTCGCCCGCGCCTAACGCTAGGCCAAAACGACGGTTCCGGGATTGGTTATCGGTACAAGTTAATACCAAATCACCTAAACCTGCCATCCCCATAAAGGTGGCTGGATTTGCCCCTAACTTGACACCAAGTCGGCTCATTTCCGCAAGGCCACGAGTAATCAAAGCAGTTCTGGCATTTGCACCAAAGCCAATACCATCGGCAATACCAGCGCCAATGGCAATCACATTTTTTACCGCGCCGCCCAATTGCACACCGATAAAATCACTATTTTGATAGACCCTAAACGAGGACTGGCAATGAAGTCGATTCGCAAGACAATCGGAAAATTCTTTGTTTTCCGAAGATAACGATATTGCCGTTGGCATACCTGCTGCCATTTCTTTGGCGAACGTAGGGCCTGAGAGCACAGCTAACGGCACATCATCACCCAAAATTTCTCGCGCAACATCCTGCAACAATCGCCCTTGAACCGGATCTAGGCCTTTGGTTGCCCAAGCTATTTTTACACCTGGTACTAACATTGGTTTGATCTGCAGCAGCATTTCCCGAAACGCATGACTAGGTACGACGATCAACAAAATATCACTGGCAGCGACGACTTTTTCAAGATCCGTCTCAGGTTGCAATGCTTCAGGAAAGCTAAAACCTGGCAAATAAGCTTCATTGGAGCGACTTTCCTGCATCGCCGCAACGTGTTCAGCATTGCGGCCCCAAAGTAAGGTTGTTTGGCCATTTCTGGCCAAACAAAACGCAAGAGCGGTTCCATAGGAACCGGCTCCAATTACGCTAATGTCAGCTTTATCAATCATAAAACTTATGCGTCGGTAGCTGTGCCAGAATTTGCTTCCTGTGCAGCTTGCATGTCCGCAGCACGTTTTTGAACATACGAAGCGAATAAGGCATCGAAGTTAACCGGAGCCAGATTTAATTGTGGGAACGTACCACGAGCAACCAGGCTACTAACCACTTCACGAGCATATGGGAATAATGTGTTCGGGCAGAACGAGCCCAAGGTGTGTGCCAGTTGCGGCTCAGGCATATTACCAACGGTAAAGATACCCGCTTGTTGTACTTCGGCCAAAAATGCGACTTGCTCATCTAAAGAGGCGGTTACGGTAAGCGCCAATACAACTTCATAGGTATCTTCAGCTAATTTATTTGAGCGAGTATCCAGGTCCAATTTAACTTCTGGTTTCCATTCTTTTTGAAAAATCGCTGGTGAGCTTGGCGTTTCAAAAGACACGTCTTTAGTGTATACGCGTTGAATGGCAAATGCTGGTCCAGCTTGTTGGTTATCGGCACCATTTGCTACTGCTTGGTTCTCTTCTGACATAATATTTACTTCCTAACTTGATAATCTTGTCGCAAAAACGACGTCTTTTATTTATTCGCTCAGCAGTGTATCCAGATGCCCCTGATATTCAAGGGCCATCAAATCATCACATCCACCGACGTGTTTATTATTGATAAAAATTTGCGGCACCGTATGACGACCTCCGCTCAGATCCATCATTTCTGACCGGCGGTCAGGTTGCAGATCCAGGTTAATTTCTTCAAACGTAACCTGTTTGTGTGCTAACAAGGCTTTTGCCCGGTGACAATAAGGACAATAAGCACTGCTATAGATAACGACCTTTGCCATGTATCTCTCTTTATTTACTGACCGGCAAATTTGCCGACTGCCATGCTGACAAACCGCCTTTAAGGTAGCTCACTTTTTCAAAGCCCGCTTTGGCAAGCTGATTTGCCGCTTTAACCGCAGTCATTCCTGCAGCACATACCACAATAATGGGCTTGTCTTTGTATTTTTCAAGGCTTACCAGGTCATTGCCGTTAATTTTTTCTGCTGTAACGTGCTTTGAACCAAAAATGTGGCCTTTTCTAAATTCTTTATCCGCACGGATATCGACAACCACCCCATCTTCACGATTCACTAGCAGAGTCAGTTCTTGCGTGCTTATCGGCTTTACCGAAGAAAACCGACTTTTCACAGAAGTAAAAATGAGCAGAGTCGCAATTGCCAGCCATGCCATCGACAACATTGGATGACTCGTTAAAAATTCGACGTATTGTTCCATAACCTTTATGTTACCTATATAAAAGATGCAAACGCCCGGTCGAACGGCCGTTATATCCGCAAAAGGCACAAGTATACCGTTTGCTTATAAAGAATCCAGTAAATGCATAAATTTGCGGTTGATCCCGGGTTCAATCTGGCTCTATGATACCACTCCAGTGTACAATAATGCCCCGCATCAGCTGTTAACCCAATATAGGTAAGTCAATGAGTAATAAGAAATCTACGGTTTTAATCATCCTCGACGGATGGGGTTATCGCGAGAACCAGGATTCTAACGCGATTTCCCATGCCAACACCCCGGTCATGGATGGCTTAATGAAAAATTATCCCAATATGCTCATTGGCACATCAGGTATGGCGGTAGGTTTGCCTGATGGACAGATGGGAAATTCCGAAGTTGGCCACGTCAATTTAGGTGCCGGTCGCGTGGTCTACCAGGATTTCACCCGCATCACTAAAGCGATTGCCGATAATGAATTTGGTCATAATCCGGTGCTGACCAGTAGCATTGATGATGCGGTGACTCAAGGCAAAGCGGTGCACGTGTTTGGTCTATTATCTCCCGGCGGTGTGCATAGCCATGAAGAGCATATTTTCGCACTATTGGAAATGGCTAAACAACGCGGTGCTAAAAAGGTTTATCTGCATGCATTCCTCGATGGGCGCGATACACCTCCTCGCAGTGCCTTGGCTTCGTTGCAAAAGGCAGAACAGGTGTTCAATGAGTTAGGCAATGGTCGAGTCGCGTCTATCGTTGGCCGTTATTTCGCCATGGACCGGGATCAGCGATGGGAACGCGTTGAAAAAGCTTATGATGTGATGGTTTGTGGTAAAGGTGACTATAGCGCCAACAATGTGACCGAGGCGCTTGAAAATGCCTATCAACGCGATGAAAACGACGAGTTTGTTGCGGCCACGACAATACTTGAAAATGGCGAAAGTGTCACCGTAGAAGACGGCGATGCTATGATTTTCATGAATTTCCGTGCTGATCGTGCCCGTCAGTTTACCCGCTGCTTTACCGAAAAGGACTTTGACGGCTTTGCGCGCCAGGCCACACCAGACATTAGTAATTTTGTGATGCTAACCGAATATGCGGCCGATATTGACGCTGCAGTGGCTTTTCCACCAGCAGATTTGCAAAACGTTCTTGGTGAGTGGCTCGAGAAACACAACAAAACCCAATTAAGAATTTCAGAAACTGAAAAATACGCACACGTGACATTTTTCTTTAGTGGTGGCCGTGAGCAAACCTTTGTTGGTGAAAAACGTGAGTTAATCCCATCACCTCAAGTCGCCACTTATGATCTACAGCCGGAAATGAATTCCGAATTATTAACCGATAAGCTCATTGGTGCAATCGAAAGCGGTGAATATGATTTTATCGTTTGTAATTATCCGAATGGGGATATGGTCGGTCATACCGGCAATTTTGACGCCGCGGTAAAAGCATGTGAAGCCGTTGATAAGTGCATCGGCAGAGTCGTCGATGCGTTACATAATACTGGTGGCGAGTGTTTGATTACCGCCGATCATGGTAATGCCGAGATGATGGTAAACAGTGAATCAGGTCAAGCCCATACGGCTCATACCTGTGAGCCTGTGCCGCTCATCTACGTCGGCCGCTCAGCAACACCTGCAGCTACTGGCACGCTTAGTGATATCGCCCCCACCATATTAACCTTAATGGCAATGGAGCAGCCTGAAGAAATGACCGGTACTCCATTGATGCAGCTGAGTGACTAAGGCTGCTCGGTTTAACACACATCCACCTTCCGGCATTCGCGTAATGCCGGAAATTTTTCTCCGTGTCATCATCTTATGGTTACTAGGCGTCATGCCTTCGTATGCGCAGTCGAGTGCTCAAGATAATAAAACCAAGCAAGAACTTGATGATATTAAGCAACAAATTGTCGAGGAAAAACAATCTCTGAATCAAGGCAGCCAGCAACAACAGACGTTGCAGGAGCGGCTTAAAAAGGATGACTTGGCAATCGCCGCCAACGCCCAGAGCATTAAGTCCATCGTTGACGACCAAAAAATCGTTGAGCAGAAATTGCGAGCATTATCCAAACAGCAAACCGAGCTCAATGATAAAAAACAGCAGCAAGAAAAAGCATTGGCCGAACAAATACGCAGTGCTTATTATGCAGGCCACCACGATTACCTAAAACTCTTGCTAAATCAGCAAGATCCAAATCAAGTTAGCCGCAACCTGACGTATTATCAGTATCTGAACGCGGCTCGAATTGAAAGCATCGATGACTATAAGTCGGTGATAAAGGACTTACTCGATGTTGAGCAGGAGCAACGCATGCAGGCGCAAAAGCTATCAGAGCTAATCGCCGAGCAACAATTACAAAAGCAAAATTTACAGCATAATCGTCAGCAACGAGCCGCAACCCTTAAAAGCATCAATTCCAGCATACTTTCTTCGAAACAACGTCTGAACAAGTTAGAAGAAGAAGAGAAGTCTTTGATCCAGGCTTTGGCGAGGCTGCAGGCAATGCAGAAACAAGCGTGGGAATTAACCGGCCTGAGCAAATTGAAAAACAAGCTGCAATGGCCAGTTCAAGGTCGCATACGCCATGCGTACGGGCAACGAAAACAAGGTTATTTGCGCTGGAAAGGCGTATTGATGACAGCCCCCGTAGGGCAACCCGTATATACCATCCACAATGGCACGGTATTATTTGCGGATTGGCTTAAAGGTTATGGCCTGGTTGTGGTGGTTGACCATGGCGATGGTTATATGAGTCTTTACGGGCACAACCAAACCTTGTTAAAAAATGTTGGGGATCGTGTCGAAATTGGCGAGCCAATTGCGCTGGTAGGACAATCTGGCGGACAGAATCGAGCCGGCCTTTATTTTGAGATACGCCACAAAGGCAAGCCGGTCAATCCCAAACTCTGGTGCAAATAAAAGCGATAATTTCATAGATAACAATCAGTTAACTTAGCATATAAAAAATTACTGAGTTTTCATCGATTTTGCCTGACTTTATTGTTATCCTGCTGTAAACAAAACATTAAAATAATAAGAATTTTATTTTGCGCTTACTATTTTCTCTGGTATTTTTATTGCCTTTTTCTGTTTTGGCTGCCCCTCAAGACACAAAAAAGGTCGCTATTGTCATTGACGACATAGGCTACCGACATACCGACCGGGCCGCTTTACTATTGCCAAGACAGGTCGCCTTTTCCGTGTTGCCCCACACGCCGCATGGCAAAGAACTTGCCACCCAAGCTTGGCAGCAGCAGCGAGAAATCATGTTGCATGTTCCAATGGAATCCATCAGAGGATTGAATCCAGGACCTGGGGCATTAACGTCGAACATGACCGAGCAACATATCCAGGATACGTTGCAAGCACAAATAGATGACATACCCCATGTCATTGGTATCAATAATCATATGGGTAGTCGCCTGACGCAGATGTCCGAGCCTATGGCCTGGACCATGAAGTTCCTTAAAGCCAATGATTTGTTTTTTTTAGATTCCAGAACCAGTAAATTTTCTCAGGCAGAATATGTCGCACAACAACATGGCGTGCCGACCTTACATCGTAAATTATTCCTGGATAATAAACTGGATGAATCCTATATCGAGAACCAGTTTAAAAAACTCGTAAGAATCAGTCAGCGTGATGGGATTGCGATTGCCATTGCCCACCCTCACCCGAAAACATTGAAAGTACTGCACCGCATGCTACCGACGCTGGAAAGGCATCAAATCGAGCTTGTCCACATATCTTCACTGATTCAACAATCGGATTCACAAGCCTTGATCGCCAAGAAAGCCATACTTGAACATGAAAACAAGCCAAAAGAAAAGGCTACTGAGTAGCCTTTTTTAGTGTACTTCTGAGGGAACAGTTAGTTAGCCTTTATTTGCCAGTAACTGTAATACCCGCTCTTTTTTCTCACTATTGGCCACTGTCGCCAATACCTGCTCCGACTCATTCAACTTATTCAAATGAATCAAAACTTCGGCGTAATGTAAGAGTATTTCCTCATTATCCGGTAATGCCTGTTTCGCTTCGATCAACAAGGATTCGGCAGTATCGTACTGTCCCATCTTCATATGAGCAACAGCTAATGTGTCCATCACCTGAGGTTGCTGAGGCGCAAGTTTTGCGGCTTTTTTAGCACTATCTAAGCCCAGCTCATAATCTTTAGCCTGAATCGCCGACCAGGCAAGATTGTTTAATACAACGAAGCTATCCGGATAGCTGTCAGCAATTTCCTTATACAAAGCAACCGACTCTTGCGGATTTGATTCACTGGTCAATTCTGCTTTCAAGTTTTTCAGCGCCAGATTATTATTGTCTTGTTGCAATGCAACATTAACCACATCTAACGCGGTATCATTTTCTCCCAGACGCTGGAGAATTTGCGCATATAGGAAGCTATTTGTACCGTTCGGTTGACGTTGATGCAATGGCTGAGCATATTCTTTCGCCGTCGCGTTCTCATTTACTTGATAGTGAAACTTTGCACGAAGTTTCAGATAGCCTATTTCATTGACTTCGCTGGCATCGATTTCCTCGATTACACCACGGGCGCGATCCAAGGAGTTGGACAACAGCAAATAATTTGCTTCAACTAATTTAAGGTTTTCCTGCTGTGGAAAGCGTGTCTGAGCTTTTTTCACCTGAGTATAGGCCTGCTGATATTTCTTTTGCATTTCCAGCGTAAATAAATAGCCTTGGTAGGCCTCAAAGTTATCGGCATTATTTTCGATCAAAGCCAAATACAAATTTTCAGCTCGTTGATACTGTTTATCAGCAATCGCCATTTTCGCATAAACGCGATAATACACATCAGGATTATTATCTCGGTTTGCCATGCTCGCCAACAACGCTAGGCCATCACTGCGCCGGCCTACATTCTCCAATGCTTTTGCCTGGGCAATTTTCAGATTGAGTTGTTCTGGATTGTCTTTAGCGAGATCTTCCAAGAATTCAATAACCTGGGTTTTATCGTCAAGGTTGTTGGCATTGGTTATGATCAAATCTAAGCCACCACGGTGATCCGCCTGATGAGTCAGTAATTGTTCAAGCCGTTCATTAGCTTGTTCGCTATGACCATTTTGAATATCGTATAAGGCGAGATTAAATAGCGCACCAGGACTATTTTCCACTTTTTCCAGTGCCGTATTAAAGGCTTTATTGGCTTTGTCATTTTCTCCCTGAGCTCGATAAACAACGCCTCTGGCAAGATATCCCTGATCACTTTCTGGTTTTTGCTTTACCCAATCTTCAGCAATATTCATGGCCTCGCGATAGTTTTTGCTTTTTACATAATTGAGTAATAAGGTTAATCGCGCCCGGTCAAAATCAGGATCCAGCTCTAGTGCACGCTCTAAGTCATCAATACCGGTATCGTCCTGAACGGATAACTTTAACGCACCACGTTGACCCAGCGTTTGCGAATCATTGACGTCCAATTCATCGAGTTTTTCAATATATTTGCTCGCTTGAGATGTATCACCTTTGCGAATAAGCGCTTGAGAAGTATTAGCAACCAACGCAAAATCCTCAGCGGTGATTTCGTCCAGTTGATCGATACTGGCCACAGCCTCATCGACGTAACCGAGTTTTAGTTTAACCGACGAAAATATTCGATTGCCGATATGATTGCTTGGGATATCATTCTCGATAATGCTCAAGTGACGATAAGCCGACTCGTAGTTATTGGTTCGATAGTTGGCAACACCTGCAATTAAGTTAGATTTCACCAGATTCGGTTGGGCTGCGAGCGCCACTGTTGCGTATTCAATCGCCGCTTTATATTCACCCTTGAGGGTCAGTAATTCGGCTTTGTATTCGTTTGCGATTGGCGAGTTCGGGTACAGGACTAGCAAGCTATCAACTTGCTGTGCCGCGGTATCCATATCCTGATTACGGATCAGCACGTGAATATAGGAAAGTTGCGCAAGATAGTTAAATGGATAAGATTCAATATAGGCTTTATAAGTATTTGCAGATTCGGGTAATTTCTGATCCATGCGATATAAGTTTGCCAAGATCAGCGTAGCATCTTGAAATTCAGAGTCTTCAGCTCGTAATTCATCCACCATTTCAATGGCCTGAGGCAACTGATCATTGTGGGCCGCAAACCAGGCCTGACTTAATTTGTAATAGAAGTCCTTATTGCTTTCATTGGTAATGACCTTAGAAAGTACCTCTAATCCCGATTGCATATCACCGGCCATGGACATTGAAATACCGGCAAGGGTCTGAATTTCCTGCTGCACAACTGGACTTAGCTGGATGGCCGTATCAACGTTTTCTTTAATCGCATCATAATCGAGCAGGAAGGTATTAGCTCGAATGAGCAAAGGCATGACTTCATCAGCATCGTAGTTAAGGTCGAGCGCACGTTCTAGTTCTTTTTGCGCACCTTGTAGCGTGCCATTTAGCAGGTAGGTTTTCCCCAGCAACATCCTGGCTTTACCACTGGCTGGCGCCACTTTAACGGCATTTTTTAACTCGATACTAGCGGCTTGATAATCCTGTTTATCGATGAGCTGCAGAGCACTTTCGATATATTCCTGCTCAGTCTTATCAGGCTGGCATGCGGCCAAAAAAATGAGGCAAAAAGATAGGAATATCACAGAGCTGAACTTTGTTTTCATTATTCTTCCTTGTCAATACTACTATAAGCAATTGATTTATAGACTGAACAACTTAATCAGCAACACTCGACTTTAGTATAGGTGAAAAATTAAAACTTATAATTTAGATTTCAATAAAGTTGAAAATGCTCGATATCGCGATGAAAAGATTCACAGCTAAGACTTACAAAAATGTACGCGCAAACACCTAGATATTTCCTTCATTGTGAACTAGACATAAGAAGACTAGTAAAATCAGATGCCTTTTCACTATGAAGGAAAATAACAATATGGTGAATGCTCTCGCAACGCTTGCAGAGCCTGGACTTGGGCCAGTATTTATTGTGGGTTGTCCCCGTTCTGGCACAACCCTATTGCAGGTAAAACTATCGGCAATAGACGATCTGGCCATTCCGCCAGAAGATGATTTCATCCTACGTTTTTATTATCTACTGAAACAGGATTGTCAAAAATACCTAAGCGAGAATGAAATTCGTTCACTGCTTGACGATCTGTTTGAACATGACAATAACACATTCAGCCAATGGCACGTTGAAAGATCGCAAATCGAACAACGCATTGCTCAATACGCTAAACTCAACTTACGACAATTAATCGAGTGTATCTATTTCGCCTTTTTAAATCGCCTGGAGAATAAAAAGCGCTGGGGTTGCAAAGTACCGTACTTCGCTGCACATATCCCGATTCTCCATGAAATTTTTCCTGATGCCCGATTTATTCATATAGTTCGTGATGGTCGTGCGGCTTATCAGTCAATGTTGGAAAGGCGCTTTCATCCCACGGCACGACAATACCCAAAATCGCCATTTAATATCGCCTGGCAGTGGCAAAAATTTGTGTCATTAGCTCAAACCGCGGGTCTGCAATTGGGCGAGCAGTTTTTATGTTTGCATTACGAAACCCTGCTCGCAGAACCGGAACAAACCTATTTGCAACTTGCTGCTTTTTTGCAAGTAGATGTGAGCCAGCTAAATCAGGACTATTATCAAAATATTCTTGATAATCAACTTATCCGGCAAGATAACATTGATTTATATGTAAAACCGAAAATTGACGCCAGTAAAGCCCAACGCTGGCAAAACGAACTCAGTCCGTACCAAGTGGTATGTTTTGAAGCTCTTGCAGGAAAAACGCTTGTTAACATGGGTTATTCGTTATCAAAAACACCGATATGGGGATTGAGAAAGTGGACCATAAGGTTAATGGCTAAGAGTTATCTCTCGTTAAGAAACGGCAAGCAATGGCTGAGAAACATCGTGTTACAGCCAGGTATTTAAACATTAAAGGATTCAACCTATTCTCATGGATGCTAATCTAAACACTGACAATCGCCCCTTGTATGTGCTATTGGCTTTATTCGCTCTAGTCGCTTTCATTAATACGCCGATACTAACCACATTATGGCGCCACAGTTTTGATGATGGGACCTATTCCCACGCGTACTTGATTCCACTCATTAGTGGTTATTTGTTTTATGATGGTTGGCAACGGGGACAATTCGCTCTGAGAAGCCGTTTTTCATGGTTTGCGTTCTCGGCACTGTTACTCTCGTGTTTTTGTATGATAGTCACGGTGCGTGCGCAAATTAGTATCGGCTACTGGCTTAGCTTTATTCTGGTATTAGCTAGCGCAAGCCTGATGTTTTTCAAAACCCGGCTCGCGGTTATTTTTCCTACCCTGTATTTGATCTTCCTAATGCCGCTTTGGGGATCCTTAACCGGCGTGCTTCAGGATATGTCTGTCGCTGCAGCAAGTTTTCTAATGCAATTCACCGCCATACCTTTTTACGTGCAAGACCAATTCATCAGTCTGCCAGCAGGCACATTTGAGGTTGCAAACGGATGTAGTGGCCTTCGCTACCTTTTGGTATCCCTTGCCATCAGTAGCTTGTATGTGTTTTTGTATATTCGTAAGCTGAGTTCAGCGTGTATATTTTTCGGGTTTGCTGTGCTGGGCGCATTGGTGACTAACTGGATTCGCATTATTAGTCTTATTTTGATTGGTCAGTATACCAATATGGAAAGCGAGCTTATGACCGACCATAATAACTTCGGTTGGTATCTATATGTTCCTTTTATGGTAATCCTGTTCTACCTGGGTAATAAACTGGCAGATGATAATGCGCCAACTCCTTCACCACCAAAAAACCAGCAGGGTATCAATAAAATCATTGCCATAGTGACGGCCATCTTGTTGCTTTTGAGCTCTTCTTATTTGCTTTTAGCCAACAGACCCGAAGCACAAATTGCTCAGCAGATGCCACCAACGCCAAGTGCTGACATTAAGTTTTATTCCAGTGTTAGCGAACAACCACTGGCAGGCTTTGAAGATTCCGGCATCGAACAAATTTATCTATTTTATTGTAACGATCTCGATTGCAAGCCGAGTTATTACGATAATGAAGTTCTACCTATGGGTTGGCAAGTCATGCAATTTCGCGACCACAAAAAATATGCTGAATATATCTTGCAAAAAGGCCGCCAACAGGCCCATTTACAGCTCTGGTATCAACGCAATGAATTTCAGACAGGTAACGTAAGGCGTTTTAAGATTATGCGGATAAAGTCGCTGTTTTCTTCCGCTTTTGAAGATAAGTTGGTATGGCAATTTAGACATTGTGATATGCAATGCGAGCCACTGCTAGCTCAGGACAATTGACGGTTATTTGATGCGCTAGCCGTTAGCGGTGGCGCGCAAACCAGGGATCAACCAGGTCATGGTTTTACCGATAATAAAGCAACTTTTGCGCTCTAATCCACGCATTTTGCCTCCGGCAGTCATTAACGATAAATAGACAAATCGCGACAACGTGCCAGGGTATTGACGATATAAATGCCAGTGTTTCCTGAGCATTTGCCATGCGCCGGCAATAATTTTATGTCCGCTTGACGTCGTGTTACCATGATTCATCCGTCTTAATTTAATCAGGCATTGATTAATAAAACCAACCTGATAACCCGCCACCGCTAATCGTAACGTGAGCTCCTGATCCTGTTTACAGCGGAAATTGACATCAAATAAGTTAATATCTAACAATGCCTGACGTCTGATCATGAACGCGCTCGGCAGAATATGGGTATCAATTAACATATCCTCAATTTGCAGACTTCCGGGTTTGTTGAGATAGGTCTTTTGAATGCCCTGTTGATTAAATGTACAAACCCCTACATGGCACCCATCGAAATGCGGGTTATCGGTCAGGAACTTGACTTGCATGGCAAGTTTATTTTCCAACCATACGTCATCGGCGTCCAGAAACGCGACCCAAGAATACATGGCAGCGCTAATACCCGCATTCCGAGCTGCTGCTGAACCACGATTTTCAGGAAGGTGTATAACAATGATATCGTCAAACTGCTCCAGGTATTGCTGAGATTTTTCATCTTTGCCATCATTGACGACGATGATTTCCGCGGCCTGATGACTTTGTCGTCGCACTGATTCAAGGGCTTCAGGAAAATATTCATAATCCTGAAAAAAAGGTATTACTACGCTTACTTGCATCCTGACTCCCATTACACAATAACCTAAGATTTCAATTGTTTTTATGCTTAGCAACCAATACCGGTAACGCTACTAAGTCAAGAATAGACTGCAAAACTCAGGCCACCATAAACTAACTTTTAAATTCAATACGTTATGAAAGTTTAGAGGCGAGACCCCACGGTCAATGTAAAAAAAATTAACAAACTTTTAAGTGAGATTGCCGCTAAAGCTTATGGATTTTACCGATAGCTGATGTAAGTGGAAAATTAAGGCAAAAAGCGCTCCGACTGCCCTATTGGATCCTCTAGCGGTTCATAGATTGGATTAAACCAGTTATAGATCCGTGCTGCTGCGCCAGTAATTTTATTTGCTATCGGGATTGGTAAATAAAGCCAGCGGCAAATAAGGAATACACGACGACGAAAAACCCATAAATACATGGCATCTTCAGAGTAAAAGTTTAAGCCCCAGCGCCGCTCAAATTCTCTGGCGGAATGCCAACACCGTTTCTTTGACCAACGATGGAAAAAATAGCGCATGTCACTTAATGTCATGCGAGTACCCAGATTATCGAAAATGACTACGGAGTTAGGTTGCGAGAGTACCTTTTTCCCCATGCGGTGCAATTGCAGACCAATATCGATATGCTCGCGAATTACCATGTCCGGTATTTCAATCGTTTTCAGTATGTTAGTTCGAAAAAGCACACCGTGTAGCTCGAACATATCTGACGCCCGAATTTCTTTAGGCAATGTTTCTGGCAAACTACGCCGGAAGCTTTTTGACTCGATCAAATATTGAACACCAGCCACCTCAATGCTGCGAATTTCATTGGTATATAAATGAGTACGCAGCATCGCACCCTGGTCGACACCCTCTTTTTCCAACGTTAACGGGTTAACAACAGCAACATTTTCATCTTTCACGACTTCTAATAAAGGCGGCAGCCAACCTTCAGTAATTTGAGAATCATTATCCAACAGCATAACGAATTGGGTATCGATACGATCTCGAACTCTGGCGAGTGCGCGCATCGGTGTCATCAACCCTAAGTTGATAATGCTCGCATTATCATGCGGTGTCAGTAATCGTTCAATTTTTTCGCGCACCTGTGTCGGGTAGCCCAAATCTAATACCATCAAGGTAAATGGCTCTGGCGTGTACTTATAAACTAGGCGGATACACTCAAGCACCCCCGAATAACGATCTCTTGGCGAGATAATTATCGTGACCATAACTTGCTCCATAGAGAAACTCTGGAAGTCAGCAAATCATTAAATAATAGCTGATAACGATTGATCATGTGTTCCAGCAGGAATTTTTGACGTACCCTGATCAAGCCATTGCGGCCAAATGATTCACGAATACCCGGATCACTTTGCAATAACGTGATTGCAGCGGCAATTTCTTCAGGTTGTCCTGGCTCAACTAACAACCCGGTTTGGTTATTTAAAATAATATCTTTAATACCACCAACATTCGTAGCAATCACTGGCTTGGAATACGAGCCGGCTTCAATAAATACCAAGCCAAACGCTTCTTCTAAAGAGGGTTGGATGAAAATATCGCAGGCCTGCATCCACTGATTAGCGATATTCGTTTGACCGATAAAATGGACCCTGTCCTGCAGCTGGTGCTTAGCTACGAGTGCTTTTAACTCTGATTTTTCGCTTTCACTACCGCTACCGGCGATGTACAGATGTACATTAGGATTATCGATATATTGCAATGCACAAATCGTATGCTGGTGGCCTTTTATCTCACCAAGATGCCCAAGGCTAAATAGAATAAACTCATCGTCTGAGACACTTAGTTTGTCGCGAATGAATAAGCGTTGCTCGTCTTCTACGCTATTGATTTTTTCTACACCGCCATGCACCACACAAGTTTTTTCAGACGGAATGGATAGTTGCGCAATCAGCTTACCCTGTCGGTCTTTAGAAACTGCGACAAAGGAATCGACTAAATAACGCAAACAAAAATTTAATAGTGATGGCTGATATTTTTGCAAGTCTGATCGGTGCATGGTCGCAACGATAGGAATACGGGTAAACTTACAGGCAAGCGCTGCATAAAATTGAGTATATTCACAATGGGCGTGCACCATATCAATATTTTTTTCGCGAATAATCTCGATTAATTGCAAAACTAAGGAAAAATTGTATCCTTGATGGCGAGGTATTACACAAATATCATCAATTCGAAGCGCCCTTTCCGGTGCTTTAAGTGAGTAAGGAAAGACCTGCATGCCTTTTTTACGTAGGCCCAACACTGTGTCTACAAAGCGCACAGTCCTTCCCCCTTTGTCGAGGGACTGAACGATTTCCAATATATTCATCAACGATATCCTTATGATTCCCATAGTTAATGAATAGTTGCTCAGATTTATTTGTCAAATCTTAGGTTTTTTCTATAGTTAGGTTATGACAAGCAACGAAGCATGAGCATGCAAACTAAAACTAATAAGCTATCCGTCTTGCACATGGTATCCAGTTTGATGATCGGCGGAGCAGAACGATTTGTATTGGATCTATGTCAACAACAGCGAAATGACGATATTAAAACAAAGATATTCTCGTTTGGTCATCAGGACGATCCTCTCGTCAGCGAATGCCATAATCTTAATTTGGATGTGATATTTAATCGAGGCCACAAATTTTTTGCGCTGGCACGCTTGCATCGAATCCTAAGGAAAGTCGATGTCATTCACATTCATTCCCCTCATGTATTAAAATTTATCGCGCCGATTCTCCCGTTAATTGGTAAACGAAAAATCATATATACCCGTCATGGAGCTGCTCCCCTTGATGATCCCACCTGGCAAATGCTGCATAAGTATTGTGAGAAGTATATTCATACAATTACCTTTGTCAGTGAAGAAAGCCAACAAATATTCAGTACCCATCATGGTTGGCACAACAAGCAAAAATGGGTGATAGACAATGCGGTTTTGTTACCCGAGATAATTGGCGGCAAAGAGGTCAATCACGATACATTGGCACTGGGTTCTGTTGGACGCATGATTGACATTAAGAACCAAATCAATCTCCTAAAAGCTTTAGTACAACTTTCGGAACAGGATCAACGCAAAATCAGCGTCCATTTTTTTGGCGATGGTCCCTGTCTTGACCACCTACAACGTTTTAAAGATGAGCATCTACCCAACGCTAACGTGGTATTTCATGGGGTCATTAATCAACGAGATAAGATTTATTCTACGTTTGACGTGTTAGTGGTAACGTCAGAAACTGAGGGACTATCGCTGGCCATCATCGAAGCGATGGCAAGCGAGTGTGCCGTCATCGCAACGGATGTTGGCGGTAACCCAAGGCTCGTATCACATGAAAATACCGGCTGGTTATTTGACTACAATGACAGTAATTCTTTAGCGAAGATCATTGAAACCTGTATTAATGACCGAAAAACTGTATCTGAATATGCTAACCGCAGCAAAACGATGATTGAAAAGAACTTTTCTTTACAAAACTGTGCTAATAAATATAAGCAACTCTATCTGAACTAGGGTAATCATCTTTCCGATGATGGCCACTTCTCAAGCCAGCTTTATTTGGCTGGCTTTCCTTCCCTTACTAAACGATCGTGTTCATCCAGCTCCGCCAACTTCCAAGACAGGTTACCGGTCGAGTTAAACCACCAGTTGAATTTTCTTAGAGGCTTTATCTTCCAGCTATTTTTTTTCTTATCGACGCCAAGGCTGGCTCGACAACTCGATAGCAAATTATTCATAGTATCTTTGTAATAATCTGGATCCTTCCGCTGGTGCAGCGCAAGATATCGGGCACTCACGACCAATCCAGCCACGTCACAGGCATGCTGCAAATCAGAATACGCCATGGGATCTTCAAATTTAGATTGTTGCGCGAACATAAGGTATTTAGGTACGGTTCGACCTTTTATTTTGCCATTAGGTGCCAGATAAGTTCCCTGTTCCACGACATTCTTACCAAGTGCAGTTATCAAATGCGCCGCATCTGGCATGTCTGTCATCCGCCACAATTTCCACAATTGATGGGCAAGCAATGCATTCATCCACGGCGAACACACCAAGGTGTTGTCGCTCTTTCCCTCGTGTACCCGATAAGGGTGAGCGAGGCAGTTTAAGTTTTTTTTCTGCGCTGCTTTAAGCGTTGCCATGGAACCCGAAACCAGAGCCTCAATTCGTGCAAAACTGTCGCTACTTTGGGTCAATTCCCATTGCGTCAGCGCATTGGCTAATGCCACAGAAAGATTTCTCTCTGTCCAAAACGTATGCCCCAACTGATACTGAGCTGGCCAGCGCAAGGAATTCTGATAAAACTGATGAATCAACTCAGCAGTGTAACCTGACGGATGCAATTGATAATCAAGGAGCATTCCAGGAGATAATAAATACTTTATATCATTACCTTTTTTAAGGGAGAAATAACCGAATTCGTTAATGTGGCTACGATAAACTTCGGCAGAACTATGCGCCATCTGTTTGAAATAGATATCGCCAGTCTGGAAATAAAGCTGGTAAAGAACGTAAACTCGATCATACAGCCATGGCGGGGACGTCGTGAAATTTCTTTTAACTTTCGGATCCTGATTGATTTGTTCCATGTCCGCCAGCTGATACCCAAATTGACGATAGGCAAAATCAAACCAGTTCGGCGGTCCACTTTGCTGTGCGTTTAAAGGGGCGTATAACGCATCCTGTAACCACCCCGGCGAAAACGCTACATCCACAAACGTATCTGAGGTTTCGACCCAGGAATCTATTGCCTGCTTCCCTTGCCCCAAAATGTGTAATTGCAACATATCGCCTTTACTAACAGCATTGGGCAGTTCAATTACCAGCCCACGTATAGAGTTTTTTTTTAGGCCCGTTTCAGGCCAAAGCAGGGTGTAGGAAATATTGACGTCTTGCAACGTCTTATACTGGCCATTTTTAAGAATCTGCACGAGCAATATCGACCGTAAATCAATTTTATTACGAGGCACAGGTATCGCAATTTGATTACCGGAATGAGCCGATAAAACCTCGAGTTTCAAGGAGTGTTCTGCATAGACTTTAAAGGCTGAAAAGACCATTATAATGGCTAAAAGCCCGAACCATATATATTTCATAATCCTTTACTTAATTTTTTGTTATTTATAGAAAATAAGAGCTGCTATTGGCTTAAGCTTAGTCGAAAATTAGGCCGATATAAGGGTAGTAAAATAAATCGACAAATTAATTGGGGTATTTGAGAATTTACATCTATAACTATGATAGGAGTTTTAGTCGAGTCATGGTTTTGGATTGCAGAATAATAACGACAACCAAAGGGTTTGATGAGCTACGTGGGACATGGGATGCCCATATGATCAAGCTACCTCATTTAAGCTTTTTTCTGGATTTCAACTGGTTAAATATCTGGTGGCATACCTATGCCGAGCCAGAGGATCACCTATTCATCATTCTTTTATACGATCAGAATTCTCTGGTAGCCATCGCTCCGTTTTACATTAAAGACCAAACGCTAAGAATGCTGGGTACTGGAGAAAGCGAACACGAAGAGGTCGCCAGCGAGTATCTGGATATTCTGTGTGCCCCAAAACATTTTCAAAACGTCACCAACAGTCTTGCCGATACGTTAATGGACTGCCTGTTTTCTTCGCAAAACGTGATTCAGCCTTATTGTCAAAAACCACAACAAGCGGTTGCGCATATCATTCTGGATAACTATCTGGCAAATAGCTGCCTGGCATTATTTGCAAAAAGAATGAGTAAGTCTTTTTTCCATGCCAGTCGGTGCGTTGGTACTGCTTATCTATGCCAACTACCCGCCACCCAAGAGCAGTATCAGCAGCAGCTATCGCCATCATTTCGAAAAAAACTGGCTCGGCATAAGAACCAGTGGCACAACCAACTGAGCGGAGAGTTTAAAGCGTATCGCAACTTTTCCAACCTTGACGAAGGGCTTAACCACTTGCGTTCGTTACATCAAAAACGCTGGAAACAACAAGGTAAACCCGGTGTTTTCAGCGCTCAGAAATTTGCCGAATTCCACGAAAAATTTATGCGCCTGGCGCTCCGCCAAAATTGGCTGGAATTATGGGTCTTATTTGCCCGAGGCCAAGCAATATCGGCAATTTATGCTATAACCTATAATGAGACGTGTTATTTTTACCAAAGCGGTTTGGATACGGATTTTAAACCCAACCTTTCGCCCGGATTTTTGTCTCACTTCTTGTTAATTGAACAATGCATCAAGCGCCAACTTAGTCATTATGATTTTATGAAAGGTGCACAAGAACGTTCGTATAAACAAAACTTTGCAAATATTAGTCGAGATTTATTTCGTTCTCAGCTGGCCATTAAGAAAGCCAGTAATTTGGGTTTTGCGATGAATAATAAATTAAAGCAAGCTAGGGACCTTTTGTTATGGAAAAATCAGTAAGCCTGTACGATAAAAATAGTTCTCATATTGGCTTTTTCTTTCTATTTCTTTACACCATCGCTCTGTTTATTCGCCCGCAGGAATGGTCTTATACACCCGATCCCACACCATTTGCTCGCTATTTTCTCATGATTGCATTTGTTTTTTTTCTTGCCTCACAGCGACCCAAACAATGGGGCTATCAGTCCTGGTTCCTGTTAGGAGTAATGTTCTTAATTCCCATATCCGGCCTCTGGAATGGCTGGCTCGGGGGTGGTGTTTATGCGGCAATAGACTTTTTTATCTACGGGTTATTGCCTTTTTTCATGTACGCCAGCCTGGTTAACTCACCGTCAAAACAAAATTGGATCTTTTTTCTCTTCACCTTAACCTGCATTATCATGTTGCATCATGGCCTCAGCCAGAGAGCCCATCCCGAAGGTATTGGTTGGTCTGGCGTAAGCCTTATTCAGGATACTCGCATTCGCTACGTTGGAATTTTCAATGATCCGAATGATATGAGCATGTTTTTCTTAATGAATTTACCGATATTGTTTTACCTTAGAGCCAATAGTAATAGCTTTATCATGCGCCTGTTTTATCTCGCGTTGGTTGCGGGTCTGTTATACGGGATTTTTCTGGCGAACTCGCGAGGCGCTCTTATCGGTTTGATTTTTATGTGCCTGACATATTGTTTTTTCCAATTTGGTACGGTTAAAGCGGCATTCATATCCTTGATAACCTTACCCCTCACTTTTGTAGCAATGTCCTTATTCCGGGAAATTAGCACCGATGAAGCCAGTGCCTATGGCCGAATCGAAGCCTGGTATGAGGGCGTACAAATGTTCAAAAGCAGCCCATTGTTCGGGGTGGGGATGAACCAGTTTATTGAACTACATCAACGCACTGCACATAACTCTTATGTATTAATTTTCGCAGAATTAGGCATCATTGGATATACCTTGTGGTTTGCCACTATCGTATTAACCATGATGATGTTGTTAAAAGTGATTTCCATAGATAAAGAAAAGTACAAGGTTCAGCTGCAGAACAGGACGCTGGCTAATAACGTGATGCTAGCAAAATGTTATTTCTATTCACTGGTCGGTTTTATGGCGACCTCTTTCTTTTTAAGTCGAAGCTATATCGTGTTCCTTTACATATTCTTAGGATTGTCTTACGCCGTTTATGTTCAGGTTCGGGATGAAATCCCCGAAGTCAGAGTCAGTGAAGACCCAAAAATCGTCGGCAGAATAATGTTGTATGCACCACTTAGCATGTTCATCATGTATTTGATAATCATCATGCTATTGTAAAATCTTTGTAGTGAACAGATTCTCTGTGTTACTGCATAGACTTGCGCGAATACATACAAAAGCTAACCTCATGGATAAATGAAGTAATATTCAGCCTATTTGAAATTAACCAGTGCAACATACAACAACACCGAGTGAGGCAATCCGCAACCGGTGTTGTTGTGTATTTTAAAAGAGAAAAACGTCGTTAAAGAATGGAAAATACGGCGTGAATATCGTGTTTTTCAAGATCCATCTGCCAGTCAAACGTCATGGTTTTACTGTTAAACAGACAAATACGGGTGGGTAAACACCCCTGCCAGGCTTTGGCATAAAAACGGTTTTTCAACCACTCCATACCCATTTGCATTTTCGATGGTCGAATACGGGTAAACCCAACCAGAAACCTGTCCTCATCAATGCAATATAAGCCTCGGCACCACCCCAATTGTTTAGGTCCAGTGTCGACACGATTCATATCATAGACGGTCACGACCTTTTGTAAATCCATATCAACTTTCGAAATAAAACCATTTACGTGAGTAAAATATGCAAATTTTCCTACCAAAATCCCATCGTGAATATTTCCGGAGTCCAGATTGATCACTTCACCGGTTTGCAGGCATTGGCACTGGCTCTTTTTCATGTTACTTACCCAATATTTACCTTGATATTCGAAGCAATGATTGGGATGCACCGCGTGCGGTTTGGTGGTAAGGACTTTGCGGTAATCTTGTTTTGGGTCAAATTTTTGCCAGATATCCATTTCGGTGCAGCTCCATTCATTCAACTTTTCCCCTTCCGCAGAAAACTCAAAAACCGCATCGAGCCCCGTAGATGTGATCAATAAGGTATTTTCCAACGTCGGATAGACATGATGGACATCATTAAAAACCGGGTGAGTGATCCTTTGCTGCAAAGAAAAATCATCGGTAGAGAAACATAAGGCTTCGGTTTGAGTTGCAACCCAGAGATTTTGAGACCGACGCGTACCGGATTTGAATGTTATTGATGCTTCATTATCATCCGGTAAGCAATCTTTTGGCGAATTATAATCAATCACTTCTCTGATACTCAAATCCGGCTCAAAGTTTATTTGCAGGGCCTTGGCTGCAGCATACCCAGTCCACTCTTTCATATCATAGTGGAAACGACGCTGCATCCCACCGGTGATGATGAGTTTTTCTGGTAACATGGCATCTGGTTCTGTATTCATATTCCCTGCCTCATGTGTAAATTGCCCATTGCGGTATTTCGCCGGCACCGAAAGCTAAGATGTTTTACAATTTTTCAATGATTAACGATTAACGTACCGTTAAAAAGTGCTGATATGGAGAATCTTTTATGCGTTGCTCCAATTGTGCATAGTCGCTAATCACTTTCGACAAATCGGTTTTGATCACTTTGTTAAAACGCGTGCTTACCTGATGCTTAGGTAAACCAAGGAAATTAAACAGCCGATTAAGGGTTTCGGTCTGCTTCTGTGCATCACTGAGATGTTCTTCATAAGAAATATTGAAAAATTCCAGATTGTTCAGGGCATCGAGCTCTGCACGCTGACATTCTTCCCTAAATTTCACCACCCGCTCAACTTCTTCATAGTTGATGTCCACCAAAGAATGCTGCTTTTGACCTTTACTCGTGTGGTGATAGGTACCGGTTTTTTCACTACGTAAATCGGATATTGCATGTTCCAATAGATTATCCCGGTGTAAATAGATGATTTTCCAGCCCTGATTGACAAAATCCTGAAGCACTTTGCCAGGATCTTGTTTATGGGCTTTTTGTAGTTGGTAAACTTTAACTTTAAATCCGACCGCATCGGTTTTAGTAAACGCAGTCAAACCTTGAGCATAGCGCACCGGATTGCTGACGTTGCGGACCACGCTCGATGCCAGGATTTCGCCATAACAAAAGATATCGGGGTGAGAATTAATCAAATCGACCAATACCGTGCTGCCAGTCCGCCCTTGAGCAAAGATTACGAATTTGCAGGCATCCGGTTTTGGTTTGCGTAAATAGCTTGCCAGATATATCCCCCAGATCCGCAACCGCTTAGGCATCTTCCGAAAAACAGACAAGCCAATATTATTGAGAAACATGACCTTGCCAGATTTTGTATAAAAATGAAGTAAACTGTCTTTCACTGCGCTCTCCAAGGTTTAAGATAAAGAGTGGAAATCAAACCCCCGCGCCTTCCACGCGGGTATTAACGTTTCAAGTAGTTCCAGGCATTGATCATTATCGTCATGGAATAAAATAATGTCGCCATCGCTCATCGGCATATTTAACAGACGTTGACATAATTCTTCGGATTCTTTTTTAGAATAATCCTGACTATCTACCGACCAAAGCACCACAGGAATATTGCGCTTTATCAATTGCCACAACAGGCTAAGGCGCCAGCGCCCATGAGGAGGACGAAATAATATGTTTTGCCCCTGAATTTCAAACTCCGACATCAACGCATTGGTTTGCATGATTTCCGCCAATTGTTCTTTGGTTGGCATGTATTTAAACCCTTTATGATTGTACGAATGATTACCCAGAGTATGGCCGTCAGCCATCGCTTGTCGTACGATTGCAGGATTGTTAGCCATGCGTTTGCCAATAAAGAAGAAAGTTGCTTTGGTCTGATGGCGGGATAATAAATCCAGCACTTTAGGGGTAACTTTTGGCGTTGGACCGTCATCAAATGTTAAATAAAGACGCTTTTCCCCAGACTTTTTCTTGGTATAAATTTTATTATTTGGCAATAAGCGCTGAATAATGCGCGATTTTAGACTCATATCGACACCACTGATTTATCATCATGATTCTTTAAGGTTTGTGCGATCGTTTGCTGCACATGATGGATATTTTTTTGCCAGTCAAATTGACTGGCATGTTCAACGATATCGCGCGGTGACCATGCTTTATTTAACGCATCATCAAGCGCACTTGTTAATGGTTTAACCGTTTTGGCTGGCACCAAGATACTGGTCTCATCAGTAACGATCTCCGGGATCCCGCCGACCTCTGTGGCCACAACGGGTTTGCCACAAGCCATCGCTTCCAGAAGAATATTTGGAACCCCTTCCGCATAGCTAGGCAAAACAACAACTCGTGCCCGACGAATTTCATCCGCAACCTGTGAATGGGCAATCGAGCCGAGAAAAGTCACCTTATTTTGCACATTGGCCTGCTCGAGTAATTGTTTCATAGCAGGTTCCATCGCGCCCTGCCCCGCGATGACAAGCTCTGCATCAGGATGATGTTTTAGCAAGGCAATAAAGCTTTGGATAAGTTCCATCACCCCTTTATTCGCCTTAAGGTTCCCCACATATAATAAACGCTTGGCTGGATTAAGCGGTTGCGCTTTGGTAGGGAAAAATAACGTGTTGTCGACGCCGTTATAGATCAGATGCAATTTGTCTTCAGCCACGCCAAGTAAGATTAAACGATTGCGTAAGGCATCGCTGACTACAAATACACCAGCGGCTCGATTGGCAGCCCAGACAATCTGTTTTGCACGCCGCTTATCATTAGCAAAGTCATTAACATCGCTACCATGCACCTTGATAAAAAATGGACAGCCAATCAATTTTGCGAGCATCGCCGTTGCGACACCTTCCGGGTAAGCCCAACTAGCAAGTAAAGCCGCAGGCCGTTGTTTGCGTATCCAACGCCAGGATGTCGCCAATAATGAGATCAGCATATATGCCGAAAACAACGAATAACCAATTTTAGGCGTGTAAAAAAATGGCCTATAGCGAATATCTTCCGCCCCTTCGGACTTGTTCTCCGCTGATAATTTAAACCATTGCGGCCAGGCAACAGGCACCAGGATTTTAATGTGGAAATGCTTTCCAAGGCGATCAAATTGTTGTTTATTAAACGTGGCTCGATTTGGCTCCCAAGAAGACGGATATAGATTTGTAATGATCAGTAATTTCTCCATTACAACTCCGATATTGTGACACGGTGCTTGCCCGTACTGGTTAATGGGATATCGGACACCTGATGAAAAGCCACTTGCAGCTGCTCTCCCATGACCTGTTTAATATGACCATTTATGGTGTCTTGTACAGCTCTGTCGTACTGATCATTTGCGACGATAAAAATATCCAGGCTCGACAGAGATTTTTGTCGCACTTGAAATCGCTCAATGCCGCGAAAATCCTTTAACAGGTGGGGGAAAAATTCTCCTGGTAAGATTGTACCTTGTGGGGAGCGAATAATATCTAATTTGCGACCATTGACCGACTCAAGCATTGGCAACGGGTTGTGACACTGGCAGCGGCGTTGTGAAATAACGCCCTGATCACCATTTACATAGCGAACCAAGGGCATTCCATAATTAAATAAGTCGGTAATCACGATATCACCGACTTGGTTTTTCAGGTTCTGGCCTTGATCATTTACCGTTTCCACCACCAATTGGTCGATATTAATGTGCAAACCATGCTGTTGTGAACATTCTGCACCTATCAACATAAACTCGCGACAACCATAGGTGTTTAACACCTGACATCGAAATGCTTTTTGGATTTCCTGACGCTGGTATTCAAGTAGTGCTTCAGCCCCGGTTAAGATCACCTGCGGTTGATGTAATTGAATACCCTGTTCATTAATATATTTAGCCAGACTATACAAAGGCGCCACATAGGCGACGATCGCTTTAGGCTGATAGTCATTTATTTGATCTATATATTGCTGAAAATTATCCTTGCTTAAGGCAAACGAATTGGCGATTTTACGGTGATAGAAACGATGAAAAAGGTCATCTTTAACCTTCGCTTTCCAACTTTGACTACCCAATTCCACCCCCCACAAATACCAGGTTCGGGTGCCGATACCGACGCCACCCCAACCATAACCTCGCCACATGATCGCCTGCCGAGATTCATAGCTTCCCTTATCCAATTCAAAATGAAAGGGTCGCCCTGTTGAACCACCGGTTGATTTTTTATAGTTGCTGGCGCGTTTATCTTGAGGCACTAATAAATCATAATTGTCCTGAATATCCTGCTTAGTTAACAACGGCAGCTGTGCTAACTGCGCCACGGAAGTCAATTCTTGAGGGTTGAAATCCAGAGCTCGCCATTGCTGCTGATAATATGGGACATGCTGGTGACAATACTGAAGAAGATTGCGGAGACATCGAAGCTGGTATTGTTCGATTTTTTCCAAAGGCCAGTGCAAGCGATCTTCAGCAGCGGTCAATAATGAAGAGGTCCGACGGCCTTTGATGCGCTCATATCCTGGAAATAAAACTGATTTAAACAGAGAACTGTAAATATCCATTTCTACAATTTGATTATTATTGATTGCTCGTTCATTGAGTATAGACAATTCAAGTTAACTTGCTGGAGCAAATTAAATTTTATTATAACTTGTTTGTCGCCAACCAAATTCCTGTAAACACGGTTATTTAATGACGCCTTTCGATTCCGGTTGAGACGAGCGAAATTGAGTAAGCATTGCACCCAATTTGTCCTTTACGCCGCGATCTAACAGCAAGAAATAATTCATTAATGCAATTAAAGGGAAAAGCACAACCCCAAACGCCAATAAGGATAGCCATCCCGAAGCGCTATACTGCAGCACCCAGGTTTTTATCGGATAGCCAAAACCGTATAGGATTATTAGCGCACACAGGAACCGAAAGTAGATAGGCCATAACCGGAACTGACAATAATGTTTGAGCAAGTAACACTTGATGACTAACTCCGAAACAAAGAAACCAATGGGTGTTCCCATCGCGACTCCCATTAACCCATAGTCTTTTGCCAGATAAATCGACAGCAGAATATGGACGATAGCGCCGATCAAATTAGCCACGGACAACCATTTATGGTTTGCCTGAGCAAGCAAGACATTTTTAATTCCGCTGCCGGCAGCAATGCAAAGATAACCAAACACAAAAAATCCGATAAGCTGCGCCGCAGGAAGAAATTGCTCGCCTACCCACAGCGGAATAAACAACGGACTAAGAATATACAGCGGCATGAAAAACGTCACACAGATAAATATATTTAAACTGGTAACCTGATGAAAGAAGCGTTCCATATTGGTGCCGCGAGCAACCATACGGGTGAATACCGGCTGAAACAACCCGGAAACCGAGCCCACAAAAGCTTCAACATGATGCGCCAGGCGATTGGCGATACTAAACATGGTAACCGCGGCAACATCAAAAATACGGGTAACAATGACCGGATCCGATTTGGCATTAATGGTCCGGGCAATCCCCATTGCCACGACATGTTTAGAAAAATGAAAAAGACTGGAGAATTGCGATCGGCTGATCAAAGACTTGCTGAAAGTCAGTTGCGGATAATTCTTCCTGACCCAATATAATTTGTAAGTGTTGGTTATTGCATCCGCAGCTAACGTGGCCGCTACCGCACCAAAAATATCCAGTTGCGGCAAAAATATAAATACCCCAAACGCCTTTAATATTGCATTTAATGAAGAGATGTTCGCGTCAATATCAAAACGCAATACGGCCGCATAAAATCCATGCAGACAATTCATTAAAAAACCCCAGATGATCTTTAGGGTTAAAAAGTAAAAACAATAAGTGACGGTAATTTCCATTGGCCCGGGCACACCAAGCCAATCGGGAAATTGCGCCAATACCAGCAGGCCGCCGGCGGCAAGCAAGCCAAGCGCAAAAAACAGCGCTATTGAGGTTGAAAACACCTGATTGACTTTGCCCTGATCCCCCTCTTCCAACGCTAAGGTAATATTGCGTTGCACAGCGACAGGAAATCCCAGATTGACCACATTAAACCAGGTGAGAACGGACAGTATCAGGATCCACAGACCATATCCGTCCTCACCCAAATGCTTGATCATAAACGGCGTCAGCAACAGAGAGATAACCAGCAGCACAAACCGTTCCAGAAATCGAAATGCGGTACTTTTAAGAAGAAGCTCTTTCATTGAATTAAGCGTTCTTTTCCTGGTTTGCCGCAGACATAGCCGCGCTGATGCCTTGCTTTAAGTCGACCTGAGGCTGCCATTGCAATACCTGTTGCGCTTCACTGGTATCAAATACCGGTGACGAGGAAATAGATCGCAATCGATAAGACAAGTGTGGATTACGTTTCAAACCTAAAGCACACATATGATCCAGTACCCAGAATGCGGACTTAAAGACCGTCAATGGCACTGGGATCAGGCGTTTCTGTTTACCATTTTGATTAAGCAACTCAATATATTCGCGCTGCGTTGGATAATCATTGTCAACCAAATTAAAGATTTTTAGCGCCCCTTCGTCCTGTTTTAAGGCCGCCATACAGGCATCGACAACGTTTTCAACATAGACCAGAGGCAAGCGACGATCACCCATGCCAATTGAGAGCAAAAAGCGGTCCCCCACAGAAATACCTAAATCATTAAGACATGGATCCAGACCAGGACCATAGATAAGTCCAGGGCGGAAAATCGTTACCTGGGTTTGCGCATTATCATCGGCAAAATCTCGCACAGCATTCTCAGCCTGCCACTTAGCATGGGAGTAATTACCGCGATTCTGAGGTTCCCGCTCGAACTGGAAAGATTCATCAATCTTGTAGCTATGACGATAATCATCACCGTGATAAACATTTAACGTACTAATGTAAATAAGCTGTTCGATTTTATGTTCTGTACAGGCCGCCAATAAGTTATTGGTACCTGTCACTGTGGTATCTAAGTGATAATGCCAGTTTCCCTGCATTGCCGCGGCCAGATGAAATACTTTTGTCACATTCTCACAAGCTCTGGCAACCAGTTTTTGATCATAAATGTCACCAATTACCACTTGAACCTGCGACTCATATTCCATCCAGCTCTGAGGCAAGGGTTTATTCGAGTGCAACAGAACGCGAACGGTGCGCCCTTGTTGTAACAAACGCAGTACTAAAGACTGTCCCAGGAAGCCGCGTGCACCGGTCACCAAAACATCTGCAGCAGGATAGGTTATATCTTCGGTTTTCTCCGGTTGTGGTAAAAATGCTGATTCTTGCTCCATGATTTGCAAATATCGAAGCGCGTCCAGAGCAAACAGATTGTTCATTTTATCTGAATAAAAGTCGTTAATGACGGCATCTAAGCCGGCATAAGGGTCAAGTCGCTTCAGGGCAAACTTGCCAACCGCCTTCGTGGTGCCCCACAGGAGTTGCCAGGCGCCATGTAAATTGGCGGTCACACGGGAAACAGCGTTAGGCAAAGCACTAACACTTTGATAGCTGATAATGAAATTACGAAAATCGAGATGGATTGAGCCCCGCTCACACTCTATCTCTAATTCATTCTTTAATGGCAATGTATTTAGATTCATATGTGCGCTGGCGAAAATTCCGCTTTGATTAGCAAGCAGCAATTGATAGTCATGCACTTTGCCTTCCATCGCCGTTACCTGACTGGCCTGATAGTTCAATGCCCCGGTAAACTGCTCCATCGCGCTGAATACATGAGGGGCGATATCAAATACTGGACCACCAGGTAATTTATCCATCCAACGACTGGTAGGGTCATATTTACGATTATCAAAGTAATCAAAACTGTAGCGACCATTTACCGCTTTCACCGCTCCAAACGATTTTTTCTCAATCAGCTTTTTCGCCTCTTCCACCATAGGGTCAAAACTACGCATATGATTGACGGTCAATTTCACGTCCGCATCATCGGCCGTTTTAAGCAGGGTTTCTACCTGCTCGCTCGTCATCGCTAGAGGCTTTTCTACCAAACAATGAATCTGATTTTCCAATAGCTGATTACAAAGTTGAAAATGACTCGCCGGAGGCGTCGTAATATGGGCGTATTCTGGCTGGAATGTGCTCAACATTTCGCTGATACTGACAAAGCTCGCCTGAATATCCAGTTCCTGAGCAAATTGCTCCAGACGTTGCGGATCAATATCAACGATAGCGAGGGAAATTTGAGGGTTAAGCTTACGTAGTTTGTGCACATGAATGCGTGCCAGGTTACCACATCCTATAATAACGGTTCTCATTATTGCTCCATGGTGTTTTTGTTTTTAAGGATTGCCTCAACATGTTGGCAAACTTTGTTATAGCGTGACTCCCAGGTATCTTTCGCAACGACTTGCTGACGCTTAGTGCTTGCCCCTTGATCATCGTTTGCTATCGCCATAGCAACAAGCTTTGCAAATTCCTGATAATCCTGAGCGATGCTAACAACATCTTGATATTTATCGATTTCTGGACAGCTTACCGAGACAACGGGCTTTCCAGTCGCCAGGTATTCTCTAAGCTTGAGCGGATTCGAGTTAAAGACTTGCTGGTTGAGTACGTATGGGATGATAGCCACGTCAAAACGGCGGGCAAAATCAGGTAGCTGTTCATAGGAACGCTGACCAATAAAGCGCACATTTTTCGGTATATCAAACTGGCGCAGATCCACGGTGACCCTGCCAATTAAGACGCAGGTAACATCCGGTAACTGACGGGCGACGAAACAGACCAGCTCAATATCTATCCAATATTCAATCAAGCCAAAAAAACCGACCACAGGGCCTTGGATTTTCGCCAGCTCCTGCGGTATTGGTCCAGGCTTATTGGCTTGAGAAAAATGTTCGACATCGACACCATGGGGGCTGAGCAACACTTGCTCATATTCTAAGCGCTTGCGCTCGAATAAAGGCATAGAAGGGGTAAAAATCAAATCCGCCTGCTTACTAAGTTGCTTGTCCAAGCCGATAACACGTTGTTGATTCACCCCAGGTAGCGCGGAAAAATCATCGACACAATAATAAATGATTGCCTGCGGGTGGAGCTGTTCAATAACTTCCGCCAGTGTCGGAACGGTGCACCAGACAATGGGGCGTTCAGTAAACTTTAATGCCTTAGTCTTGCGTTTAATTTGCTCGATAGCTCGATTTTTATTGGCGCGACTTATCCACCAATGTGATGGAAATGGCAACAAAAATAATGACAGTACGGTAAAGTCCTTGGAGACGCCTTTTGATTTTGGCTTGAAAGCCTTGTTGAGTCGACTCCAAATTTTTTTAAGATCCGACAGAGAAAATCGAGGTAGACGCAATCCTGCTGCCTCAACATAAAGTAAATTATGCTGAGCGGCGAGTCGTTTGGCGATGTGATGACTGCTGGTGCGATTGTCCGTGCTGTATTCATTGCCGATGTAAATAACGTTCCATTTGTTATTCATTACTCGAAAATTCTTAATTGTTTTTATGGTTAAGATACAAATGAGTATATGGCAGATCTTAAAACCTGCTACTTTCATGGAAAAATAATTACGATGTAATTTTATTTACCGCCTAATCAGCGGCGAATCCAAATATTTATTTTCTTGCCCCCCTACTAAAATCGATTTCTTGATATATATTTTATTGAATAACAATGAATAATCAGGGGATGAGAATGGAAGTCGTGTTTTGGATAGCCGTTTTAGGGATTGCATACAGCTACCTGATTTACCCCGTTTTGTGCTTCATTTTTGCAAAGTTATTCGGCTCTGAAAATCCAATTCCAACACTTGCTGATGAACAATTACCCGACATCAGCGTCATTATTGCCGCCTACAACGAAGAGCACTGTATCGCTGAGCGCGTTGAAAACCTGTTAACTCAAAACTACCCCATTGAGAAGTTACATATTTTTATCGGCTCAGACGGTAGTACTGATGCTACCAATCAAATCCTTGAGCGCATCGACCACCCCGCTGTCAACATTAGGTTATTTCACCCTAATCGCGGTAAAGCCAGTACTCTAAATGACTTAATCGAGCTGACAAGCACAGACATCATCGTGTTTTCTGATGCCAATACCGAATTTACCGCTGATGCGCTTCGACATTTAGTATCCGGGTTTAATGATGAAAAGGTTGGGGCTGTGTGTGGCGAACTGGAACTCTATAATTCTGGGACCAGCGCCAATAAAGATAATCTTTACTGGCGCTATGAGCAGTTTATTAAGTATCAGGAGAGTCAGCTGGACGCATTGCTCGGTGCTAATGGCGCCATTTATGCGATTCGACGTGAGCTTTATATTCCGATTAGCGCGAACACTATCGTCGATGATTTTCAGATCGTTATGAATATCGCCAAACAGGGATGTCGTATTATCTATCATCGCAGTGCTAAAGCACTTGAAGAAGTTGCACCTAGCGCCGGAGACGAAGGCAAGCGCCGTGTAAGAATCGGAGCTGGAAACTATCAGGCTTTTAGTAATCTTTTCTGGTTATTAAACCCCAATCAGGGTTGGCGTTGTTTTGCTTACGTGTCACACAAAGTCTTACGTTGGTTTACCCCGCATCTGATGCTTATTGCACTTATCAGCAATATTCTTATTGCAGATCAACCATTTTATGCTGGATTCCTGCTGTTGCAAATTATTGTTTATGGGCTGGGGATCTGGGGCATTCGAAAAATCGATACTGGTGAAAAAACCCCTTGGTTTGTCACCTTTATTGCGTTCTTTTTACGCTTAAATACCGCCTTAATGCAAGGCTTTGTAATGTTTAGTAGACGAAATTTATCCGGCACATGGCAAAGGACTTCCCGCTCATGACTTATTGGTTTTTGACTCTTTTTATCGCTTTATTTGCAGGCGTAGCATTGGTCATATACAAAAAAAACATTAACCTCTGGCTTGGCCATTTCTTGAAAAGAAAATTATCTGGGCGATGGCACAAATATGGAAAGTCAGACGTTCCAACCCATGTCATGTTCTGCTTTGTTGACCATTACGAACCACAATGGGGCAAAAACATCAGCATCGAGCAAGAGCGAGCTCGCGTTGATCGTTGGCTTTACGATTATCCTCAGGTAGCCAGTCAGTTTAAAGATGCCGATGGGCAGCCGCCCAAGCACAGTTTTTTCTATCCAGAAGAAGAATATCGTCAGGAGCACCTGGATAAAATTGCTTATATTTGCGCGCAAGGATACGGTGAAATTGAAGTTCATTTACATCATCATGATGATACCAGTGATAACCTGCGGATGACGCTTGAACGTTTCACCGAGACGTTGCATGAAAATCATGGTGCGTTTTGCCGAAACCCTGCCTCCGGTAAACTCGAATATGCATTTATTCATGGCAACTGGTGCCTGAACAACTCCCGCCCAGATGGTCAACTTTGTGGCGTTAATGATGAGCTGATTGTATTAAAAGAGACAGGTTGTTTTGCCGACCTCACGTTTCCAAGCGCGCCAAGTGATACTCAGCCAGCGTTTGCCAACGAGATCTATTACGCTAAGGACAATCCTGGACATCCCAATTCCCACAACGTCGGCAAGCCGGTGGAGCGCAATGGTTCGCCATGGGGCGATCTGATGATTATCACCGGTCCACTGGCGCTAAACTGGCGGCGACTGAAAAAGAAAATATTTCCCCAAATTGAAAACTCAGATATCCGCGGCAATATGCCACCGTCATCCGACCGAATTGATCTATGGGTAAACACCCAAATCAGCGTCAAAAATAAAGAAGACTGGCTATTTATTAAGATACACACCCACGGAACTCAGGAAGAATCGATGGATACCTTGCTTGGAAAACCGTTTGTGGATATGTGTGAATATTTGGAAAATACTTACAATGATGGTAAAAAATACAAACTGCATTATGTTTCTGCCCGCGAAATGTACAACATAATTAAAGCTGCGGAAGCCGACGTGCAAGGAGAGCCGGGCGACTATCGCGATTTTATTATTCCCAGACCCGAATATAAAGTTGCCGATATTTTCAAAGAAGAATTAAAGCATAAGGCATAAAATGGATTACAAAGCAGATTTATTTAAATACTCAGGGCTTAGTTGGCTGACCTGGAAGTTCAGACCTAACGGCTTATATGGTTTTAATTACCATCGCATCGGTGAACCAAACGATACTCAGTTCGATCCTAACTTATTTAGTTGCAGTGCCGAGCAGTTTGAATCCCACCTGACGTTTTATAAACGTAATTTTGATGTTATTAGTGCCGAGGAATTAATCGCGCTAATGCGCAACGACACGCAGATTAAAGAACGCCTGGCGATTATTACCTTTGATGATGGTTATCAGGATAATTATCAGTATGCGTATCCGTTATTAAAAGCAGCAGGTTTGCCCGCAACATTTTTTATCGCTACCGATTTTATTGATAAGCCATCAGTGCCCTGGTGGGATGAGGTGGCATGGCTATTAAGAAATACACAGGTTGACTACGAGTTGCTGCGCCAATGGCAACTGCCAATACATTGGCCACAGAGTCCACTGAGTGAACAAATTCGTATGATGCTTCGCTACATGAAGCAAAATCATCGGGTAACCATGCCGCAAAAGCTTGCTATGCTGCGTCAGGCCTGTGGGGTCGCGGAAAATGAAATCACCGCTTCTGAATCATTATTTATGAATTGGGATATGCTTCGCGAAATACATGCAAATGGTATTTCGATAGGCTCACAGACCTGTAGTCATCAGATCCTTTCTCACCTATCCGAGCAACAGCAGGCCTATGAGATCATTGAATCTAAGCAGCGCCTGGAACAACAGTTAAATACCACGATTAGTACCTTTGCTTACCCAGTGGGCGGAGAGAATACTTACAATGAAACCACGACCAGCCTATTGCGGAACAGCGGTTATCAATTGGCATTTACGTTCTTACACAACTATTGTACCAACATCCTGGAAAATCGCTTTGAACTGCCGAGATTTTCCGTCGACAGTCAATGCACAGTGAGCGATTTGAAATTCAACATCTGCAAAAATATGCTAAATCAAAAACTATCGCCCTTTGCCAAGGATAACCACCTCAGCGGTTTGTATCAGGATAAGTAAATCCATTAAGAAGCTTCGATGCTTTATGTAGTACAAATCGTACTTCAATTTTTCCTGTGCATCTTCATCGCTTGAACCATATGGATACTTAAGCTGTGCCCATCCGGTTAGACCGGATTTAACGTTATGACGTTCATAATAGTAAGGAATAACCTGCTGTAAGTGACTCACAAACTCAGGGCGCTCCGGACGAGGCCCAACAAAGCCCATATCTCCGACCATCACATTATATATTTGTGGTAACTCATCTATACGATATTTACGGATAAAGCGACCGACCTTGGTTACCCTGTCATCTTCGGCTGAAGACCACTTAATGCCGTTGCGTTCGGCATCAACTTTCATACTACGGAATTTCACAATACGAAAAATTTCACCATTTAACCCCACCCGTTCTTGCCAGTAAAAACCGGGAGAGCGAAATCCGTCTTCCAGTTTTATCGCAACATAAGCCAACAACATGATTGGCCAGGTCACAAGCGATAATAGAAACGCTATCGACGCATTAAAAAGCCAATCCAGGTTATTTCGGATTTCATTAGAAGAAGAGAATCCTTCCGAGAATATTAGCCAACTTGGGTAAATAAGGTTGACCGCTATTTGTCCTGTTTCCTGTTCGAAAAAGTCAAGGATATCCGAGACCACTACCCCCTTGAGCTTACAGGCAAACAACTCTTCAACCGGCAGGTTATCACGCCGCTCATCGGTAGCAATAACAATTTCATGAATATTATTAGTTACGACATATTCCGATAGCGATTGCTCAAGCTTGATTATTTTTGCCGCAGGAATCGCAGCATTCGCGTCACCTGGCATTTGCGCATAACCGACTAGATTGAACCCTTGGCGATCAATTTTACGTCGCATTCGGTTTTCAATAATCATGGCGCGCTCACCAGACCCCATGATCAGAACATTTCTTTTGGCAAACCCCAGAAAATTAATTTTCAATAATAGTGTCCTGATGGCCAGAGTCGCCAGCAAGCTATATAAGCAGGCATTAAACAGAGTCTGGGTCAGATAGTAAGATTGCTGAAATAATGTCTGAACCAACATCAAAAACAAGAAACTCAACGCCGTCGCTAATATGAGACGGCGTAGCATGCCCCACCACTTGTCCCTTAACTTAGGTTTATACAGGCCTAACCCTAAAAACGATAACTGCATCACAAAAGCAAAAAACAACGAATACCCCAAGACTTCCAAATTATTGAAATGTTGGAGTACAAATTTGTTGCTGACAGCAAATGTAATGAAGAAAATTGAAAAGTCGGTAAGAATAAGCAGCCTTAATAAGACCGCGTAATAGTTAGTGTTTTTATTTTGCACGAACGCTACCCCATATTCCTTTATTGTTTTGGTTAGATTGGGAAAATCCCTTTTGCCACTTAACTATAGTTCAAGAAATCTCACCTCCCAGATATTTTTCGATCAAAATTTGCGCAAAATTTAAATCTATGAACTAACATTTGTATAAACCAAAAATAATCTTTAGCAATGAAGGCATTAAGTTATGGCGAAAGGAACTTTGACTATACGAAAGATAATGGTTGCTATTGTCTTTTTAGGGATAATAACTGGATGTAGTTCAAATCAATCATTACCCTCTGCGACAGTCCACCCCGCGCAAACCGAAACCGCGGATTCCTACAACTATTTAATCGGTCCTGGTGACCAATTGAATATTTTTGTCTGGCGCAACCCAGACGTCTCTGGCAGTTTTATTGTTCGCCCAGATGGCAAAATCACCACCTCTTTGGTGGAGGATATTATGGCATCGGGTAAAACTCCCACGCAGCTTGCTCGAAATATTGAAGAGCAACTGTCTACCTACCTAAGGGAACCCATCGTAACGGTGACAGTAAACCGTTTTGTCGGCCCCTATAGTGAGCAGATCCGAGTTATTGGTGAAGCCGCTCAACCTCGCGCAGTTAGCTACGGACAGAACATGACTCTTCTTGATGTCATGATCGCCGTTGGTGGTCTGACCCAGTTTGCCGATGGCAACCAGTCAGTATTAGTCCGTGTTGAGAATGGCGAGCAAAAGCAGTACCTGCTGAATATCGAAGATCTGATAAAAGATGGCGACATTAGCGCAAACGTCGATGTGTTACCGGGCGATATCATCGTGATCCCGGAAGCATGGTTTTAATTTTCAATAAAAAGAACTCACATCATGTACGAACAAATTGAAAGACTGAAGGAAATACTGCTAGGTGTATGGGCTAAGAAACACTACATCTTAATAGCAACATGGATAATTTGTCCGGTTGGTTGGTTGGCAGTTAGTGCATTGCCCGACAAATATGAGGCCAGTGCACAGGTTTACGTTGACACACAATCATTGCTTCGCCCATTAATGAAGGGTTTGATGGTGGAAACCGATCCCGACTATCAAGTTCGTCTGATGGTGAAGACATTACTGGGTCGTCCGAACCTCACCAAGATTGCGCGAATGACAGATCTCGATTTGCAGGCGGAAGATTCGGAAGAATTTGAAGCCATCCTTGATGATCTGAAAAGTAACATGTCGATATCCCCGGTTGGCAAAGAAAACATATTCAATATTGCCTACGAAGGACAAGATCCTCAGGTTGCTAAAGATATCGTTCAGGCCGCACTGACGGTTTTTATTGAAAACACCTTAGGGGAAACCCGAAGCGACACAGATACTGCGCAAAAATTCCTGGATAAACAAATTCGTGATTACGAAAACCGATTAGTATCGGCAGAAAAACGTCTGACCGAGTTCAAAAAACGCTATACCGGCATATTGCCTAGCAATACCGGAGGCTTTTACGCCGCTTTGAATTCCGCTAAGACCCGACTTCGGGAAACCAACCTACAGTTGATGGAAGCACAGAGCCGTTTAGAATCAGCACAGGGGCAACTTTCTAAGGAAGATGTATCGGGGCAGTCACTATCGGAAAACATTCTTGATAATGATGCGATATCAACGACCTATGATGAACGCATCCAAGGATTAAAAACTAATCTGGATACCGCTCTGATCAGTTACACCGAAAAACATCCGGATGTCATAGAAATTCGCCGTCGTCTGGATGAGCTTAGCCGTCTGCGTAAAGAAGAAATTGAAGCTTACTATCTGGCTCTTACTGCTGAAAGCGAGGGTGGGGAAAGTGTCAATCTCAGCGCTGCAAACGCTAGCCCTGTCTATCAGGAAATGCGTATTCTGGTGAACCAGATCGAAAATGAAATCGCATCTTTACAGGTTCGCGCAAACAATTATCAATCTCAGGTCGATGATTTAACCGAAAAGATCCGCACATTACCGGATATCGAAGCTGAAATGGTCGCACTGAATCGTGGTTATGAGATCAACAAGAGCAAATACGAAGAACTGTTATCTCGTAAAGAAACCGCGTTGATGGCCAAACAACATGATGAAACTTCCGATAAAATTCAGTTTCGTGTCATCGATCCACCACAAGTGCCGTCAGAACCGAGTGGTCCCTATCGCATCCTATTCTATCTCGGTGTTCTTTTGTTAGGGTTGGGTTCAGGTATCGGTGCGGCATTTATGATGACTCAAGCAAATCCAGTGGTCGTATCTTCTAGTCAACTTTCACGGGCCCTGAACATGCCAGTTATGGGGGTTGTGACAGCAGCAAGCGCCATTGGTCTAATGGATAAAGAAAAACGCAAAACCCGAATGTTTATTATTTCAAATATTTTGCTCCTGGTATTGCTTGCTGGATTTATCGGTTACTCAACCTCCAGCCAAGCTCCGCAAACTCAACAAACCAAGGTGTATTGATATGTCTACGATTGAACAAGCACTAGCAAAAAAGCAAGCCGACTTAGCCAATAAAGCTAAAGAAGAACGTGTAGACACTAAGCAGCCAGCGAGAAAAAAAGCCGTTAAAAAACGAGCAAAAGCGCCAGCAACTTCGGTTAGTGAAAACGCAGCGACTGCCGCAAAATCCAAAGAAACGGATGCGGTATCCGCCAGCAAAGCGCAGGCGCAACCGCTAGAGGTTAATGAAACGGTCGCAGCAACCGCTGCAGACACAGAAGTCAGTGAACCCGTGCTGGTAGATAATGCTGCCGTTGAAATCGATGATGTCGAGCCGATAAGCGCCCCGACTGAAGATCCCGTATTGGACAACGATGTTTTACAGCTTGATCTGGAAATGCTGGATAATCTGGGCTTTTTAACAGCGCAAGACAGCACTCAGAATCATCGTATCCAGGAAGAGTTCCGGGAAATAAAACGTAACCTGTTAGGCAATGCATTAAAATCGAAGGCGAATCACGTTAAACATCGTAACCTGGTTATGGTGTCCAGCGCTCTTGCCGACGAAGGCAAGACATTTATTGCGATCAATCTCGCGCTAAGTATTGCCGCTGAGCAGGATAAAACCGTGTTACTGGTAGATGCCGATATCTACAAACCAAGTGTTTTGCGTCATTGTGGCATTAAGCCCCGAAAAGGACTCATTGAATACTTGCTGGGAAATATTGAAGAGCCAGGCGATATCATATACTCCACCAATGTCGAAAAGCTGAAAATCATGCCGACCGGTACTCCGCATTATCTGGCTAACGAATTACTGGCCAGTGCAAAAATGACATCCCTTATCGAAGAATTAGCAAACCGCTATCCCGATCGCATCGTTATTTTTGATTGCCCACCGATCCTGGGGTTAACTGAAACTGCCGCGTTGTCGCAATTAATGGGACAGGCCATTATTGCAGTAGAAGAAAATAAAACATCAATACAAAAAGTAAATAGAGCCTGTGCCATGTTAAATGAAGATTTAGCTAAAGGACTGGTGTTGAATAAAGTGTTGCAAACGCATAAGGAATTATATGGCAACAATAGTTACGGATACGATAATAAGACTATTCAATAAGTTATCTGTACTCGCTGTATGCACTGTTTTAACCTTTTCATCCTACGCAGAACCTTGGATTATTACCCCCAGGGTTTCTGTTGAAGAGGTCGTTACGGATAACGTTGAACTGTCTCCTGATGATGAGACAATAAGTTTTGTTACGCTAATCTCGCCCGGTATCAATGCCCAATATGTGTCAGGTGGGGCCATTGCCAATGTTGATTACGAGTTTATCCAAGTTTTATATAGCCATGATTTAGGCGCACGGGATAACTTTAATCAAATGGAGGCTTTTGGCCGCATCGAACTATTGCCAGAAGGCTTGGCTGCGTTCGCCTCATATTCCATTGATAATGTTGCAGAAAATAGTGCTAGGAATGCGCTAGCAGATCTGGTCGCCGGTAATACGGTGCAATTCCAGCGCTTTCGTGCAGGCCTCGAGTATAGTGTGACATCTTCGTCCGTGATCACGTCTGCGCAACTGGCCTATCTGTACGATACGGCTCAGGATGCTATCGGCGATCGAGAAGGCTACAGTGGGTTTTTCAACACCCAAAGTGGCAGTGCTGCCCGTAATGTTTTTTGGGATGCCAGTGGCCAAATCCTCGACACCTCAAATAATCGCCGCAGTGGCCAGTATTGGAATGCGGATATCGTTATTGGCTGGATTACGCCATTCAAATTAAACCCCTTTGTACGCTTTTATGATGAAGATACCGATGGCAACTTACTCGATACCCAGATACAGGGGACGTCGTCGATCGGTGTAGGGGTGCGCTGGAAAGTGACAAACAGTCTGGACATCGATGTAGCCTGGAACCAGGTTGATGAAGATTCCGCGGAAATCCCTGAACAGGACTTTTTGGATCCGCCTGAAGATTATGTCAGTGGCTCAATTAACTGGCAACCGTCGGCTCGAACACAATTGAAGGCCAAATATTTTCAACGTTTTTATGGCGATGCCTATCAAGCGTCTTTTCGTCACAGAATGCGTAAATTAAGTACAACGCTGAGCTATAACGAAGCCGTTGAGCTGTTTGATCGATACAATTTTGTTGATCAGGAGTTAGAAGTTTGGTGTTTAGGTTTGACACCGGACGATTTTTCCAGTTGTATCGTCGGCCCGGATGAATCGTTTGACCTGACAGGTTATACCTTTGTGGGCTTTGCATCCGACGTTGGCTTGCGTCAGTCAGAGACCTACAGCCTTAACAAAACATTAAATTTTAGCACCACATTATCCCTTAAAAGAACCAGCTACCGGATAGGGTTAAGAAAAACAAAACGTACCGAGCTGGAATTTGGTGACGACGATAATTACAACTACATCAATATTGGTGCTTCGCGAGAAATCAATCGCAACGTCACGCTCGATGCAAGCTTTACATTCTTCAAAAATGAATTTGATCGCGATTTTGATGAAGCAGAAGAGCAGATTGACCATTACCGCATCTGGTCGGCTGAATGGGTAGAGGATTTAAATTCTTCTCTGACAATGACAATCTACGGTCAACATTTAAACCGAAGTTCTAACCGATTCTTGTTGAACTACAACGAAAATCGCATTGGCATTAAACTGGTTAAAGAGTTCTGATATGTACGAAAATTTTTATGGCTTTAAATCCAAACCATTTCAGTTGAATCCAGATCCTAAATTCTTCTTTGGTTCGGCAAAACACACTCAAGCTCTTTCCTATCTCCAATATGGTTTGGAGCAAGGCGAAGGCTTTATTGTAATCACAGGTCCCATTGGTACCGGTAAAACCATGCTGGCGCAAAGTTTGTTGCATCGCATCAAAGATTCTTCCATAGAAGCAATTCAAATCGTAACCAGCAAATTGTCCCCGGACGATTTGCTTCGGGCCATTGTCCGTAAGTTTAAAATGCCGGTAGAAAATCGCAGCAAGGCAAGCCTGTTACAAGCGATTGAACAACACCTTTTGGCGCTAAATAGCCAGGGAAAACGCGCACTACTGCTGGTAGATGAAGCACAAAACCTGCCGGCGGAAACGGTTGAAGAATTGCGGATGTTGTCTAACTTTCAAAGAAATAATAAACCCTTATTACAAAGCTTTTTGCTTGGTCAGGAAGAGCTAAAGCCAATCATCCAAAGTCAGGGAATGGAGCAGTTTCGACAACGCATAATTGCGTCTTGCCACCTCCAGCCATTAACGACGGAAGAAATATCTCAATACATTAAACATCGTCTGGAGTTGGTCAGTGAAAAGCCACTACAAATATTCCATGATGACTGTTATGAATACATCAAACAAAAAACCCTTGGTATCCCACGAAAGATAAACCTGTTTGTCGATAGAGTGTTACTTTACGGTTTCTTAAATAATAAACGGTTTTTAATTCGCGAAGATTTAGAGGCGGTAAGTGAAGAGTTCGCCGAGGAACTGAGTACCTCTCAGCCAGCGGCGGAAAATAACACGGTACCAACCGAAGCGCCCGACCATTCAAAAAACAATCACAAAACGAAATCTCTTGGCAAAGATGCGCGTTTGACCGACAAACGCATACTTAAGTCGTTGAAAAAAATCGCCGATTATTTGCAAGAAAGCATCGATCATAAAATGAGCATCAGTCGGGATTTGGACAAGTTAATCGAACAAAAAGTGGCGTTAGCGACAGAGCGAGAACCGCAACCTCGGCAGGAAACCATTAAAAAAGCTATCGACCCTGTCACTGAACGCGCCGTGATCGAGTATGCCATTTCACATCCGGACGATGGCCAATATAAAGCCAGTGATGCGTTGCGGGATGAAGGCGTGTTTATATCCGGTTCGGCCGTACGCTCCATCTGGCTGAAACACAATCTGGAAAACTACTCTAAACGCGTAAAAGCTTTAGAAAATAAAGTGAATGAAGAGGAAATTGTGTTGAATGAAGAGCAACTTAGTATTCTTGAAAAGCACATGGACGACAATGGCAAGCGTCTCGGACTGTAGCCGCCTGATTGTCAGGCATTAAGTCCCTGACATTCGATATAGCCTTGCCAACGCTAAGGCTAAAATTCGCGCTTATTCAGCATCAACAACAGCAATAAAAAAACCGGGCCCTGGATGCAGGCCCGGTTTTGTTTTAACCAAAACTCCGATAGTTCTATCAGGCTTCCTGTGATTTTAACTGCATCGAATACTTTTCAACCAACGCATAAAGTGTTGGCCTCGTTACACCTAGTAGTTCCGCCGTCCGGCTCATATTACCATCGGCAAGTGCATAGGCTTTGCTAACGGCACCAGATTCTGCCCGCTCCCTGACAACACGGAGATTTAAATCTAGCGGCGAAGATGTCTCATCAATATCCTCAAACCCTAAATCTGCCGCGGTTACCTGCCCTGAGGTTGCGAGTATCACCGCCGATTTAATCTTGTTCTGCAACTCACGAATATTGCCCGGCCAATGGTAGCTTTTCAACGCATTTACCGCGGAATCTGAAAAGCCCTGCACTTTGACATTGTAGTCTTTGGCATATTGCAATAAAAAGTACTGAGCCAAAATCAACACATCAAACTCTCTGTCTTTAAGAGGCGGTATCGCAAAGACCATTTCACTAACACGGTAATACAGGTCTTCACGAAAGGTTTTATCTGCCACCATCGCCTGCAGATTTTGATTAGTTGCGCAAACTACGCGCACATCCACAGGAATTTCAGCGCGTCCGCCGATCCGTTCAATGACTCGCTCCTGCAAAAAACGTAACAGTTTAGCTTGCAAATTGAAGGGCATATCGCCGATTTCATCAAGAAACAAGGTTCCACCCTGGGCCATTTCTATCTTGCCTTTGGTGGTTCGATGAGCGCCGGTAAAGGCACCTTTTTCAAAACCAAACAATTCACTTTCAAGCAAGGTGTCGGGGATCGATGCACAGTTTATAGCGACGAATGGTTTCTTTTTTCGATTGCTTAATTTGTGGATGGCATTTGCGACAACTTCCTTCCCCGTACCACTCTCACCAAGCAATAATGCGGTAATTTCTGTCGGCGCAATCCGCTTAATGCGCATGCGAAGATTCTCCATCACATCGCTGCTACCAATGATTCCAGAATCAACGCCGGCCAGCTCGCGGATCACGCGATTTTCTTTCTCAATGGTAGATACATTGTTCGCGCGATCAACAATCACATTAATCACATCGGCATCGAGCGGTTTTTGATAAAAATCATACGCACCATTTGCTATGGCTTGGAGCGCCACCTGGTGATCGTCATTGCCAGTGATGACGACAACCTTAGTGAAAGGGGCCAAAGCGATAATTTCTTCCAGGGTTTTTAATCCCTCACTGGCATTGGCGGTATCGGGGGGCAAACCCAAGTCTAAGAGGACGACCTTAGGTTCATGCAACCTTAGTGCATTGATGGCTGCCTGACGGTTAGTGGCAAAAATGGTTTGATAATTTGAAAGGCTCCACTTTAACTGCTTTTGGATGCCTTCATCGTCATCAACAATTAATAATTTTTCCATGGTTGTTATATCCAATTTCCTGATATTCGCTAAGCGACATTTCGATGGTAAAAGTCGTACCCTTGCCCACTTCGCTGTGTACTGACATGAGTCCAGAATTTTCTTCAAAGAATTGACGTGCTTCGTAAACGCCAATTCCCATTCCCGCATTGCCTTTTGTGGTTGAAAAAGGCGTGAAAAGCTTGTCCCGTATAAACGATTGAGTCATCCCACAACCCGTGTCACGTATACTTAGTATTAGTCTATTTTCCTGTTTTATACCAATGAGTTGCACCTGTTCCTCGGGGTTACTTGCCTGCTGTGCATTTTCAATTAGGTGCATCATGACACCGGCAAAGCGTTCTTTGTCAGCATACACATAAAGTCCTGATGGGCAGTCAAGAGTCACTTTAGGTTGGTGCATATTGGCCAACGTAATCGTCGCTTCTAGCAATGATTTGATCTCAACTTGCTGCTTGGGTTCTTTGATTTTCTCCATCGACTTCGTCGCCAATTGCCGCACCACCTTTTGCAATCGCATGCTAGCCGAGTCCACCGTTGCAAACACGTCTTCGATAAATTCCGGATTGTCTTTGTGGTGCTCAGCATTGGCATTAATCAGGCTAAGCTGCGCCTGAATGTTTTTCAGATCATGAAGCACAAAGGCAGACATACGATGAAATACAGCAAATTGCTGGGTCTGGGCGAGCTGCTTCTGGGTTTCCTGCAACGACAGGTAATTGCCAAGTTGCTTGGTCAGTGCAAATAGAAAATCGCGATCTTCCCAGTTTAACAACCCTTTATTGGCCGGTCGGGTCATCGCAAAAACCCCGGTCAACTGCTGCTGAAAAAATACCGGCACCAAGATCTCAATGTTATCATTCAACAGGGCCGCTTCATCAAGCTGCAAATCCTTGTATATATCCGGTGAAGACTGCAATTCAGCCAAATCAATGATCCAATTTTGGCTCTGAAAATAACTGACCAGACCGTCCAACTGCGCCAACGCGCTGGCGTCTGGTTTAAGTTGCCCAAAATTCATAATTTCAAGACGATTTACATTGTTCAGTTGCAGGTAAATACACCCGTCCAACTGCAAAACTTCACTTAATGCATTACAGGCACTTTCATAAATATCCTGACTATTGCTGCGTTCTATGGCGGCAATCAGGTTGAGCCACTCCAACCGATAGTCATAGCGATTGGCAAAAAAATGTTTGGAGATAAATACCCGAATTCGATTACGAAAATTCTGAGTCAATAGAACCGCAAACAACACCAGTATCCCAAGGCACATAAACGCAATGCTTAACAGCTCACTCCACTGCCCTTCCAGAAAGCGAATAACATAACCAGTGAAGGCCAAAAGCAGCAAGTAGATACCACTGAGCACCAAGATCGAACTATAAAAGACTACGTCCCGGGAAATGAATAAATCAGAAGACCAGTTTTTAATGCGTTTTGAGCTTAACAGGATAAACGGCATCATTGCCGCACTCAGAAACCCTCGCAAATACCAGAAATTGAAATCCAGTTGATTAATCAGGGCGCCCTGCGCAAAAATAACAAAGTCGAACACCAGCATACTGCCAAGGCCAAAAACAAAAGGCCACACCGCCCAACGAGCGCGTTTTTGCGCATTGCGAAATACTTGCTCTAGCAGCACCAGCGGCCACAGATTTAGCGCCATAAAGCCTATAAATACCCAGACAAAATTTTGCCTGGTGATAATACTGAACACCGAAATCGTGACCAAAACGATTATCGCCATCAGATATTGGTGGGTTTCCCGGTGGCTTAACAATTCCTTCAATGACGCGGAACGGAGTTTTACCCCAAGAATGAGCAGCGTTACCAGAACGTTTTTTAAGGCTTCAAAATACAAAACGTATAATAAGCTAAAGCCCTGATACAGTTGCCAACAGCTGATAAGCGAAGAAATGCAGAGAACAGCCCCTAACACACGTGTCAGAGTACCACTGAGAGATTGCTGGCGGGATGCCAGTAATAACAAGAAAAAAATAAGATAAGCCAGACAGCTGAGTCCGTAACCTATCAAGCCTAACAATTCCATGTAAACTCGAGCTTATTATTATCGGTATTAAACTAACTTTAATACTAGTCGATAATTACCAATTTGCTCATCAGGCGGACAATTGCTCAATGCTGACTTAAGGTTTATCGGTTGCAAGTCTCACGGTATTATAACTCTTGCAATTCAATCGATTTGAACTGCACCCTACTGTTTTCTGCTTGTATGGCGATATAGCCGGATTTCATTGCGCCGCCGTCGTAAAATTTACTTAGATGTTGTGATTCTTCATCCAGTACCGGCTCATGGTATTCCATCACTAATTCACCATTGATCCAGTGCTTGATCATTTCATGACCTTTAACTTCAATTTCAATGGTTACCCATTGTTCGCCTCGGTACGTTTTTGAGTTAGATTTGATGCAGTGCTTGGTGATTAATGCTCCAGCTATTTTAACATGAGAATTTGGCGTACAGATATTCGCCGTTGGTCGGAATTCGGTATCGGCATCGGCGCCTAGTAACTGAACCTCAATACTTGCAGGAAACCGCTGTTCTAGAGTCATCGATTCTGGCGGTTGCGCATGGATCATAAAACCATTATTTTTCCAGGCATTGCGATAACCCGGTAGCTGTTGAGGTAAAAATCGGTATGTCGCCCGTAAGCGGTAATGAGAGTACGGTTTCTGGTAATACAAATGGCCAAACTCAAAGTTAAAGCTGTCATACTGGTCGTAGTTTGTTGTTAAATAGCCATCTTCGACTCGAAATGTATTTTTATAGTTAGTCCCTAACGCATACCCTGCAAATTTTGGGGTCCAGCCATTTAGAGAATGACCGTCAAAAATAGCCTTCCACGGTTTCGGTGATTGGTTTTCCTGAGCATAGCCAGATACCGCCACGGCCGAGAGCAAGAGGGAAATCGTAAAAAATTTGCCACATATTTTCATTGTTAACGTCCTGGCAGAATACCTCAATTACGCTTTGAGTTGATTAAGGTATGATAAATATATTCACCTGAAACACAGTACGCTCACCGTCGCATCAACACCACGAGTGATGTGAGCGCGAGAGTGAGCCTGCGATCTCCATGCCTATCGTTGCACGAACGATTGCACGTATGATTGTGTAAGTTACTGGGTTAAAATTTCAAATTCATTGATATTCGGCCAGTTACCGATCACCATAAGTTTAATCAATCGTCCCTGCGCAACAAATTCGGTTAATGTCGGTTGAACATCGCTGTGTTTATTTTGATGTTTCGCCACCTTCACAAACTCGAATCCTGGGCCGTCTGATACATAAACCTGATAGTTAATCTGCTCGCCAGCAGTGGTCCATAGTTTCGTCCCAGTGATTAACTTTGACTCGCCTAAGTCGATGATGACTTCCTTGGTACCGTTTTCGGTAGCGCCCCAACTTGATTCATCACTGACATCGCCGTCAAGTAAGTTACTGGCTAAATGAAGTTGCTGTTCCGAATCGACAAACACGACCGATGGCCTGACTAGCATTGTCATTTGTGCCTCGGATGTATTTCCATAGCTATCCGTAGCAAGCGCTTTGATGGTATGGATTCCTGCCGGGAGGCCTAACAACTCAGCCGGATAGCTTTCTCCACCCCAAGTGAATGGCGCATCATAAATATCGCGAATGAGTATGTCATTTAAGTATAAGTCGACATGTTCAATATCCACCCAACTCAACTCAGACAAAGCATTCACAGATAATGATAACGACTCATAACCAACACGTAACTCAATATCGGACTCAACAAAGCTTATGCTTGGTGGTGGCACGGCCTTAACAATCAGCGTCATCGTTGCCTCTCCCTGCAAACCAGCACTATCCGTTGCGATTGCTGTAAACGTATGGGTACCAACCGTAAGTGGAGATGGGTTTGGCTCATGTCGTTCTAACCACCCCATTGCGCCAAATTCATAAGGAGCAAAGGAATGACCAAAGTTCCAGACAGGTCGAGTATCTACGCGCACAAGTTGCTCATTCCGATATAAGGTAACAGATTTAATCGTTCGCCCTTCTACAGAGGTATCGGCTTGCAACGTCATGCCCAGCTTTTCATACCCCTCATATACGGTGACCACATCATTCGGAAACGTAACCGTTGGAGGTTTTGGCTCGCCTTTAACGGTGAGCACCATGCTCGCTTCACCTACGTCCCCTGCACTATCGGTGACAATTGCTGAGAACGTATAGACACCAGGACCCAATGGCGCAGGGTTTTCACCGTGGGTGTCCAACCAACCCATGGCACCTGTTTCGTGAGGCTTTGAGCCATGGCCAAACAGGTACGGAAGCGACGTATCAACGCGCACCAAATGTTCATCAATATATAGCGCAACCGATTCAATCTCACGACCGTCAACGGCAGTTGCTGCGTCTAACATAATAGATAATTTTTCATAGCCTTCATCAACCGTCATTGTCGGAGCCGGAAACGCAACCGTCGGGCCATTTGACTTCACGGTCAGGGTCATTGTTGCAATACCCGTTTCACCTTCACTGTCCGTTGCTATCGCCTTAAATACATGCGTGCCAACCGTTAATGGCGTTGGGTTAAGTGAATGGGTTGCTAACCAGCCCATCGCCCCTGTTTCATGTGGCTTTGAACCATGCCCAAATAAGTATGGAAGTGACGTATCGGTGCGAACTTCTGCATCGTTCAGGTATAAGGTGACAGATTCAATGTTACGACCTGCAACCGGACTTTCAGCATTAATCGTCAAGGTTAATTTTTCAAAGCCCTCTTCAACGGACATCGCCGATGACGGGAACGCTACCCGTGGTGCATTTGCCTCACCCTCTAGGTCCAAATCAATGATTTGCAAATACAGTGGCATCGCATTGCCAGACGCCTGCTCCATTAAGTAGAAGTAGACCTTACCGTCATTGATGTATATGGTTCCATGATCGAACTTAGTACCCTGTGTTTGTTCGTATACACGAACAAAGTCATTGGTCCCACCCTTGGCTTTTTCCACATACGGGTAACCATTATCTAATCCGATAATGTAAATATTATCGCCAGAGGTGTATATCGATGAAGCGCCCGCAAAATCAGACGATACAATAAAGTCTTGAGCGCCAGAGGGTTTGTATGAATGCAGATAGATTTCCTGATAGTCTGGTCGACTCCTATCGGAAGAACGAACTTTACTGATGATATGAATATCTTCGTTTTTCGTTACGGTCCAGTCAAAACTGCCAACGATATACACCGAGTTTGCTTCGGTATGGTCAATATAGTCACCGGGTTCAAACACCTTGATTTCATCTGAATTGACCAATGGCCAGGTCATCGGTTCGCCTTTGTGGTTTTTCCAATCGCCAAAGCCTTCCGGGTGTTCTGAATACGCATAATAAACACCATTTTGGTAGGTATACCTATCGGCATTATCACTACTACGTTGCTGGAAGCCAACTCGAAGCTTGCCATTGACATACTTCATATTGCCATACAAGCCCCAGTTATATTCGTTGTCGTGGCTTGTTTTCTGATTGTTATGGTTAAATTTGGTAAATGTCGACCACTTTTCATTTTCGGCGTCATATCGATTAAATACATAGGCGCCGTTGTTGTTACCGCCTAAGCGCATGTATAGCAACAACGTACCGTCGGTATTGGTGAAAAATTTGGGATAGGTTAAACGCGCAAAATTACCTTTGTCCGCTAAATTTCCTGTCATGGTGAGATGCTTATAATCATCGTCGCCCTGACTAACAGCACTCGTATCTTTGACAAATTTGTCCAGAGTAAACTCTGCATCTGGCAGGTCTGCCGCACCGGCTAAACTGAATGAGTAGCGAAAAAAGTCATTAACAAATTTGCCGCCGTGATTATTATCATCATAGGCGTGCATATCATACACCATATGGATGGTGCCATTGATTGGGCTAACCGCTAAGCCTATGGTGTTATGAGATTCACCGACTAATGGGTCACCTCGAAAACCAGTATGACGATGGGGAAATTCAATGGTTGCCAATGTACCTGTCTGAGAATTATATCGACTCAGCATGACATTGCGCTCATTTTTACCACCTTTATACCAGGTCATAAAAACATAGTGTTTGTAGGTTTTTACGGCATCGCCATGAGCTGAAATGTTACGACCAAAGAAGAAATCATATTTATCACCGGTATCGGGATTATTAACGTTGCCATGATCAAGATCTTTGCCATCAAAATGCAGACCGAAATCGGTAATTTTTACTTGTTCTTCAAGCGTTACCTGAGCATTTACTTGCATCGCTATCCCCAGACATGCAATCGCAAGCAACACAGGTTTAGCCATACAGGCTATTTTATTATTCGTGAGTATCATATTGACCTTATTGTTATCTTGTTTTTATTTTTGTTATCTATTCTTATGTCATGCCTTATGGTTGTTTACACCGGCATTGATTCGCTTTTTGGCTAACAGCGGCAATTATCGCTTCGATCAGCGCACAAAACTTAGACAACTATACTAAAAAACCATAACAGATCAAGATCGCTCATAAAATATCAAATAGAATCAACAAGGCTCAAATTAGAGATTCAAGGTACGGAAACGGTCACGATATCACTTTCCAGAAAACCGATGCGATGGGCGACAACCTCAATCTTCATCCCCGATTGCGCTTTGATGGGCGTTTGGTACATCAACCAGGCACTTTCTCTGGCCGCCTCACCCAGTATTCGATAAGAAATACTCGCACCAGGTGTTTGGCTGCTGATTATAGCTCTGCCCTTTAAAAAGCTCACCTCAGGCGGTGCTGTTTTCGGCTGAACATCAGCCCCCTGCCATAATTTGTCGATTAGTGCCCTCTCAGGTAAATTAGGCGTATCCTTAATGGCGGTTAGCCAACGATCCATTTCCCGCCGTAATCGCAATAATGGTTGTTTATACTCTTCATTTTCAGCGAGATTGTGGAGTTCATGCGGATCGGTTAACGTATCAAATAACTCTTCTTTAGGTTTTCGGCTTCGAAACCATTGCCGCTGAAATTCATCAAGAGCGCCGTCATCCCGAAGCCGGAGTAATTCTTGCATCGTCGGAATTTTTTCACGGTAACTGACCGGCAAATAATAGCCTTGCTCGGGCCGATAGTTACGAATGTATTTAAAGCGCTTATCTTTAACCGCTCGTATGGCATCGGTAAAACCATCAAACCGGTCTGCTGCTGCGTGGATATACTCCCTTGGCATTGAAGCAACGCTGCCATTTCTCTTGCCAATAAAATTCTGACCGTGCATATGACCAGGTATAGGTGCCCCGACAAGCGCCAGAGTGGTAGGGGCAAAATCCACAAAACTAATTAAGCGCTGATCCGAAGTTCCGCCCTGCTGGGCGTTTGGAAACCGGATAATGAGTGGTACTTTCAATCCGCTGTCATAAATTAAACGCTTTTGCCTTGGCAACGGGCCACCATGGTCGGAATAAAAGAGGATAACGGTTTGATCATATAGGTCATCGTCCTTGAGCTGCTGAATAATCGCCGCTATTTGCCTGTCTGTTTCCGCAAGATTGTTATACATCTTCCACATATCTCGTCTGACCAACGGAGTATCTGGAAGGTAAGGAGGAATATCGAATACGGTATTTTTCGGCACATGCATGGCAGTATTCGCTGGTTCCGACTTGGCCGATGGATGCTGAGGTAATCTGGCGATTTTGGCTACATCATCGGAAAAGTAATGCCGCGATTCAATCTTCCTGAAACCATAAGGCTCAAACAATCCGGATTCATGGGTCGTAGTAAAATTAAAAACCGCAAAGAAAGGTTTGTCAGCGGGACGTTTTCGCCAGTGTGCATATGGTCCGCTTTCATTCCAGGCCGACTTCGGGGCTTTAAATTGATAATCGGTTTTCAAATTATTGGCAGTGTAATATCCGTGCTGTTGCAGATATTGGCTCAGCATTCGAGCGTCAGCCGCAGGTATCGCTTCATAAGCGGGAAGTCCGGTTATCTCTGTATCGGAATGGGTGCGCATGTGATTAGCACCAAACGCTGACGGGTACATGCCAGTAGCGAGTGCTGCACGACTTGGGGCACAGACACCGGAAGTGGAATATACATTGGTGTAGGTTACGCCTTCCTTCGCTAACTGGCTTATGGTCGGTGTCGCAATCGTATGATCACCATACGGCGCAATAATCGGGCTCATATCTTCTACCACTAACCAGAGAATATTAGGTTGGGAAACTTCGTCTGCCCCGTATGCAGCGCTTGGTTTTGCTTCTGCGACGACACCTAATTGCAGAAAAGAAACAATCATCACCACAAGGTTGATGTACATTCGTTTAGATAGCTTATGCATGGTTACTCGTTTTGTTGGTCAGTCAGAATAAATGCACAAACCACATTCCAACCTTGATTAACATCTCCCCACAAATTATCATCTTCAATCAAATTCAACAATAATAAATCAGTAATGTTTTTTAGATCTGGAAACCACTCCGTAAATACCAGACGGTTTATCGCGTATCTGGTCATCGCCCTGTGTGCTACAAGCAATTTGGTTTTCGCAGCAGGTTCTCAACAAGCCCCTAGGCCTTATTTCAATCCCGATAAAGACATCTTAATTTCTCAATTTGACGTTAAACCAGATGCTGATGATGTCCATTCCGTAGCTGCGCTGGGCTCCTTATTAGCTGACCCAGATTTCAACAATATCTCTCACCTGGCCGTTACCGGCACGATTGGTAGCCAACAAGGTAAATACATCGATGCTAGTGGCTTGTTTTCCCTAGCCTTTGGGCCCGCAGGCAAAGGCTGGACTGATGCGAACACCCATTGGCAAGGCTCGGTAGAGCTCGTGCAAAAAACCGCTAAAGACATACTGGATAGTGGCGGGCGTGTTTGGGTGCAGGAAGCTGGTCAGTCCGACTTTACCGCACAATGGCTTGCCGGTTTGATCGCACAAGGCGTAAACAAGTCCTCGCTAAAAAGTAACGTAATTGTCGTTCAGCACAGCGCCTGGAACGAACAACAAACGAGTGATGAGGCGCTTGCTTTCGTTAAACAATCCACACACTACATCGCCATCGGTGATGGTAATAAACCAAAACGTTTGTACATTCGCAAAAATCGTCGCGGCCCGGCCACTCCTATCTATGTAGAAAATGGCGATAAATGGCTCAAGGCTGCCATCGACAAACGCAACACCAACCAACATGCAAGAACCCTTTGGCAGCTAGCTGATGCGATTATTGCAGACAGCAATTTTACTGCCGACTATTCCGTGATCCCCAATGGCGGCGTGGACTTTTCAGATACCGTTGCTGTTTGGTGGATACTAAATCTTGGTCAGGATGCCGTATCTGTAAACGCGTTCTGGCAGCGCTATGTTACTGATGTGCCATTAGACCATGTCAATCCTCCAGAAGGTCGCCTGGCCATTGTGATCGACGGCAATTCTCCAGATCCTGATGATATTGGTGCAACGCCGGTAATCTTTGGACTATTACACCACTCAGGGCTTGAGCAGAGGTTGGTGCACGTTTCTCATTCTTGTGATCTCGATCCATTCACCAACAAAGCCAGATACCAAATTGATAAAGACAATGAACAAAGACGCCAACGCATACTCAATGAGCTGACGGATAAAAGTATTGCTCTATTTGGGCCATTTGAACATTTACATGACCATTATAACTGTCGCGAAAAACAAGCCGCTGCCAGCCAGGATCTAGTGAATGCGATCAATGATTCCACGGCTGAGAGTCCGCTTTGGATAATTGAGGCTGGTGAACCGGATCTGATTGGTTTCGCACTTGCGGCGGCAAACCCGCAAGCCCTTAAATTTGTGCATATTGTTTCTCATCATCCGGCAAACGATAACAGCGGTGACTTTTTTACCTGGCAGCAGATTTTAGACTTTGGCATTACCGAACATCAAATAGGCGACCAAAATGTTGGCTTGCAAACTTCCATTCATCAATGGGACTGGGCTAAACATCACGATAATCCTGGCTATAAGTTTATCTGGGAAATGCTTGCCTATGCCGAACAGGACGGAATCGTCCCGTTTCAAACCAATAAATTTGATTGTTCAGATGCAGGCATGGTTTATTGGTGGATTACCGGAGCCGATCAGGGGGGTAATAATTTCGCAACCGCCAATGATATACAGAAGATGTTGCATCTCAAAGAGAACAACTAGATAGGAGCTAGATAGATAAAGGCAAATCACTAGCGCTTGATTTGCCTTATTGGTTATTGTCCTGATGTGTAATACCAATCACACTGAGAGAGCAATAATTTAATGTGATTGGTATAAGTCATAAATTGATTTTCCTGCGCATCACCACAGTGCAAAATAGCAGCATCAACAGGCTAAAATGGATACTGGCGCCAGAGCCACTCCCATCTTTGACCGAAGATTCCTGAGTGCTTGTATCGGTATTACTACCATCGGTTGCAACGTCACTATCGTTTTGCGAACTACTATCGGTATCAATATCCAAATCGATAATCAGCAGGTACAGAGGCAATGCATTGCCTGCCCCTCTTTCCATCAAGTAGTAGTAAAGCTTACCCGCTTCGATATATACCGAACCATGATGAAACGATGGACCATCTTTGAGTTCAAACACCCGGGTAAAATCGTTTGTTCCGCCTGCCGCTTTCTCAACATAGGGATAACCGCTGGATGTAAGACCAATGATATACAGATTATCTCCGGCAGTATAAAGCTTATCGGCTCCGGCAAAGTCGGTTGCCGTAATAAACTCTTCGGCGCCAGCCGGTTTGTAGGTATGCATGTACACCGTTTGATTCGCGGCGGTATCTTTCACTTTACCAATGAAATGGACATCGCCTTGTGCCGTTACATTCCAGTCAAACCCATGGACAATGTAAACCTGATCTTTGCCCCTTGCAGACACTAAATCTCCGGGTTCAGATATCTTAATATCATCAGCATTTTGCAACGGAAAAGTCATAGGCTGGCCATCATGCGTTTGCCAGTCACTTGCTCCTTCAGGGTGATCCGAATAAGCATAATAGAATCCATTTTGATATTGATATTTATCTTCTTTATTGCCCGAACGTCGCTGAAAGCCGACCCGTAGTTTGCCATTAACGTACTTCATATTGCCGTACAATCCCCAATTGTATGGCTGACCGTAATTTTTCGCATTGATGACATTAAATTGGTTAAATTCAGACCAGCTTTTGGTACCAGCATCATAGCGAGAAAATACATAGCCCCCGTTATCGTTGCCGCCTTTGCGCATATACATCAACAGGGTACCATCGGTATTGGTAAAAAATTTAGGATACGTCAATCCGGAATATTGGCTATGATCCTCGTCACCGGTTAATGCTAAATGTTTATAGTCATTAACCCCTTCACTAACGATACTTGTATCTTTGACGAATTGACTAAGCTTAAACTCGCTATCGACCACAGTCGCAGCACCGGCCACCGAAAAAGAGTACCGAAAATAGTCATTTGATAAACTACCGTCTGCAGGTCTGTGATTACCATAGGCATGCATGTCGTATAAAAGGTGAATGGACTCATCTACAGGACTGATCCCAACCGCAATCGTATTATGAGATTCACCGATCCACCAGATATTATTAAACCCCGTATGTTGATGGGGAAACTCGATAGTTTGCAAGCTTCCCGTATTCAGATTGTATCGGCTTAGCATCACCCTACGATCAAATTTTCCACCACGATACCAGGTCATAAACACATAGTTTTTATAAGCTTTTACGCTGTCTCCATGGGCTGAAATGTTAGGACCAAAGAAATAATCATAGGTTGGTGTATCGCTGGTTTGTGCCGAGCTTGTGACTTTTTCACCATCAAAATGCAATCCTAAATCGGTGATTTTTACCTGTTGTTCCAAGGTGATTTCAGCGCGGGTCTCCGCCATGAAAAAAAACACCGCCGATAATAATAGCAGCCATACGGTGCAACTTTTGCAATACTGGGCCAGTCGACGGTCATTGGCCCGATAAATGATTGTGCGATTCATGGAAGCTATCCTCTTATTTTTGGTTTTACCCGCCACCCCCGGGTGGTTAACGTCTTAAGCCACCCAGGACGATCTCATGGGCCAGGCTAATTAGTGCGGCAATATTTTCCGGTTTTTAATGGGATACCATTGCGACAATTTTTCTCCAAGCTGGTCAACGATATGCGGATACTGGTCAGCCAGATTGTTGGTTTCATGCTCATCTTCCAACAAATTATAAAGACGCGGGCCGGCCAGTACGCCATCGTGATACTTCTGATAGCTGACATTCTTGCCATCATAACTGAGAATGAGTTTCCACTTACCATCGATCACCCAGCGATATAACAATGTGGATTCTGGTTCGTTTATGTCATGCATATCATGCGCAAATCCTTCGCCAAAAATAGCCTCGCGAGCAATTGGCGTCTGTTGTTGCATTGCGGTAAATAAATTCAATCCTGGTAAGTGTTTAGGCACCTCAATATCCGCAGTCGCTAATATCGTTGGTACGATGTCGATACTACTGACAAATTCATCACGCATCTGTGGCACGAATTGATTTGGTAGTGAAAACATAATCGGGGTGCGGACGCCGCTTTCGCCAGGACTTTGCTTGGATCTGGGGAGAAATCGTCCTGTTTGAGTAGGATTTGATACCCAGCCATTATCGGAAACATAAACGATTAAGGTATTATCTTTTAAACCTGTCTTTTCAAGATGAGTCAGTAATTGCTGGTTTGTCTCATCAAACCATTCAATCATGGCATAATATTTAGCAATTGAAATTGGCAAAGCATTACTACGATATTTCTGCAATAAGCGTTCTGGAGGGTTGTGCGGCGTGTGTGGCATATATGGCGCGTACCAAACGAAGAATGGCTGATTCACCGCTTTGGCTCTGTCCATAAAGTCGGTGATTTTCACAATACCTTCCCTACCAATCTTTAAACCATCGTCACCATGTCGGCCACCTTTTTCAGGGAAACCCCGGGTCATTCCTTCATCAAACCCACCCCGTTGAAAACTTCCTTCCCACCATTTTCCAGTTTGCAATGACAGATATCCTTGCTGTTTCAGTAATTCAGGAAGCGTATCTAACGCATCTATTTTTTTGATAATTTCGGCGCGCTGTCGCTGATATTCCAGGCCGGCTTTGCCACCGGGCAATGTGCGAGAAGGATCATTGCCTGTAATACCATGTTGGTGTGCATACAAACCGGTGGCAATGGTCGCCAATGACGGACGACACAATGATGTAGGCACATAGCCGTGTTTGAATGTGACCGATTCGCTGGCTAATTGATCCAACGCTGGCGTCTGTACAATCGGATGTCCCATAAAACCATAATCATTCCAGGCATGATCATCCGATAGGATCAGCAAAATATTAGGCGGGGTATTGCCGACACTTTCTGAGCTTTGCTTGTCTTGTTGCTCTGTGGCAGGCATCGCACAACCGGCAACAAACACCAAAGCCGCAGCGCTGCTGATTACGCAGCGCTGATAAAGGTTGAAAAGGCCCAAGGCCTGGCATACTTTATGGACTAACACCTTACTTCCCCTTACGATATTTTTAACTATGATGGCGTTATTGATTAAGCCTTGTGTTTTACTTAGTCGAAGATTAGTTTTAGTTGCCAACCTTCTGGGTGATCAAATCCGAGTTAACGGCATTTAAACGCGCCATTGAATTTGTAAATTCCGGCTTCAAAGTACCTTCGATAACATACTGGCCCGGGCTTAATGTTGATAAATCAACGTTATTTACCGCACCATCCTCTGCGGACACATTGGAGAGCGTAACCGTCGGCAATTTCACCTCGGCCTGAGTATTTTTGGGGACCTTCAGTACCAGGGTGAAACGCTCTTCATTCACCGACCATTGCACCGAAACTTTACCTTGAGGGGTATGATAGGAGCCACTGGCCGACGTCAATTTTTCGTTAAGCTGCGGCTCAATAAGGATACGTTTGAAGCCTGGAGCCGCAGGTTTTATTCCTAAAATCCCTTCATAAAACCATCGCGAGATGCTGCCATAGGCATAATGGTTTAACGAATTCATCCCTTCGGGATTAAAGCCATCAGCCAAAGAATATGAATTCCATCGTTCCCAGGTGGTTGTCGCACCATTGTTAATGGAATAAAACCAGGACGGGTAACTTTCCTTAAACAGCAACTGGTAAACCAAATCACTGCGACCGGCGTTTTGCAGTACCTCAGCTAATAGCGGTGTACCCAGAAAGCCGGTTCGCAAATGAACATCGGCCTCATCAATTAACGCGATGAGTTTATTCTCTGCCGTGCCACGTTGCGACTCAGCAAACAGGTCAAATGCCAGCCCCAGCAGGTATGCGGTTTGAGTCGCTTGCGAGTCGGTTAAATTTAAATGTTCGTCAAAAAAATGAGATTGAAAACTAGATTTCAGATTCCCGAGCAGCGCCTGCAATCGTTCAGCATCTTTATTTTTATCCAGTACTTGCGCAGCCTTCAGGGTTAAAGCTACGGAATGGGCATAAAAAGCCGTAGAAATTAACTGAAAATCAGTATCACCTCTGTTGGCATTTTTATTTGTTGCCTCGGGATATGGCTGTAACCAATCACCAAATGTTTTCATGTGTGAAACATAATCACGACTTTGACTCTCATGGTAATCGAGCCAACTCAGCATCATCGGATAGTTATCCGCCAACACAGACGCATCGCCAGTCGCAACATAAAGATCCCAGGGAATGATTGTCACCGCATCGCCCCAACCGGACGAAGCCCAGTTTATCCACTCAACGAAGGGGATATAAAGCGGGATCATGCCGTCCTCAGACTGCTCTTCGCGCACACTTCGAAGCCAGGCCGACCAAAAACCATAAACATCCGCCATATACATAGAAGACATTGCAAATACCTGAGCATCTCCGGTCCATCCCAGGCGTTCATCTCGTTGTGGACAATCCAGCGGAATATCAAAGAAATTGCTGCGTAGCCCCCAGACAATATTTTCCGCCAGTTTATTTAATTTCGGTTGAGACGTGGCAAAATCGGCATTAATGGTCACATCAGAATGCTGTACCAAAGCCGACAACCAGTCCTCACTCGGGATAAATTCCGGATCATAACCAGTGATTTCAATATATCGATAGCCAAAATAGGTAAACCTTGGACGATAGCTCACTATCCCATCTTTATTAGGGTGATAAAAAACGGTGGATTCCGCACTGCGATAATTATCCGTATAAAATTCCCCCTTATGGAGCGCTTCAGCAAATCTTAATTGCACGGTCTGGCCAGCTTTTACGGGAAGCTGGATCTGCGGCACGCCGACCATGTTCTGACCAAAGTCATAAATGACTTTGCCATTTTCAACCGCAACAATTGCAGGCTTGGTTAAGCTTTCAATTACCCGTACTGGAGCATGTTGCTTGGGGACCAGTTTCACCTCATCACGAATCGCTGCAGTCACGACTTGTTGCCAGCCATCCGGCGTAAAAGAAGGCTGCGTCCAACCATCTATTTCCCGCGCCTGGTAATAGTGTTCACCATCGTAAATACTGGCGAACTGTATGGGTCCATCGACGAAGCTGAGCCAGTTCTGATCCGACGCAATTATCTTGGTTTGTCCGGACTCAAACTCAATTTCTAATTGCGCAATAAAGCGCGCTGGCAAACGGTGTTCTTTGTCTTTAAATTTGTACACTCGTCCTGCATACCAACCGCCTGCGATATTCCCTGCGATCACATTGCGGCCCTTCGCGAGCATGTCAGTAACATCGTATGTCAGGGTTTCGATACGTTTTTGATAAGGTGTCCAGCCTGGGGTCATGACATCTTCGGGCGCAATTTCACTACCATTGAGATATGCCTTGAACAGCCCTTTCGCAGAGACATATAAACGGGCCTTTTTGACGTTTTCACTCAAATTAAACTCGGTACGAAGATATTGCGCTTTGGCCAGTAATGCTTGTTCAGGCTGTTTTTCTATTGCCGTATCCGGGTGGCCAATCCACTGTGCCTGCCAATCGGAATTATTTAGCAGCCCAAGCTCCATCGATTGTACCTGACTCCAGTTCGAGACTCGTTGTTTGTCATCCCAAATCCTGACCCGCCAAAAGACCTTATCTCTTGACCGTAATATGCTGCCTGAATAGCGAACCCAGCTATTTCGTTCTGAATCCACCTTGCCAGAATCCCAGTAAACATTTGCCTTGCTGAATTCAGGATTTTGTGTGCTTAACTGTATTTGATAGGCGGATTGAAAATTGCCTATCGCATCGTTGGCTAATTGCCAGGAAAATCTAGGTTCAGACTCATAATAGCCAAGGGGATTCGTCACCCCCTCTCCGACACTTAGCTCAACAGGAGCTTTACCTAATAAGGGAGCATCGTCTGACTGACAACCCTGTAAGAGCATCGTAACGTTCAACAGGGCAAGCAATAATAGTACTGAGGGTAATCGGGTCAAGTTCATAATCTTTGATACTTTTATTAATTATTATGGGTTGATGTATCGATGATAAATGGTCGGCGGGACGAAGCATTTTCGCTAGGAAAATCCTGTGGTTTTGCCAGTGTCACTTCGCCCGTAGCGGCCCATTGCACGCCTCGGGTAAAGGTGACAATAAAGCCGACACTCTCAAAGGATTCTTGTTGGTGCCCTAACGTAGTATGGAATATACGCCCCTGCTTATACGTAATCGTCATCAGTGCGGGTTCATGGCGTCCCGTTCCCTGCTTTTCTGCAGGGCAATAAGCGGTAGCGATAATGTTCATATTTACTGCAGGGCCTCTAAGCTTGCCATAACACTCGTCTTTGCTATGCATCCAGACTTGCGGCAGATCTGCGGTAATTGGATGAACATTCCGTTGACGGATTTGGAATTCATGTTTGTTGCCATGCGCACCCGCAGGACCTTTTGAATGATCAATAACCTTTTGACCCTGCTCATCAAAATACACATAAGGTCCTGCATGCTCATCACGATCGCCCCAGCCGCCAAGCCCTGTTAACAGGTTATATTCGGGCCAGTCTGGAAACGCATTATTGGCGGCATGTACCGAAACAAAGCCACCACCATTGGCAACAAACGCTGTAAATGCCTGTTGCGTCGCTTCTGGCCACGGTGCAGCCTTGTAGCCAAAATTTGAAACGACCACATCATAGCGTTCAAAATCAGGCCTGAATGACGGATCAGAGATTGGTTCATCAACTTTAAAATGGGATTTATGAGCGTGTTGGCGAAAAGCGTTATCCGATAGTTCAAAATCAAAGCGCCAGACTGGCTCCGTGCGATAAACATCGACGGAGAACAATCCGGTTTGCAGCAGATATTGTCTCATCATTACCGTACTGACTGGCCATACTTTATGGTTATTCTGACCATCGACAATCAACACGTTAAGTTTATTGGCTTCCGCTTCCAGCGCAGCCGATGGACTTAGTCCGGTCAAACTATACACAAGGGCAGACAAACCGACGATGTTTAGCAAAGCGCGTACTTTCATTATGTTTCTCGCTTTTCGATATCAAGCGGGTAACGGCTATCAATGCCGATGACCGGGAAATCTAAATAAAAAAATGGCTAGTGAATACTAGCCATCAATAGGTTTTATCTGCTTATTCTTGCCACTTAGACATTTCGGAGGCCGCTAACAGCACCGCACCTACGCCATATAATTGTGAGTCTGTTTTCTTTACAGGATCCGGTGATTTACCGACATGCTGAACCCAATTTACACGTCCACTTGGCTCTACCGCTTTGGTCAACGCCGCCCAACCTTTCTCAACCACCGCTTTGGCATCAGGTTCGGTTAAGATACCGTTGTTAACACCCCAGGCAAGGCCATAGGTGATAAACCCAGTACCACTAACTTCAGGTGTTTTGACTTTCTCGGGATCCATCAAGGATGCCGGCCAATAGCCCTCTGCCGTTTGCAACTTCAACAGGCTCGCGGCATTTTTCTTGTAAAGGGCCAAATAACGCTCTTTCGATGGATGACCTTGCGGTAAATCATCAATGATCAATGGTAGCGCTGCAAATACCCAACCATTTCCTCGTCCCCAGAAAACCGGTTCGCCATTGTCACTTTTCATATCGAAGTAACGGCTATCGCGAAAAAACAAACCATAATGATCAGAAAACAAATAGTCTGCCGCCGCCCAGAATTCGGCATCGGCATACTCAAAATATTTGGGATCACCCGTTACATTTGACAGTTTAAGCCAGGTTCTCGGCGCCATAAACAGGGCATCAGCCCAACACCAACGAAGTTGACAATTGCCTTCCTGGTGTACGTTTCCAGAACCGCTTGCTGTACTGTCTAACATGGTCAGTCCAACGTCCGGTTTGTTCGCCAAAATCCAGTCAAAATGCGCTTGTGTTGGCTTATAGGCCTGTTGATTATTGGTTTGCTCGGTTAACCAAAGATATGTTTGTCCAATCGTATGGTCATCGGCATGGTAGGGTCTGTCGATTAACAATTCATAGTTCTGCTCTGCTGCCATTTTTTCCATATAGGCCAGAAATTCTTTATCCTGGGATATTTCGGTCCACTTTGTCAGGCCAATATAAAAGGCTGCCTGAATCCAGAATTTCGGATTCTCCGATTTTTCACGGTGAGACTCGGGGATATACGACAAATTACCAAACTGTTCAATCTGCCAATGCCCTGCGCGCTTAGCGATGTCATAGGCCGATTGACGTATGGATTCGGCCGAGGTTGTAGTGACTTGTGCAACGGGCTGCGATAATTCATTTGCCGGTTGATTGGCTTCACCACACCCAGTTAAGCCGAATGTTATAGCGAATGGCAACATTGCCATCTTAGTTATTTTATTAAGCATGAATACACCCTAAATACTTTCATTTATCATCGATTTGTTAATCATTTTCTTGTTGTTGGATCATTGTTTAAAAGTGGATTTATCTTTTTCTAATGTTGCTTCTTGCCGTGCTCTTGGCACCGGCCCATTCTCGCCCAGCAGATAGATTTTTCGATCCGCGTTGTCCTGGATTTTTTCAGCAACCAAAACCAAAGCGTCGGGATGGGCATTTTTGATTATTGAAGTGATCGCAAAACTCGAGTTTTTGCGCGTTAAAAGCGTTTTTCCCTGGGTAAAGGTGTCGCCACCATTTTTGCTGTGCCACCAGGCGATTACCCCAGCGTTGTCATAATCACTGGCTAGTATATAGTTGACTTCGTTAGTTGCTGACAACATAAAGTCGCCTCGTGACTGACCACTTTCCCTGCCATTAACCGTCTCCCCGCCAAGCCATTGCTTGCCGTCCCAACGAAAATGTCGGGTTAGCTTAGGGCCGCCGGATTTCGCACCTTTATCTTCACCAGCATTAACCGCAATATGCGGGTAGCCCTGAGAGTCGAGATGAACAGAGCCATTGAATGTCCACAGATCGTCGATGCGTTTGACCAAAGTCTTTTGCTCTGCATCCTCGCGAGTCAGAGGTATCGATAGCGATTCGCCCTCGACATTAGTCCAGTCTCCAGACTCTGTGTCAAAGCTCATATAATAGATATCATGGCGTTCTGCGGTATGGCCCCGGCCTTGATTATGTTCGCTTGAATCGCGGCACAAGTGATAATCAAAGCTGACGATAATGTCATTGCCCTGACCATGACCCACCCAGGGGTACCAGCTATCAACGGCGTTTACATCATCGCGTCGTTTATGTTTCAAAAAAGAAACCGGTGGTGTGAAGGTTCGGCCATTATCTGTCGATTTTTGATAAACCCAGTCACTGCGATGCGCGCCATGGCGATAAAACAGATAGATATCGCCATTGTCCATTTTTAAAGCCTGATTATAGGTACCAAACACAGAAATATTATCAATTTCTTCCCACTCACTAATGTCCAGAGGCTTTTTAGAGATGGAATGTTTATTGGCGCCATGATGAACATTGCCTAAGGGGTTGTCGCCGTGATGTTTGTCACCGCCATGGCCGCCATAAAAAATATGAATATAGCCCGCATCATCAATCAATAATGTGGGTTTGCCATGATTATCAAACTTCGTGCGCTCTGCACGTCGCCCTAGTTCACTCGTACCGGCTCGGAAAGGTCCGAGCCATTCTTTTGTCTGATGATTGTATGCTGCAACATAAGGATCTTCGAAAGGCCCCTGATAAGATACATAAGTAACACCATTGTGGTGCTCACCCGCAGGGTGCTGGACTATGGCTAATGGGTTGCCGGTACCATTGTCCGCGAAATAATCCACTAATTGCACCGCAGCATTGTCCGGTTCAGGCGCTTGATCGTTAGCGCAACCGCTACAAAGTGAAATCAGGATCAAGGCACTGCTTAAGAACCACCCATTTTTACGGAATAATTTATTAACGTTTATTGATTGCATGACTACCTCTGTGCCGTTATTTGTACTGTTCAAATAACTGCAAAAATTGTTCTGCTAATTCACTGTGATCTTTGGCAAGATTCTTAGACTCGTTGGGATCAGCGATGATATTGTAGAGTTCAAGTGGCGCATCAAAGCCATATCGAACGGCTTTCCAATCACCTTTTCGGGCAGCCTGATAGGTATCGCCAATAATGCCTGAGTTGGGATCGCCAACCTGTTTAGAAAACTCCCAATATAGAATCCGTTCTTGCATGGGCGTTGGTTTATCACTTAACAAGCCCTTAATGGATACACCATTAGTGCTGACTCTTGGCACCATATTCAGATTAACATCGGCAATATCCGCTAACGTCGGCAATACATCCGCAAATGCCCAAGGCGTATTGTCGATTCGCCCTTGTTTAATTTTTTCTGGCCATTGCAAAATCATAGGTACATGAATACCGCCATCGTACAAATCTCGTTTTTGACCTTTATACGGTGCAGAGGCTTGGAAAAATTCCGGATCCGCACCACCTTCATCATGTGGCCCATTGTCAGATGTGAAAATGATAATCGTATTATCGAGTTGACCTTGTTGCTCCAGGGTGTCGAGGATTTCCCCAACATAATGATCCAATGCCGAGACCATGCCCGCAAGTACGGCATTCGGTTGTTCTACAGGCTCAGGGTAATAGGCCGCATACTTGTCCGCTGGCGTTCCTCCAGTCATGCCATGATACGGTTTCTCTGACAACTGATATTGCTCACTGAACTGCTCAGGAACGCCGAGTTCCGCATGCGGAGAGGAATAAGTCAGCATCATGAAAAAGGGGTTTTCTCGTGCTTGTTTGATGTAGCTAATCGCTTCATCGGTGAATAGCCTTTGTGCATAAGCACCTTTGCGACCACCTTCATTTTCCTTAATACGGATCTTCTGTCCGTCTCGCCACAAAATCTGTGGGTATTGTCTATGCCCTTCGAGAATGGAATACATGCCATACCAGGTATCAAACCCCATCGCTAAAGGATCGGTTACGCCCATTTGTTGGCCGATAGAATATTTGCCAATTAAGGTCGTATCGTAATCGGCATATTTCAGGACATGTGCAAGCGTAATGTCTTTATGATTAAGCTCGACAGTATTGGAGTTGTTTGCCATGTAACGGCCGTCACGACCGGTGAACAATGACACTCGGGATGGCGAACAGACGGTGTTGCCCGAATAGGCTTGATCAAAACGAATACCGTTGCTAGCCATTTGATCTAAGTTTGGTGTTTTAATCGGTGTATTACCGTAGGCTCCAACCTGGTTAAAACCTAGATCATCGGTGAGAATAAAGATGATATTTGGTTTGTCTGCTGCCAGGGCACTCGTTGACACCCCTGCAAACAAAGCAATATTTAAAAAATTCCTAAGCAAATGACTTATTCTTGCTTTCATATGTTTCCCCAAAACTCAATGTACCTGTCTAACCAGGTACGCATTTCCAGTAGACTGAAAATATTGTTTAATTATTTTCGATTTATATTACATCAACACCAATCGATCCCAAAGACATATAATGACCCTTTATGATTGTTTTTGATGCGATGTATTTCTAAATGATTGATTAAATCCCGTCAGAATCACTGTTCACTATTTGTAGCGCGATAGACAATTAAGTTCGGCAAAAGCCTGTTGCAGGCGCGCAGCCATTGATTGCTCGAGCTCTCGTAACCAGACTCGCGGATCATAATGCTTCTTATTGGGCGCATTTTCATCGTCCGGATTACCAATTTGGCTTTGCAGGTAACCTTTATTATTCTGATAATAGCGGTGTACTCCCGACCAGGATGCCCATTGCGTATCGGTATCAATATTCATCTTTATAACGCCATAACCGATCGCCTCTTTGATTTCTGCGGCGCTAGATCCAGAGCCACCATGAAATACAAAGTTTAACGATTTTTGCGCAAGTTCAAATGCCTCACTGACAAACGCCTGAGAGTTTTTCAATATCTCGGGTGTCAATCTGACATTTCCCGGCTTGTAAACTCCGTGCACATTGCCAAAGGAGGCTGCTATCGTAAACGCATTGCTGACGGTAGATAATTGCTCATGGGCATACGCGACATCTTGAGGTTGGGTATACAGCAAGGCATTGTCTATCTCGGTATTATCCACACCGTCCTCTTCACCACCGGTGCAACCAAGTTCAATTTCAATCGCCATTTCCAAAGGCGCCATACGTTCAAGGTAGCGTCGGCAAATCTCAATATTTTCTTCGAGGGGTTGTTCCGACAAGTCGAGCATGTGCGAGCTAAATAATGGCTTGCCATGTTCCTGAAAATACGCGTCACCAGCATCCAACAGGCCATCAATCCAGGGCAGTAGTTTTTTTGCGGCGTGATCGGTGTGCAATATGACCGGCACACCATAAAATTTCGCCACGCGATGAATATAATGTGCGGCCGCAATAGCGCCAAGAATACTCGGTTGGTGTCCTGTTAAATCTGCGCCTTTGCCGACGAAAAATGCGGCACCACTATAAGAGAGTTGAATAATGACAGGAGAACCGGCTAACTTTGCAGCTTCCAATGCCGCGTTAATAGAGTTCGTGCCGATGACATTGACGGCTGGGTATGCAAATTCATTTTCTCTTGCTACCCGATAAAGCGTTTCGAGGTGCTCACCACTGACCACTCCAGCGGGCACGATATCGGAAAGATTCATATTAATTCCTAATAAAATGTGATGGGGCAATGACTTAAAAAAAAACACGAAGGAATACTCCTTCGTGTAAAAACAACAACAGGGATAGTAAAATTCGTTACACGATGCCTGAACCGTTACCGCCACTATTAGGACGTTCACGGCCAGCCTGAGCCCGGTAGCCCGATGCTCGATACACAGCGATGGGATCAATCGCCCCACCTCGGTTAAAACGTGCCATCTCAAGAATTGGTGACACATCCGTCGTAAAGGCTTTCTTTAACGTGTTACTCGCCATCAACGCATCATTGTCCTGTTGATAGCCGCTAAGCTTCTTACGATCTACAATCAATGCCGCAACGTAAGAGCGCTGAACACTCGCCGCTGAATTCATCAGACTTTCGATTGGGTCGGTTACGTTGTGCGATTGATCTAACATATAGTTCGGTCCGAAACCTTCCTGGTTACGGTATTGTGCATCGACAAGCTCATTGAAAATAAGAAACTGTTGATACGGATGTAAACTGCCGCTATCTAAATCATCATCACCATATTTCGAATCATTAAAGTGGAAACCACCCAACTTTTTAAACTGGATCAAACGAGATACGATCATTTCAATATTAACGTTCGGCGCATGGTGCCCTAAATCCACCAGAGATTTGGCCTGTGGTCCTAACTCCATCGCCGCAAGAATGTTACTGCCCCAATCCTGAATAATGGTTGAGTAAAACGCAGGTTCAAACATCTTGTGTTCAATGTGCAATTCCCAATCACTCGGCAGACCTGCATAAATCTGCTTCATGCTGTCAAGATAACGCTCAAACGCACTTTGAAAATGTTGTTGACCCGGATGGTTAGAACCATCACCAACCCAAACCGTTAACGTTTTGGAACCCAAGGCTTTACCCCATTCAATACAATCTAAGTTGTGTTGAATCGCCAAATCCCGTGATTCCGCGCGGGTGTTGCTTAAACTGCCGTATTTAAAACTATGCGCTTGGCCCGATTGATCCTGAAACGTGTTGGAGTTAATCGAATCCCATTTCAGGTTTAAGCTGTCCGAGGTTTGCTTTAATTCCGTAAAGTCATCCACTTTATCCCAGGGAAAATGTGGCGATACTCGCTCGGTACACTGTGATAAGTCATTGATAACCGCGCTATCTTCCAGCTTTTCCCAGATATTGCGAGGCTCACCTTCGCCAGGAAAGCGTGCAAAACGGGTACCACCGGTACCAGTCCCCCAGGAAGGCACCGCAATTTGAAATTGCTCGGCTTTAGCGGTGATATCTTCAATATTGATATCGTCACGGGCTAATTGATTGCCCAGTGCCTCATAATCTTCTTTTAAAAAGCCTGCTAATTTTGCATTTTCTTCTGCAATAAATGCTTTATCGATACGTTGAGTCATGCTCTTTCCTACTCTTATTCTTCGATTTAGCGTAAGAACGCTTCGTGTAAACCACCGTCTACACTGATAATTTGTCCGGTCGTTTTACTCAACTGTCCAGACACTAACAAATACGCGGCTTCGGCTTGATCCGCAGGCGTAATTGGCTTTTTGGTCAAGGTGCGTTGGGCATAAAATCCTGCAAGTTTATCCCGTAATTCATCGTCAGAATCAGATTCGGAAAACTCAACATTATATTTGCTTAACGATGCGATAACTCGATCCCTTGGGAACATGGTACTGCCTTTAACGACCGTGGCCGGTGCCAATCCATTTACGTTCACCAACGGAGACAATTCGACCGCTAACTCACGCACCAGGTGGTTGGCCGCTGCTTTACTCGTGTCGTAGGCAAGCGAACCTTTTTTCGAAACCGCGGCATTTACACTGGTGGTTAATACCATAGCCCCTGTCAATCCCTGAGCTTTCCAGATTTCATTCGCTTCGGTACCGACGATATAGCCGCCTTTAACGTTGACAGAAAAACTAATATCAAACATCTGGTCATTGCTCATACCCGCTTGACCCGGTGCTAAAAAGACACCAGCGGTAACGATCACTTTATCAATACCACCGTACGCCAGCGTAATCTGTTCAAACATTTTGGCAACGCTTTCACGGTTGGTAATATCAACGTCCTGTGCAATCGCCGGTCCACAACCTGAAATCCCCGTACCAGCAACGCCAATACCCTGGCCGTAAATTGCGGTAAGTTCGTCGGCGGTTTTTTGCGCCGCTTCAAATCGAAGGTCTGCACATACAACATGGGCACCTTCTTTCGCTACGCGAAATGCCGTTTCTTTGCCAATGCCGTCTCCGGCACCGATCACCACCACGACGTCACGTGCGAGTGGCGCTTCTTTTGGCATGCGCTGTAATTTCGCTTCTTCCAATGCCCAGTATTCAATATCAAAGGCTTCTTGCTGTGGCAAAGCGGTGTATTCACTGATCGCTTCCGCGCCACGCATGACTTCAATAGCACAGTTATAAAACTCGGTAGTAACTCGAGATTCACTTTTATTTTTCCCCCAACCGATAATGCCGACACCAGGGATCAGGATTACCGTTGGGCTAGGATCACGCATGGCAGGGGAATCATCACGTTTACAATTGTTGTAATATTCGGTGTAGTCAATGCGATATTGTTCGATACCCGCCTTTAACTTAGTCACCAAAGTATCAAAATCATCTTGCTGAGGATCAAAGTCAACGTACAGTGGTTGAATTTTGGTTCTTAAGAAATGATCTGGGCAAGAAGTCCCAAGTTTCGCTAAACGCGGAGCATCAACGCTATTGACAAAACGCAAGGCGTTTTCATCGCTTTGCACTGTGGCAATGAATTTGACTTTGTTTGACAGCAAACCACGGGCAACAGGTAGAAACTTAGCCAATAACTCCGTGCGTTCTGCGTCCGCTAAACTGCTTACCTTTGGGCCACCAAAAGTCATTTCACCCTTGTCATGCTGTTCAATATAGCGCGCTGCGGTTTCAATCACCCAAAGTGATGTTTCATAACAGCTTTTACTTTCACTATTCCAGTTTGTATGGCCATGCTGCCCCAGCAAGATACCGACACTATCCGGTTTGTCTGCATAGGCTTGCTCACAAACCTTTGCCGCTTCCCATCCTGGACGCATCCATGGCACGTATGCCATTTTGCCACCCCAGATCGTTTCGGTTAATGATTCCTGATCTTTACACGAGGCAACCGCGATTACGGCATTGGGATGCAAGTGATCGACATGTTTATCAGCAATCATTGAATGTAATGGTGTATCGATCGAAGAAGCACGTGGATTAAGACAAAAATTACAGTGCTTATACATGCCAATCATGGCATCTTCGCCTGCCGATTTATAACCCGTTTCAGGCTGCTTCTGGTAGGTTTCGTCGAGCGCTTCCAGCTTGCCCTGATATAAAGAAGAAAAGTTTTCCGCCTTTGCCGTGCGTAAATCACCACCAGAACCTTTTACCCATAACACTTCAACATCTTCACCGGTCAAAGGATCAATTTCCATTAACTTAGCTGAGGTGTTACCACCACCGGTATTGGTAATACGTTGGTCAGCACCGAGTATGTTGGAACGATAGACCAAACTTTCTAATTCTGTTAACTCATCGGCAACGGCATCATCCCAACTGTAGTTAACGTGTCTAAAATCATTTTTCTGGCTTTGCATCAGTTTTGTCTCTCCATTTTGACAGACTTAAGCGAGTTATTATTAATAAATGCCATACTACCGACCTAACGAACACAGTCAAGCATTAATAATCAAATTCAATCATTAAGTGTCAGAAGCATCCTATCTGAATGATATTTGCACGAAACTTCCAGCAAAAAAAAGCACCGCTAAGCGGTGCTTTTTGAATGAATTAACCATCTGAATCGTTAATCCGCAAACTGTCTGACCAGATTTCCTAACGTTTCTTTCGCGTCCCCAAAAATCATTCGACAATTAGGTTTAAAGAAAAGTGGGTTATCGACTCCGGCAAAACCGGTAGCCATGCCTCTTTTTAATACAAACACATTTTTTGCAAGATCGGCATTAATCACAGGCATGCCGTAAATAGGGCTGCCTTTTAGCTCTCTGGCTGCCGGGTTAACAACGTCATTGGCGCCAATAACGATTGCCACGTCATAACCTTCGATTCTTGGGTTTACCTCATCCATTTCGAACAATTGCTCATAGGAGACATCCGCCTCAGCCAATAATACATTCATATGACCAGGCATACGCCCGGCAACAGGATGAATCGCATAAGACACTTCGGCACCATTACTCTCAAGTAACTCCTGCAGTTCCTTCATCGTGTGTTGGGCCTGCGCCACCGCCATTCCATAGCCGGGAATTACCAATACCGATTGGGCTGCTTCCAGAACATAGTAAGCATCATCAGCGGAAAGAGGCTTTATTTCCCCTTCAATTTTCATATCGCTGGTTTGTACCGCTTGAAAACCTGACGTCATTACATTCATGAGGGAACGATTCATCGCTTTACACATGATATTGGTCAGGATAATGCCACTCGCGCCTACCAGCGCACCAGCGACAATCAGCAGGTTATTTTCTAATGCGAATCCCGCGGCACAAGCTGCAAGGCCGGAGTAACTATTTAGGAGTGAAATAACCACTGGCATGTCAGCACCACCAATTGGCAAAACCAGCATAACCCCCATCAACAACGCAAGTCCGATGGCTAAATAATGCCAGGTCGCAACTTCTGGCTGCACACAAATTAAAACCGCACTAAGCAAAATACCTAACAATAGTGCGATGTTGGCAAAGATCTGGCCCTTAAAAACGATAGGTCGTCCAATCATGCGCTCACTCAGTTTAGCCCAGGCAACAATACTTCCTGAAAATGTAATTGCACCGATAAGCAATGCAACAAAACTGACTAAAATGATAAATACGGACAGGTTTTCACCTCCCACCAGCGTCGCATAAGCAACCGCAAGACTAGCCAAACCACCGATACCATTAAATAACGATACCAATTCTGGCATCGAGGTCATGGCCACTTTCCGGGCAGCAATCACCCCAAGAATGGAACCAATAACAAAACAAACCAGAATCAATTCAAAGGAAATAATCTGCTGATCAAGCAAGGTTACGATAACCGCGACAAACATTGCTAATGCCGACAATAAATTGCCTTTTCTGGCCGTCGACGGATGGCTGAGAAGCTTTAATCCAAAAATAAATAAAGTGGCACTGAGAACATAAACAAAATTTATTATTATTGAGTAATCGGTCATGATGATCCCTTAACGCTTTTTGAACATGGCTAGCATGCGGTCGGTTACCATGTAACCACCAACGACATTAATGGTGGCTAACAATACGGCGGCAGCACCAAGCCAGGTTGCCCATTCTTCATAGCCTTTACCAGCGATAGTGATAGCACCCAGCACTGTAATTCCGGAAATCGCATTGGCGCCAGACATTAGCGGCGTATGTAACGTCGCAGGGACTTTACGGATTAATTCAAAGCCAACAAATATTGCTAACATTAAGATAAATAAAAGGTATATAGCTGTCATGACATACTCCCTACAGGTTCAGCTTTCGCGGTAATGTTTTCTCCCGACGTAGTAATTGATGGCTTGGGAGGAATCGATTCTTGAGCCATGTTAAGTTCAAGGTAATGATTTTGAATCAACGTATTTACAATATTTCCAGCATGCGTGATCACGGCGTTGGCCTGAATATCATCTTCCAGTTCAACGGCAAACAAATGCTGTTCTGCAGACCAAAACTCATTGACTAAATTAAACAGGTTATTGGCATACATTTGCGAAGCATTGTAAGCAACATCATTGGTCCAGTTTCCAGTGCCGATGATAGTTACGCCATTGATCAATGTATAATCGCCAGGGATGGAACCTTCAACATTACCACCACTTTTTGCTGCCATATCAACGACCACCGATCCTGGTTTCATTCGCTCAATGGTTTGCTTATTAATTAATCTAGGCGGTTTTCTTCCAAATAATTGCGCCGTGGTGATTACAATATCAGAGTCGATAATGCATTTTTCCTGCTCTGCCTGTTGCCGGGCCAACTGCTCCGCTGTCAATGCTGTCGCATAGCCTTGATTGGTCTGGCCGGTTTCGCCCAGATCAATTTCCAAAAATTTAGCGCCTAAAGAACGTACCTGCTCGGCCACCACACTGCGGGTATCAAAAGCCGTAACGGTAGCTCCCAGCCGTTTTGCCGTAGCTATCGCTTGTAAACCCGCAACACCGGCACCAATAATAAAAACTTTCGCCGGTTTAATCGTGCCGGCAGCGGTCATCATCATAGGCAGAATACGGTTTAACTCTGACACCGCTTTCGCGACCATAACATACCCTGCCAGACTCGCTTGTGAACTTAAGGCATCCATTTTCTGACAACGAGTCGAACGCGGGATCATCTCCATACTGATGCTGGTAACATTATGTTTTTTTAAACATTGCACGTAACTCACATCATTAAATGGGTCTAAGAAGCTCACCACAACTTTACCATTGAGATAGCGCAGTTGCGATTCTGGTAGCTTATCAACGGTCAATACAAGATCGGCGTTTGTTAATAGCTCCTGTCTACTTTGTACGACCGTCGCACCGGCATCGGAATATTCCTGATCGCTGATGTTCAGTCTTGCACCAAATCCTTGCTCAATGTGAACTTGTGCCCCCATTAGACAATAGGCTTTGACGTTTGCAGGTAACAAAGAGCAACGCTTTTCGGTAATTAATGTCTCGCAGGGAAACGCTATTATTGACATAACAATTCCTAAATTTAAGGTGTAACATTCCTGGTTACTGATTTGAGCACCAGCGCAAAAATAAAGTTTAAAACCAGTTGACCGCGATAATGGGACAGATGCATATCAATGATCAGTCCCTATCCATCCACAGCAGATTTATTTCAGGTCAGCAACGGTAAGGTGATCCATGTCGTCGAATTCCTGATTTTCGCCACCCATAGCCCAGATAAAGGTATAGTTGGTGGTACCAACGCCACTATGAATCGACCAGCTTGGTGACGCGATTGCAACTTCTGGTTCCAATGACAGTGAGCGCACTTCTTTAGGCTCACCCATCAAATGGAAAACACGTTCATCGACAGGAAGGTCAAAGTACATATATATTTCGGTACGACGAAAATGCGTATGCGGTGGTTTGGTGTTCCAAACACTACCCGGTTTCAATTCCGTTATCCCCATTACCAATTGGCAACTGTCGACCAACCCTGGACGGATTGATTGAAAGATGGTGCGCTCATTGGATGTCTGTTGCGACCCTAACTCAATTGACTGGGCCGCTTCCTTTGGCACATGCACGGTTTTGGTTACTCGATGTGCGGGATAAGACACCAAATAAAACTTTGCAGGTGCATTTTCATCTGCGGAGAAAAACTCAACATCTTTGCTTTCTTTGGCGATATATAAACTATCTTTGTTGGCCATTGGGTAGGAAACACCATCTACCGTAATCGTACCATTGCCACCAATATTGATGACGCCAGCCTCGCGTCGTTGGCAAAAATAATCGGCGGCAAGTTCTTTGTGAGTGGGTAAGACAATGCTCTGGCTGGTAGGCATAATCCCGGCAACAACACCACGATCCACATCGGTATAAGTCAGATTGATCGCACCTGCGCTAAATAAAGGTTTGGTCACAAACGCTTCACGTAACTCGTCATTACGCATATTTTTGTAGCTTCTGATATCTGCAGAAAACATAAAGTCCATAAGAACTCCTTAACTCTGATTGTTAAATTGAATTTGAGCTAGCGTTAGCGAGCCATCCAGCCGCCATCAACTAGCATGATGTGGCCATTCATATAATTAGACGCATTACTGGCCAAAAAGACCGTTGCTGGGCCTAAATCATCCGGCTTGCCCCATCTGCCCGCTGGGATTCGAGCCGATATGCTGTCAAATCGCTCTTGATCCTGACGCAGATTGAAGGTGTTATCGGTTTCAAAATATCCTGGGGCAATGGCGTTCACCTGAATACCAGACTGAGCCCACTCATTCGCGAGCGCCTTGGTGATTTGTGCCACTCCACCCTTGCTCGCGGCATAAGCTGGAACGGTAATACCACCGGAAAAACTCAATAACGACGCGATATTGATAATTTTTCCTGATCCTTGTTTAAGCATGTGTTTACCGGCTTCGCGGCAAAATCGAAAAACGCCATTGAGGTTAACGTTAATCACCTCTTCCCAATCTTCATCACTGAATTCATGAGCAGGAGATCGCTTGATTGTCCCCGCGTTATTAACAAGAATGTCAATTTTTCCGAATTCGGCGACGGTGTCATTAATGACTTTCTGGATTTGCGCACCATCGCCCTGATCGCAACCAAGCCCGATATGCTTGATTCCTTTGGCACTTAACATATCGGCCGTTGCCTGAACATTTTCCGGCTTTGAGCCTACGGCAACCACCGTAGCACCTGCTTCACCTAAGGCTATCGCCATCGCCTGCCCGAGGCCTCTGCTGGCACCAGTTACGATTGCAACTTTGCCTTCCAAGCCAAACTGAGATTGTAAATATTCTTGCATAAAATTGATTCCTGAATGTTATTCAACTGAACTAAATAAGGCCCAGCAATTTCGGTAAAAATTCGCTGATTGCCGGGAACATGGTCACCAACACAAGCGCTAAAATCATTGCCACATACAACGGCAAAATTGGTTTAATAATCTCACTGATACCCACCTTACCGACGCTACAGCCAACAAATAGAACACTGCCCACAGGTGGCGTACATAAACCTATCGATAGGTTTAAAATCATCATAATGCCAAAGTGCAGCGGCGAAATTCCTAACGACTCAGCGACCGGCAAAAAGATAGGCGTGAAAATTAAGACAGCTGGTGTCATATCCATAAACGTGCCAATGATCAACAACGTCAAATTTATGATCAGCAGAATCAACAACGGATTCTGTGACAAGGTCAACAACACGTTACTGATAGATTGCGGGATAGTTTCATAGGACATCAGCCACGACATTGCAGAGGAAGCGCCGATTAACAACATTACAATTGCTGTTGTTAATACCGATTTTATTAATATCGGGTATAAATCTTTGAGCTGCAGTTCTTTGTAGAACACCAAGGATAAACACAGTGAATATAAAACCGCTATTGCACCGGCTTCGGTAGGGGTAAACACACCTGCGATGATGCCGCCAATAATCAGCACTATCAAGAACAGACTCGGAATTGCTCCAAATAGCGACGGCCAAAAGGGCTCAATGGTTTGTGCTGACACAGGCGAAATGTTATGTCGCTTCACATAAATCACCGCACCTACGATGAGCAACAAGGTAACCAAAAGTCCTGGCAGATATCCGGCAATAAATAGCGCGGCAATCGACACACCACCACTTGCCAGAGAATAAATAATCAAAATATTGCTGGGCGGGATCAACATCCCGGTAGTCGCCGCAGTAACGGTTACGGCGGTGCTGAATGACTTTTTATACCCTTCTTTTTCCATCGCCGGGATCATAAATCCGCCAATCGCCGACGTTGCAGCGACCGCTGAACCAGAAATGGAACCAAACAGCGCACAAGAGATAACGTTGACTATCGCCAGACCGCCGGGTAATCGCCCCACTAACACCTTAGCAAAGACGATCAGCCGATGTGCGATCCCACCCTGGCCCATTAAAAACCCCGATAAGATAAAATACGGGATTGCTAACAGTGCAAAGCTATCGATACCCGCAACCAGTCGCTGAGCTATGGTGGTCAGCGCCGGTAGCGAATCAATGGTCGCCACCATAGTGACCAGCGTCGCAAAGATGATTGCCAAAGCAATCGGTAAATTAATCAGTAGTAACAGTGCAAATACACCAAATAGAAGCAAACTAGTCATTGGCGTTACCCTCACGGTGATCAACGCTCACTTCCCGCCTCAAAGAAGGCGCGTGATGGTCAGCATAAATAAAGAAAAACAGGCTATAGATAAGAAACAACACTCCACTTAACGGCAGCACTGAGTAGATTGCCGCCATCGGTACATTAAGTACCGGTGAGTTTTGTCCCAACGACCAGGTCAGAGAAACTAAATTGCTGCCACCGACAATAAGAACCAATATTGCGAATATCGCGACTAGAAGACAACAAAATCGATACAAGGTAATGGCTTTTTTCGGCGGTAAATTTCTGACCAACAAATCGAACCCGAGATGACTATGCAGGCGATAGGCATAAGCACCCCCGAGTAAACTGACCCAGATAAGTAAAAACCGTGCCATTTCTTCTGTAAACGAACTCGGTTGTGGCAAAATAAATCGGGTTAACACCTGCCAGGTTACGACAAGAACGAGCAGTGTCATCATCACCGCAAGTAGTCCCCTTAATAAGGTATTAATCGCCTCTATACTGAGGTCTAACCATTTCATTGCAATGCTCCCAACGCTTTAATGTCATTCACAAGCTCGCCGAGCGGCTGCCCCTGTAACTGTTGATAGATGGGTTGTACGCTGTTCTGAAACAGGGTTTTATCCGCGATAAGTACTTCAACGCCAGCTTCCTGGATTTTTTGCAATGACATTTTTGTCGATTCGGCCCACAGTTCTTTTTGGTAATGAGTCGCCCTTGTCATTGCCTCATTAAGCCAGTGACGTTGCTGCTCTGAAAGTTTGTTCCACAAATGTGTACCGATAATGATAATGTCTGGAATCGAGGTATGTTCATCAAGAAGAAAGTACTTACTTACTTCGTAATGCTTAGAATAAAAGAAGCTTGGCGGATTATTTTCCGCACCTTCGACAATGCCCTGTTGTAATGCGGTATAAAGTTCCCCCCAACTTACCGGCGTTGCTGCACCACCGATCGTATTCACCATGTCGACAGCAGACTGACTGTTCATAACCCGTATTTTTAAACCATTTAAGTCGGCTGGCTGTTCTACTTTTTTCGCCGTTGTATAAAAACTACGACTGCCTGCATCAAAATAACCCAGGCCTTTGACCCGATATTCCAATCCCGCATCTAATAACGCTTTACCAATATCACTGTCTAAGGTTTTCCAATAATGTGCTTGGTCATTAAACAGGTACGGCACACTAAACACTTTCATCTCAGGTACAAAAGCTTCAAGAGAACTAGCGGATACCTTGGTCATCCCGAGCGTGCCAATCTGCAAAAGTTCGATAATTTCCCGCTCCGAACCCAACTGACCGGAAGGATAGATCTCTAAACGCATTTGACCAGATGATATCGTTTGAAGTTGCTGATCCATGTACTGCAGGGATTTGTGCACGGGATGTTGAATGTCCAGACCATGAGCCAGGCGAATCGACACATTGGCTTGATGATCTTGTCCGCAGCCACTCAAAACCAGCGCCAAAGCCAAAATCAGGTGAGATATTATATTTTTAATCATCACGCCAGGTCTCCGGGCTGTAAGGGGATGCCTTTATCAATAATTGCCCCTTTATGCATGATCACCACCCCGGCGCAATGTTGCGCATCGGTTATGCAACGTTCAAGCGGTTTACCCTGCATTCGCGCTGCCAGATATGCGCCATTAAAGGAATCGCCTGCCGCGGTCGTATCCAGCGGTTTAACGACGTTTGGTAGCGGTACAAACACGTATTGTTGCTGGTGATACGCCGTACAGCCTTGTTCGCCATTCTTGACGACCAGCTCACAAACACCCTTACTAATCCAGCGCTCCATACAAGCTTCAACCTGGTGTTCACCATATAAAGCGATTTCATCTTCAAGACTGATTAGCCCGATATCGGTATTTTCCATCATCGATTGATAGGCGTGGATTGCATCGGCCTGAGAATGCCAATTACGTGGACGATAGTTGTTATCAAACACCACCCGGCCACCATTTAAGCGATAGCGTTTAAGAAACGCAAACAAGGTTTCCCGATCCGCATCTGAATATATCGAAAGCGTAATGCCGGTAAGGAACAGCAGCGGGTAATCCATCAATATGGTGAAAATATCCGGGGCAATGGTAAGTAATTCCCGCGCTGGCGCAGTGTCACGCCAGTAATGAAAGTGACGTTCTCCGTGGTCATCATTTTCGATAATGTATAAACCTGAATTTGCTCCAGCACGTGTGATAACGTGATTAACGCCGACACCTTCCTTTTGCCACTCCGCCTTCATTTGTGCACTGTATAGGTCATCTCCGATGGCGGTAAAATAATCGCAACGTCCACCGCAGCGACTCAAATAAATAGCGGTGTTTAGCGTGTCTCCGCCAAAGCCCATTTTATAATGACCATCCGGTTGCTGACTCAGCTCCACCATGCATTCACCCAGGATTGCTACTTCCACTCTACATCCTTAATCTTTCTTTTTATTTTCTGACAATCGTCAATGCGAGCTTTGCTCAACCGTATCTATGTCCAAACCTACGTTGCGTAACCTTGACTGTTGCTTAACCCAACTAAGGCACGTGAGTATAAGATGAAAAAATATCACCTTGAGGCATTTTAACCACGGACGACATGATTGTAAATGAGCGAAATAGATTATTTATGAGCGTTAGTTATCTAATTAGCGAAAAGCCTTAGGCTGAAAGCGCGCCAGATACAGATGTTTATTCTTCATCAATTCAGGTTGTTAACAATCGGTTGATTTTATCTCACGTTAATGGCGCCCAAAGCCAAGCCGTCACGCCATTTTCAAAAACGCAGAAAGCAATCAATAACTGTCTTTAACAATCAAATAATGTTATATTGACGGGTAATTGCTCACAATGGATTTTGCCGATAGAATATGACTAGACAAAAAGCAACTAGCGACACCTCAGGACAGGGTTTACCAATGTTAGAAAAGCATAGGCAGCAACTTATTAAGGACATCTTGGATCAAGAGCAATTTGCCAGTGTCCGCAGTTTGACCGAAAAGCTAAATGCGTCGGAAGCAACTATCAGGCGTGACATTACCAAAATGTCCCAACGTGGTGAAATCAATAAAATTCGCGGTGGCGCGGAATCCATAAATGGTGAGCCGAAAAAGAAACACCTTTCCAGCTCGGCGTTCATTGTCGATAAAACCAAGCGCGCGCAGACGAAAAAGTTAATTGCCAAAAGGGCTGTGGAGCTGTGTGCGGACGGTGATTCGATCATCATAAACGGTGGTAGTTCCACATATATGATGGGTGAATTTTTGTCAGACATGCACCTCAACATTTTGACAAACTCATTCGTGCTGGCCAGTTACATTACCGAAAATAGTGATAGCCAGGTTACCCTGCCCGGCGGTGAAATTTACCGTGAGCAAGGTATCATTCTTAGCTCCTATGAAAAAGACAGTACCGAGAATTACCATGGTACCATGATGTTTATGGGTACCCCTGGTATCGGCAAATTTGGTGTGATGGAGTCCGATCCTCTACTGATAAGATCAGAACAAAAACTGAAAAAACAAACTGAGAAACTGGTGATTCTTGCGGATAGCTCAAAAGTAGGCAAACGTAGCAATTTTATTCTGTGCCCATTGCAAGAAGTTGATATTTTGATCACCGACTCTAAAGCGGATCCGGAATCGGTCCGTTATTTTGAAGAGCAAGGGATTGAAGTTATTTTGGTTGAAGCGGCTGATGATGAGTAGTTATAAGGCACGATTACATCTGTGATGTCAACGCGCCTTTCTTGGCAAAACGCCAACGCTTGAAAAACAAGAGTTACATTAGTTGAAAAAATTTCCACTAAAGTAACTCTTTTTTATTGCCCTAAGCACGCAAGGGCTGATGACCAAGCTCTATCTGTTGTAACCACTGGCGCTTGTATTCATTCAAACCCGCAACCTTTGTATGTCCGGCATCCTGGATATCAATCTGTCCCTCGGCATTTTGCCAATCCGTAAGATATGCGGCGCCAAGTACAGTGCCGGTTGAATCAGAAGAAAGATAAACGTTTTGCTCACGTCGGAGTTGGTTTAATAGACTGCACAATAATGGGTTTTTAAGGAAAGCCCCCTCAATATAGACGTTTCCCCTGGCTTGTAGCATCGTTAATTGGTAATCAATCATCAACGCACTATACAAGGTAGCCAGAGCAATGCCGCTAATTTTTTCTAATGGCCCTGAAAACCCTGCAGGATGGCCACCAAAAGGTCCACTGCCCTGACTAAAGTCCGGTAAAGCAAACACCTGCTCAGTGATAATCTGTTGAATATCCGCTTCCGTAAATTGCTCACCCAGCCATGATCCGGCTTGCTCACAAATCCGTTCAAATTCACGACCTCCCATAAACCTGGCACAAGCCACGGGCGTTCCTAATGCGTCAATATTTGCCAACATATCCTTGTCATGGCGCAACGAATTCAATGGCACGTTAGAAGCCATCAGAATTGTCCAGGTACCGGTGGAAACCACGGTAAAAGGCGCATCTTTTTGCGTCATTCGATAGCGTAAAAAGCTCGCATTGCTGTCATGCAGGCCATTAAACACCTGACACCCGGGTTGTACCCCTAAGTGCTCGGTTAGTTCCGGCGTTACCTGACCGCAATTGAACCAGGCATGATGCAATGGTGGAAAAAGATCTCTGATTTGCAACGTATCGACCAGACTGGAAAAGTCATCATCTTTTAAAGACCATAAGTCAGTATGACAACCCAATGATGTTATCTCCGAACTCAAATGTCCGGTAAGTCGCCAAACCCAGTATTGGGGATACATCAGTATATCGGTGGCGGTTGCAAATGGCTGTGGAAACTGCCGCTGCAACCAATATAACTGTCGCCCTAAGTTTAATCCTGCTGGCAACATCGGTGAATAGGTAGTATCAAAGTCAGGCCTGAGGTTTTCATAGTCAGGAGTCTGCTCATAGATGCTGTCATATTCATAGTCCAAAATCGGCAACACCAAACCACTGTCCCCCGAGTTTTCTCGGTTTACTAATGCGGCGGTCGCACCATGGGTGGTAATCGTCATTTTCTCGATAGAATATTGCGCCGATGCCGCGCGGATTGTTTCGCACAGCCATTGCCAGATAGCGTCCGTATCTAAGCTAGGATATTCGCCATCGGTATTGACTTTATTGGTCATTTGCCTCGCAAATTCAGGTTCAAAGCGCTTGTTAAGAACATGAATCTTTACATGGGTTTTACCGATATCGATGATCAGTGTATGGTGATTATTGTCATTATTCATAATTAGTAAATTTCAGCTGCGCCTTATCATTGCTCGGCAGAATTGCGCCAGGAAGATTCAACTCCCGGAACGGTTAAATCAGATCGTTCACCAGTAATACAATTAGCTCTTTAGGGCCATGAGCACCAAACGCCAATGTTTGTTGGATATCCGCGGTCTTCGACGGTCCGGAAATCAACAATACATTCGTGGGCATCTGTGCTTGCCACTGATTGTTGTGGATCAACGTCGCGAAGTTTGCATGTAAGGTGCTCGCATAGGCAACCACAATATGAACCGGTGGAATTAAAGATAGCGTCCGTGGTTCGCTCGCTGAAGGCCAGAGCACAAGCGTGCCTGTTTCGGCAATGAGCCAACGACTGCTACTAATACTGGCCGGCATGTCATAGAACATCTCTTGCTTACAATCCGCCAGATGCGAGTCATAGATACTGAGTTTTAGCGTTTGCTCCGGTGCAGAGTCCAGTGTGGCCTGCAATGGCTCGGCTAACACAGAGCCTTTCCCGCACAGCAGTTTTTCAATACCGCGTTCACGTAGCTGATTGATTGCTACCTGATACACATTCTCTGCAGTAACGGAAATCACCTGGGCATGATTGGCCTGCAGATGTGCGACAAAATTTTCTAACATGTCAGCAACCGGCAATTGCGGGTAACAAAAGCCTTTTTCAGCAGGCAACTTACTATAGTCCGCACCCTCTACCTGTTGTTTTAGCTTATTTAAAATCGACGTTCTCGCGGCCTGGGAGCGTTCAAAAATATCCATTACCATCTTTAGCCTCTTGGTTGTCGCGCTTGTATGCGTTCGTGCAATGTTTTGGGTGCAAGTTGCGGGGCGCTGCGAACCTGAGTCCAAACACCTAACTTAGATGGCAGCAAGCCTCTCAACCGTGTCGCAACCCACATCGAAAAACGATACATACCCTGATGTTTGTGAATAAAAGACCAGATCTTCCAAATCGTTGCTTCCATAGGTTTACGGTTGCTACCGGCACCTTTAAGCTCATCAGGCGAGCCGGAATGCACCTTAACGCTTTCAGTTCTTAGTCGCTGTAAAATTTTAGGGATAGGTATTTTTACCGGACAGACCTCGCCACAAGCTCCGCAAAGTGAAGAGGCGGTAGGTAAATCTTTGGTCGCTTCTAAACCAAGCATATGTGGCGATATGATTTTTCCTATAGGTCCCGGGTAAACCGTGCCATAAGCGTGCCCGCCGATTCGGGTATACACAGGACAATGATTCATACAAGCACCGCAACGAATACATTGTAGGGTTTGACGTAACTCTTCGTCAGCGAATGCTTGACTGCGGCCATTATCAAGAAGTACCAAATGCACCTCTTCAGGCCCATCCTTTTCATCAGATTGGCGCGGTTTGGTGATCATATTAAAATAGGTGGTGATGGCCTGACCCGTTGCGCTGCGAGTGAGCAAGCTAAGTAATGGCGGCACATCCTCTAACAACTCAACGACTTTCTCGATGCCGGTTAAGGCGATATGCACATTGGGCACAGCACTGGACATTTGCCCGTTACCTTCGTTTTCAACCAGACACAGGGTTCCGGTCTCCGCAACAGCGAAATTCACACCAGTGATACCCACATCTGCATGACAGAATTTATCGCGAAGAATACGACGACCTTCACCAATGAGCGCATCAACATCTGTGGTGTAATCAAAACCATCAATATGCTTATCGAACAGATCTGCTACTTGCTTTTTATTCTGGTGGATGGCTGGCATGATGATATGTGATGGGTGCTCATGTGCTAACTGCACAATATACTCTCCCATATCCGACTCCAGAATTTCCATATCCCTTGCGTGTAGGTAGTCATTTAATGCCGTTTCTTCGGACACCATCGACTTGCCTTTAACAATGTGTTTACCGTTTTTGCTGGTGATGACTTGCGCAATAATTTCATTAGCATCAGTAATGGTTTCCGCCCAATGCACATGAATACCATTGGCCTGTAAATTACTTTCAAGCTTTTCCAATAAATACGGCAACTTAAGCAAAGCGCGTTGTTTGATTAGCTTACATTGATTACGCAATGTCTCCAGTTCGTCGTCACTGGGAAAAGACGCGGCTCGTTTTGCCATTAAGTAATTCATCGCGCCATGAAAATTTTCTCTTAACTCGGCGTTAGCTAAATCTTTTTTTACATTTTGGCGAAACGCACGGGCGGTTTCGGCATATTTACTTTCTGACTGCTCAGGTTCCTGAATTTTAACTGTCATTATCCGTTTCCCCGGCTTTTTTCCCTGCGGTTCTTGCTAATAAATAGCTGGCAATATGTTCACCACGCAATGGTTGCTTTTGATACTCCAGAGCACCATTGATGTTCATTAAACAGCCCCAGTCGGCACTGACAAACCTTACGACATCGGCATCCACTAAGCTGGCAGACTTATCAGCCACCATCGCCGCGGAAATATCGCCATGCTTCACAGCGAAGGTACCGCCAAAACCACAGCACTCTTTTTCCTGTTTGTGGATGACAAGTTCGACATTATCGAGTTGGTTGATTAGACTGGCTCCGGTGATATGAACCCCCATTTCGCGGCGTGCTGCACAGGAGGTGTGCATCGCGACTTTTTCCGGTTCGCCGTTATCCGTCAATTTTATTTTCAGTACATGAACTAAAAATTCGGTAAATTCAAAAATTCGCTCACAAAACGCCTCGATGTCCGGCTCGCCTTTTAATAGCTCCGGATAATGATGACGCATCATGCCACCGCAGGAACCTGAAATAATGACGATGGGAATATCCAAAGGGAATTGCGCGATTTGCTGTAACGCGACCGACTTGGCTTGTTGCTGATAGCCTGAGTTATAGGCTGGTTGCCCACAACATGTCTGACCTTGTGGAAAGATCACGTCAATACCTTGCTGCTCAAGAAATTCAATCGCATCAATACCAGAATCTGGAAAGAGGACGTCAGCCAAACAGGTTCCGTATAAATATACTTGTTTTGGTTTGTTAGGATAATGTCGAAGATGCTGGCTATTAAGTTCAATCATGATGTTCTCAAGCAAGGCGTTAATTAATTGAGCAAGCATAAATCATCAATTCATGCCTGCTCTGACTCGTACCCCAAAGGGTCACAATACCAATGTGAATCGTTTATTTTAAAGCTGGCTTTATCGTAGCTTCACAGTCGGAGTGAACAGTTTCCTGTTGCTGCTTTGATTGTGCCAGATACGCATAAGTAGCCGTAATAAAATAGATCAGTGTTGGCGCGATTAACCAAGTCCGAATTGTTTCAATATCTTGATTTACATAAGACATTACACCCAGATATACACAACTCGCCAGCGCCGCCCAGGCAAGGTATTTTGCAAACTGAACTAACGAAGATTGCTTATTTTTAGCGACGTTTTGAGCAGAAAACGGCGAGCTTAAATATGCGGCTTCTTTTTCTTTTCGCTCTAATTCTGCTTGTTCGGCAACCCTGGCTTCAGGGTACGTCTCTTTCGCCCCCATTGCTGATGCTAACCCAACGTAAAGCACCGTTGAAAAAATCCATAATGGGATCAAAATGAAAAACAAGTGTAATAACCCTGTCTGTTCGACAGCGATACCCGCAACCATTGATACAACCCAGGTGATGACAGCCGCGAGATTGGTTGTATTGCCCTTATAGGATGACCAATAACGGGTTAAACCCATTTTGGGGAAGAGCCAATGCTCGGCGACAATAATTGCGCCAACAGGTGCCAATAGAAGCCCCATATACCCGACAAAGCCTAACAAGCCAGAAAAGACAAACGGTGAACAGGCGATAATGGTGGTTATAATACCAACGACAATTGTTACTCGCGTCCGGCCCCACGCATGATTTAGTGAGCTAAAGGCTAATCCGGCACGATAAATCGTCGGGTTAGAGGTTGTCCATCCTGCGATAATCACCGCTAAAATACCGGTTGCACCCAAGGCTTGATATGCGACTGAACCCGGGTCTATCGCGGTAATGCTGGTTTTCAATAAAATTGCAGCACCGGCCCCCATGATACCGGCACAAATCCATGCCATGTAATGACCAATAAACATCCCCAGAGCCGAGAAGTAACCATATTTCGCTTTCTTGGCAAAGCGTAATAAGGTCATGTCACCTAAACTACCATGCATCGCTAAATTCGCGACCCAGGCAAAAGCGACGACATGCCAGATGCCAATGTCGCCGTCAGTATCTTTCCAGATAGATTCACTGGCAACGGTAAGAAAATCAGAAAAACTATTAATGCTGTCAACACTCGCTGTAGCAGCAACCGTAGTGGGCAACATTACAAAAGCCCCCACCAAAAACATTAATATCATCCAAGGCGCACACACTTCGGCAAAAGCCGCGAGTTTTTCAAAGCCTTTTACTGCCATATAAACGACAACGGCGCCAACGCCGAGTACGACCAGGACGAAACGTAAGTCTGTTGGAAAGTAGCCTACCTGATCCGGTATGCCAAAGAGTATTCGTACCGCCGAAGCCGATACCGTAATCATTGCCCCTGCGAGCACACAAAATAAAATCCCGTTGACTACACTATACAATTTTATCGTGCCTGGACCGGCGATTTTTTCAAGGTAAGCGTATAAAGTGAGTCGGGTATCCGTAGCAATAGGTGCCGTCACTAATCCCCATGTGAGTACCGCCAATAAGTTTCCTAATAACAAACCCAATAAGACATCTATTGCGCCGACGCCCCAAGATACAAACAAAGCACCAATAACAAATTCAGTACCGGCAACATGCTCCCCTGCATAACTTGCCGCGAATGTTTTCCCACCCTGTAACTTGTCTGGTGTAATTGGCTGAGTTTCGAATTCTTCTGCTGTTGACATTTAACTTCCTCAATGTTCGACAGTTTTATTGTCTGTCGTATTTTTATAATTATTTTTCTGGTGTGTATCACTAGATACACATAAAGATGCCGAAGCACCTTTATGATGTGAGTTTATGACTTAACGCGTACCTTAAACGATGCCTGAACCGTTACCGCCACTATTAGGACGTTCACGGCCAGCCTGAGCCCGGTAGCCCGATGCTCGATACACAGCGATGGGATCAATCGCCCCACCTCGGTTAAAACGTGCCATCTCAAGAATTGGTGACACATCCGTCGTAAAGGCTTTCTTTAACGTGTTACTCGCCATCAACGCATCATTGTCCTGTTGATAGCCGCTAAGCTTCTTACGATCTACAATCAATGCCGCAACGTAAGAGCGCTGAACACTCGCCGCTGAATTCATCAGACTTTCGATTGGGTCGGTTACGTTGTGCGATTGATCTAACATATAGTTCGGTCCGAAACCTTCCTGGTTACGGTATTGTGCATCGACAAGCTCATTGAAAATAAGAAACTGTTGATACGGATGTAAACTGCCGCTATCTAAATCATCATCACCATATTTCGAATCATTAAAGTGGAAACCACCCAACTTTTTAAACTGGATCAAACGAGATACGATCATTTCAATATTAACGTTCGGCGCATGGTGCCCTAAATCCACCAGAGATTTGGCCTGTGGTCCTAACTCCATCGCCGCAAGAATGTTACTGCCCCAATCCTGAATAATGGTTGAGTAAAACGCAGGTTCAAACATCTTGTGTTCAATGTGCAATTCCCAATCACTCGGCAGACCTGCATAAATCTGCTTCATGCTGTCAAGATAACGCTCAAACGCACTTTGAAAATGTTGTTGACCCGGATGGTTAGAACCATCACCAACCCAAACCGTTAACGTTTTGGAACCCAAGGCTTTACCCCATTCAATACAATCTAAGTTGTGTTGAATCGCCAAATCCCGTGATTCCGCGCGGGTGTTGCTTAAACTGCCGTATTTAAAACTATGCGCTTGGCCCGATTGATCCTGAAACGTGTTGGAGTTAATCGAATCCCATTTCAGGTTTAAGCTGTCCGAGGTTTGCTTTAATTCCGTAAAGTCATCCACTTTATCCCAGGGAAAATGTGGCGATACTCGCTCGGTACACTGTGATAAGTCATTGATAACCGCGCTATCTTCCAGCTTTTCCCAGATATTGCGAGGCTCACCTTCGCCAGGAAAGCGTGCAAAACGGGTACCACCGGTACCAGTCCCCCAGGAAGGCACCGCAATTTGAAATTGCTCGGCTTTAGCGGTGATATCTTCAATATTGATATCGTCACGGGCTAATTGATTGCCCAGTGCCTCATAATCTTCTTTTAAAAAGCCTGCTAATTTTGCATTTTCTTCTGCAATAAATGCTTTATCGATACGTTGAGTCATGCTCTTTCCTACTCTTATTCTGCAATTTAGCGTTACAACGCTTCGTGTAAGCTAGGTTTACACGGATAACTTATCTGGTCGTTTTACTTAATTTTTTAGCAATTAACAAGTGTGCCGCTGCACTGTAACCCATGGTATTAAAGACTTTGGGTCATTCACTTGAGTTTATCCAAGCGATACGCATCTAGGTATTAGCAATCAGATTTCGCTCTCTGCTCGTCCCTGACACCTTGTCAAAACAGCCTTTGCGTTATTAATCAGACCGTTATCAATGTCCTCCGGAGGCTATGTAACGACACTCTCGGAACAAAACATGACGAAGTATCACCCCACAAATAAACACAGTCAAGCATTTTTGGTCAAATTCAATCACGAGATAACAGGGATGTCGCTGACGTCGCCTGTTCGTGGTGTGTCACCTTATCCGTTGGCAGCTTATTTAGAGCCTTATTTGGCGGCATTAATGTAACGTCACAATATTTCACTCCGGCGCGACAGCAAGTGAATCTGTTATCTGAGCTATCTGCCGGATGATATCCTTACTCGACGCTCATAACTCACCTCGTGCAAGAGTAAAACGCTTGGCAGAGAAATAGAATCATGGGCTCGGTCGCGATTGCCGGATTGACTATGCCAAGATAAGTAAAACTTACTGTCCGTAGATGACGTGTCGCCAGCGCCAATAAAAACATTGTGCTCTAACGGTTTTAAGGCTTTATCAATTAATAAGGCATTCGCCTTTTCGGTAAGCGATTCTATTTCTGGAGGGTAGATATTAACGTCTTCGACCCGAATCGGCGCTAATGTATCAGGGTCTAACACGAACTGCATAACCTGCTCATGTTTTCTGACGATCACCCCTATATTACCGTCGTTACGCAGCGTCGGTGACTGGGGTTTGATTGGAAATTTGCCTAGCGATCCAGGGCCACTAAAATCCCAGCGAAAATCCTGCCAATCACTGATTTGCACTGACTTCCAGTGTTTCCCTTCCTGACGGGCAACATACATCTGAGTATTGCCTGACGCATCGTATTTGTGATAGCTAATAATTGGTCGGCGATCGCGGTCAAAGCCGAGTTTGACATTGCCATTTATCATTCCAGCAAAAGGCGGAACCGGATCAACAACTTCAGTCGCTTTTAAAGTAATGGGTAGCGCTAATGGCTTGCCTTGTGAGTCACTCCAGTGGATTAAATCGGGGCTTTTAGCATAAGAAAGGCTGTGATTGGTTGCGGCATTTGGTGTATTCCGCCATACCCAGATCAAATGAAAATGACCATCTGGGCCTTTAATCGGGCCCTCAAAGTAACCACTCATCTTGCCTTCACCATCAAGAAATGTATTGCCATGAAGGCGCGACCATTTTTGCGCTTGGGAATCATAAATATTATAGATTTCGTTACCGTTGCCACTACCGCCATCGCGATATTTTAAAATCAGCTGATTGTCTTTATTCAATAGAAATACCGGATAAGTCATCCGTTGTTCCTGAGATAAATTAACCATGGAGGCAACCCGTTTAAGGCTTCTGACCTGCATTGGCACCGTGGTACGAAAATATTCAATCGCATCGCCATGCATATTTCCCATAACATGCAGGTGCCCGGCAGAATCAAGTTCCATCGTCACATAGTTGTGACTATCCCAGCCTAACCAACTATCAACCTTGTAGTACCGCCAAGGTTTTCCAAGCAGACGGTGAGCAACGGTCATTTGCCGATTGCTGTCGAAATAAGCGACAAACTGATTTTTACCGCGCGTCAGTAAATAAGGTTTGATTCGGTGTCCGGACCAAACATTGTCGATAGCTAGTGATGATAATTGTGATTGACTGTCGCTGGCAGCGTTAGTGGTAACCGTTGCATCGGTGTTCGCTGTACAACCCGCCAGGTTACCAAGCGACAACAACAAGAAAAATGCCAAAACACATTGGTTTGAGGCGGTTATATGGAAGGTGATTTTTGTCATGAATATGTACTTATTGATTAATTTTTCCAAAAAAAATGCGACCAGTAAGTACTGGCCGCATTTAGACTTGTTCTATTTACCCATTGACTGAATAAATACCAATTTATCGAGCAATCTTAATAATTACTCTCTATTGGAACGTATAACTAATATTGGCCGAATAAGTACGACCATCGTAATTAATACGACTTACATTGCGAGCATCTTCACCGACGTATTCATAACGTAATTCATCGGTTAGGTTATAACCTCTAAAGGCCACTTTCAAATTCTTAGTGATTTCATAGGACGCGGACAAATCAAGCTGTCCTCGAGCCTTAACATTCTTTTGGTCTGGACCACCGAATGATGCACCACCGTCGAGTTTGTATTCGTCCCGGTAATTATAAGCTAAGCGGATACTAAATCCGTCATTCTCATAATAAGTGATCAGGTTATAAGAGTTTGGCGAAATACCGATTAAGCCATCGCCTTTATCTTCCGCGCCTTCGTTAAGGGTTTCATTTTCAACATATGAGTAGTTAAGAACGCCGCCAAAACCATTCCAAGGATACGGTAAAAAGTCGAGTTTTTGCTGTACCGCTAATTCATAACCGGTTACTTCAATAGTGCTGGCACTATTGTAAAAACGCTTGATGTTAGCAGTTCGGTTGATAATATCGCCATCTTCCTGTTCATAAGGCTCTTGCTGGGTACATATGAAGGTTCCATCAGCAAAATCTTCGCGAATCAAATCACCCGTCTGCTGAGTCAACTCTTCAGCATTAGGCTCTCCTGGCATAGGACAAATCTCTTCTTCCTGGAATAATCCAGTAATGTCTTTTTGGAAGAAACCAATTGAAATTGCACTACCTTCGCGGTTATACCATTCCAGCGACAAATCGAAGTTGTCGGAGGTATAAGGTTCAACGTCACTTTTCGGGAAGTCAACACGAACGCTGTTTTCACCTTCCTGTACCGTCAATACTGGCGTTTGCGAGCGAATATTAGGACGAACTAAGCCCTTACTAAGCGCAAAGCGTGCTACCAAATCATCACGTAATTCGAACGCCGCGTTAAACGACGGTAAGACATGATCATAAGAGTTTTCGGTGACCATATTGACAATTCGATATTGATTACCATCGTAATATTCCTGCTGCGCACCATCAATGGTCACATCCGTTGACACGTAACGTACACCAAAATTACCCGAGTAGAATACAGAGCCTAACTCACCGGCGAAATCTGCCATCAAATACGCGGCGGTAATTTCCTCAGTGGCGTCGAAGTTAGTTTCCCAACGATCCAACACATTATCGGTATTTCTTTCCGTCCTGGCGATAAAACCACTGGATGGGATTTCAGTAAATTCATCAGAAATCTCCATACCGTCTTGAAGTTGCTCAACAATATAAGCCGTATCCAGTGTATACCAACCACCTTCAGAGCCGGCGCCACCTGGAATTTTACCGTTAAACCAAGGGTTTTCCGATTCTGCTAAAATTTGATCATTTAAAAAGTCACTACTGATATTTGCGACATTGATACCACCTGATGATGGAGTGTAATCTTCGTTTTCAAGCGTTTCAGAAGAGTAACGGCCACCAAAGTGAACGGTATTTAATACCAATGCATCACCAATAATTTCAAAATCAAATTCTTTATGTAGGTTGAGGTCAATACTCTCCATATCCCGTTTCGGATTGTCGTGTCGACCTAAGACGTAAAAGTCCAGTTTTCTTGGATCTGATACATCACCAACATTGAGATTTAACGGGTTACCCGTCTTGAAAGCCTGGTCATAATTGATGCCTTGCCAACCATCCATAGACACAAACATATCACCAAGATTACCCTGGCCGGTATCAATAACAGTGGTCACACCGGTTGGTTCAATGGAACCACTGGTGCTTCCCTGTAAACGAAAATCAAAGCCCGTCTGGTTAAATTCGTTTTCAGATTTTGATTTAGACACTATCCCGTCGAATGACCAGTCATTGCCAACATATTCGAAATCGAAAAATGCACCTTTGGCTTCTTCAAAAAAACCAAAAATACGGTTAGCAGGAACATAAGCCGCATTTTCCAGTGTAACCCGTGAAACGGCATAAATCGGCGTACCATCGTCGCCATAACCGGTTAGAAATGGAACGGTATTGGGATCAGGGATAATCTGCTGCCCGCGCCAGGTTCTGGTACCACGATTTCGAACCTCAGAGCTAACTTGTTCGAAGTTACCATCTTTCAAGTCTCGCTTAGTGTAAAGAACATCTAAGCCAAGCTCCCAGTTTTTGGTTGGCTTGAATTCAAGATTACCGGCAACGGATATACGGTCACCGCGGCTGACTTCTGCGAGTTGCTGTACGGTGGAAGAAGCTTTGACTACCGCATTTTCAGGTAGTAGGCCTTGAGAAACCATGTCCGCTTTCCAGGTGTCATATTCGTCGTAAGTATTGCTATCAACAAACTCTTTACGAGCGAATAACACCGAGTCACGTCGGAAATTTTGATCTGAGTAACCGACTTTCAGCGCGCCGGCGAATACATCTTCAATGAAATGTTTCGAAGCACTTAATTTAAATTCCGTATCAAAACCGTCTTTTAGATCTTCATAGCGAGTACCGACACTAACCGTATAACGCCCATCAGGTTTGCGCAAAGAACTTGGTAATTTTTTATCAACAATACCCGCTATACCGCCTTCTTGATGTGCCGCGGTCGGGCTTTTAATCACTGTGACACCATCAAATACGCTGGGGTCGAATGATCCGAAAGGGTTCGGGCTACCAACCGGCGAAGCGCTTCGGCTCGGGGTAGTAAATGATTGACCGTTAGCGGTAACCTTAACAAAGCTACCTGGCAGGCCGCGTAAATTGATATCAGAGGTTCTTCGCTCCCCTTCACGGTTCACTTGAATACCAGGAATCGCCTGCAAGGCTTCCCCCATATCCAAAGCCGGTAATCCGTTGATATCTTCAGCGGATATCGCATCAACGATTGAATTTGCTTCGCGTTTTACATTTAACGCGGATTCCAATGCACTTCGTACACCAGTAACTTCAATGACTTCAACTTCTTCAGTATTGGTACCATCACCATTTTGACTGGCAATTGCAGCTTTGACTTCTTGAGCTAATACTGACGGTGCACTAACTGCCATTAGCAATAGTGCGGAACTGCTTAAAGCAGCTCTTCTATAATTGTTATTCTGCCCGTTAAAACTAGACATTGTATCTCCCCATTTATTTTTATTTTTTTTTATTGGTATAGCCTCAATAAAAATAGTGATTCACTCATTGAGTAAAAAAAAATCACTCAACGATATTACCATCAAATAAAATTAAAACAACTCAAAACCAATCATTAACAATCTAAAAGCGTTAAATCACTTTGATAACAATAACTTACCGCACTAATTACTGAGCGTTCCATTTGCATGATACCAGCGTAAGAAATCATACCTAAAAAGGAATACCCCTTTATAAATAGGGTTCACAGAAGATTTTACGGAAATTTCCAGACAAAAAAACCAAACGGCATAAAACTTACAAAAATCAAAATCAATCACTACAAGTCACCAGTGATTGCATAGACAGCTAATACGATTGGCGGCATCTTTTACAGGTGCGGTTCAGCGATTAAATTACCTTGGCAAGCCTTTTGCTGATAAACATTACTGACTAAAAAATAATTAACGCAAGATACATGAATTGCGTTTTAAGATAAATGACCTTCGGCTAAGCTCATCAACATAGGCTTTGGGTTGGAAGTAATTCGGTAGAGAAGGTTAGCTTTGGATGAAATAAGCTCTGACAATGGTCAGAGCTTATTTTGCTTAATCTAAAATGGCTTAAGTCATTATGCCAATATGATTAAAGTTTTACGGTAACACCAAGGGTAACTCTTCGGTCGGTAAGACTTTGCTCACACAAAAGCGTTCCTTCATTAAAACACCACCTTGTGCGATCTTCCTGAGTCAGGTTAACACCCTCAATCCCAACAGAAACATGTTCGTTGATGCTATAACCGACACTCATATTAAGTTGCCCACGCTCACCGATGACCGGAGGCAGGTTAAATCGCATGCGATTCAGTGTTTCTGTAAACGAGTCTCTCCAGGTATAGCGGATTCGAGCACTTAAATCATACTTGTCATAGAACAAAGTAAAGTTATAGGCATTCTCGGACAAATCATCCAGAGTAATTCGCTCTGTGACGACATCATCCGCTAAAGTCGCTGTGCTGTTATCAGTATCGGTTCGCCCTAAGATCTCATTTATGGCACCAGATGCACTGCGAAACTCATCTAAAGCAGCCCCGGATTCCTGATATGTGTAGTTAGCGATGACACCAAAACCTGATGCCCAGCCTAATTGCTCTTCATATTCTGACAGGTCATATTGCGCCGCCAGTTCAATACCACTTTGAGTTTCCGTTCCACTGGCATTGATTTGTGAGCGTTTGGCCACACAAATCCCGGTGGTATCCGTTCTGCTTGAAAATACATTGTAATTTTCAGCAGGAACATTCGGGTTAAAGATCCCCCCTTCTTCACAAGGTGCAGTAACGTCACGCTCAATCTGGCCGGTCGGGCCAATCGGTTCGGCCGGTTCATCCTGGATGGAAGTGATCAAGTCCGTTCTTTCTTTATGGAAAAGACCAATACTGACGAAACTGGATGAAGATAAATAATACTCTAATGACAGGTCATAAGACCAAATTTGCTCAGGTTGCAATGCCGGGTTACCGACATTAACAGTGCCGGATGCGCTACTACCAAACGTTGCTGACGTTGAAAGAGAATCAAAATTAGGTCGGCGAATATCTTTACCGATCCCTCCCCTTAACAACAAACCGTCCGTTAATTCAGCAACAATATTGAATCTCGGTAAAACAAAATCATAATCACTTGATTCTACGCTCGGTGTTACCACACCATTGACTTCACTTGTACCTGTCGATTCGATGTCAGTGACGACATAGCGGACACCGAGATTACCACTGACGGGCACATCTCCGAACTCTACCTCATAGTCACCCTGAATATAGAGAGCGATGGTTTCCTCTTCGATATCAAAGAAAGAAGAGATCTGGGTTGTTGGCTCTGCTAATGATTCATTAACGTCTTCGCCATAAATCGCATTGTTCGCGGAAATTGCCTGATTTATGGTATCAAGTACTCGCTGCGGATCGCTAAAGGATACGCCATTATCAATAATCAAATAGTCACTGATATATAAGGTTCGATCATCCGCGCCATTAAAGTTATTCGCGCCAGGTGTAACGATATCTGAAAATAAATCGGCCATAGGTCGATTCCAGTTACCAAAACTATTACTCGATGTCGTGTTATTCGTCATATTGGTCGTGCGATTCCAGCGCACACCCGCATTAAAATCATAAAATAGCGGAACCATCTCAGAAATATCATACGTAAAGTCGACTCTGGCAGCCGCTTCGGTTCCTTCCCGAACCCGCAGTCCCTGACCAATACTTCTTAACGCATAGTTACTTGGATCAAGCAGTTGCGCAGATGTTGGTGATTCAGGCAGTCCCGGAGCAATACCAAATTCAAAGGTATTGTTGGCGATATTGAAAATGGCTGGTGTACCGTTATCGTTATAGGTATTCGGGCCCGGCTGGATACTATTGGGGTTAATAAAATCCAAAGAAGAGTTTAACGAGGGATTATCTGACTCTGAATCGGAATAAGAAACTTCAGCGTGAAGCTGATAATCATCACTGCTATATTCCGTCCCTAAAGCAAACACCCGACTTAATGTTAACCGCGAGGAGTTACTGTTACCGGTACGTAGATTCGGATCGACGCGCTCTCGCCCATTAACAAGTTCAGATCCCACTCCAAGTATACCGCTGGTAACCACGTTTACTTCGCCAAGATCTAAGCTCCCATACATGCCATCAACGGTACCTAAATCAATAGTTTCAAAGCTGGTATTGTCGGTGTTGTCGATAACGGGATTTCCGCCAGTGCCTGAAAAGAATGCCCGAGAGTTGGTCTGCACACGCTCTTGGTCATTGATGGTTGCGTCAAAATAAAATTTCAGATTGTCACTGGTTTGAATTTCAAATGAAGACGTCAGGTTCTTGGTTTCATAATTTTCAGCATTTAGTGGTTGATCCAGGAACTGAGTACGCAAGAAAGGAAATTCTTCGGCACTGGCTCTGCCTGAATCAGGCATAACGACTCGATCACGGTCAAAGCGAGGGTTAGCTGAAGCAACATCAAGTTCAGCATAGCTACCGGTAATAACAACGCCGATTTTTCCTAAATCCGTTTCCCAGTTGTCACCAAAGGTGCCGGAAATTCGCGGAGTCGTCGAATCCGCCAAATCACTATTTTCGGCCTGAATGCGAAATTGAGTCAAACGCTCTTCCAGACTATTGCCACGTAATGTGCGTAAATTAATAGTACCGCCAACCGAGCCTTCGACCGTTTTTGCGGTTGAAGCTTTGGTGACTTCTAAAGACGCGATAAGAGCTGCGGGTAAATCTTCAAAACTAATGCCGGTTCTGCCACTACCTGAACTTACCGTGGAAACTCCGTTTATTTCTACTCGGTTTGCGCCGGTACCCCGAATTTGCACTCCTGTTCCTACACCATTGGTCCGATCAATTTGTACACCCGTAATATTTTCAAGGACTTCAGCTAAGTTTTGATCGGGCAACTTACCGATGTCTTCTGCCTGAATGACTTCCTTAATATTTGATGAGTCACGCTTTTCCGCAAGCGCACTTGCTAATGCACTGCGAATCCCGGTAATTTCAATAACTTCAACGTCATCTTGCTGATTGTTCGCGTCATTTTCTTGTGCAAACACACCGCCTGATACGCCGCTTAAAGCGGCCGTAACCGATAAAGCCAATACAGATTTTCTCATGAACATGTTCTTCAACTTGTATCTCCCCGTTTATTTTTATAAAGCCAGCTGGCTAAAAATTAATCTAAACGCTAAAAACAGAAAAAACAAGCAAAAACAATCGAAACCGATCACTTACAGATCAAATATGATTGAATATGACCATAAAGTGTAAGGGGAAAGCGCGCCAACAGAATAATGGATTACGCCATGGTGATAATTATACCAATCACATTAAGTTTGTGCACAACTCAGAGTTAAGGCATAGGTTCAGTTACAACATAGATTTTATTGATATAGTCATTCTATATTAATGAAATATAGGGCCGTAAATGGACCTCTGATAAACTCCCTACGGGTGAGTTTTAAAGGCATTTATCCTGCGTTACTGATTTTGACCGATTTTGAGATAATGGAGCGACCATTCTCTGCAATCAAAGCCTTGCCTAAAAGCCTTAAAATTCTCACTGAGTGAGCAATAATTTAATGTGATTGGTATTACAATGATTGCCAGAGTTCACTGGCAATCATCGGCGAATGCAGGACAGCCCCTTCTTGTCAGAAATGGCTGTCATCAGGGACCCTTCATTAAAAGTGATTCACCCACTTGTCTAATCGAGAAAACGTATTATCCGTAATGGTAACACCCGTCGTTTCCCGACCATCTTCAAAACGTGTAACGATACCATAGGTGGTGGTGATGCCTTCACGTGAACTGCCCGTGATGCCACTTATCGTATTATAGCGAATCGTATTGCTGCCCTGGACGCCATTTAAGGCAATACCTTCGTAGTGATCCCCATATTTATTGATGGCTGTTGACTGGTTGGCGACTTCGGCACCCAGTGCCAGGATTTGATTATGTTCAATAGTCACATTGTTCGCGCGCTCAACACTCACTGGCCGCACCGCAGCAGTTATGTGATTATTACTGATGGTTACATTGGTTGACGTCCAACCATCATAAACCCGCTTTATACTCAATCCTACAACGACATCTTGCATCGTGTTGTTGAGCATCTTGATATTATCAGCACCACGCTTGCTGGTAATACCATCATATGCACGTTCCACATAGTTATTATGGATGGTAAAGTGATCACCAAATTCGCCATTTACGCCTCCGGCCGATACATAAATTGCGGCATCGCGTACGCCATAAAACCGGTTGTTTTTAATATCAACCTTTAATCCACCAATCAATAAAATTCCACTATCACCGCCAGCACGATCAAAGGCATCAGTAGTATTTTTCGTGCCTGTAAAGACAATATTTTCAATCTTCACGTCGTTTAATTTGTTGTCTCCATTGGCTTTCACTCCTCTTATCGACAAAGCATCAGCGGTGGCCTTGGTTCCCTCGCGACCAGCAGGAGTTCGATATCGGATGGGTACAACCGTAGATACTTTAGCTTCTGCCATATTGAAGTCCCCGCCTTGCCAGTCAAGGTCAACCAAAATTGCAGCGCTATCGCATTCATCGGATTTGCTGTTATGCGCATCAAAACTGAACATATCACCATCTAAGGATGAGGTAGCAATGAATTTAGCCCCCGCCGCATCAACGATTAAATCTTTCTTCAGGTAAACTTTCAGATCCGTATCGATATAGTAGGTGCCGCTAATTTCCAGGGGCAATCCAGTATTGGTTGCCTGCTGCAACGCGTCGCGTAATTTGTTTGTGTCCCCATTTGGATTTGCCGGCACTGAATTGCAGTCCGCGGCGAACACCCTATTCGCTGTCATGCATAACAACAAACAGATAACGACGTTTGTATTTATTCTTTTTAACATAATCATTTGCCTTTTTATTATTGTTCCTCCCTGAAAACAATGTAATCCCTACTGTCCCCTATTCCTGCAATCGCAACGGCTTCGCTGACACATGAACAACAAGGGTTTTACAATCTGTCATGTGTCAGCCTGTTGCAAAAACCTACCGATCTCTTAAACCTTAATTTGATGGCTTTTGCTTTACGGCTTTGTCAATCCCGTCTGTTGCAGGGCTTTGTCCGTCAGCCCATTAAAATAGTCATTGCCCCGGTAATAAGACACTGGCGACCAGTTTGCATTTTCTTGGGGTAGTTTCTGCTTCAGCTGATTTTTAATGTCCTGATAGTTAACCTCTGCCGCCAAATTATGCCATTCGTTTTTGTCGTGAAGATGGTCATACAACTCTTCCGATCCATCCGCGTAAACAATATATCGATAGCGCTCTGTTTTAATCGCATGATTATTGGGACCATAGGTTGTTACCGCCACGTGCTCCCAGGGAGCCTCCGGGTTCTTCAGCAACGGCGTCAGATCATTCCCCTGATTGGCTGCGTTATCGGGCAAGCCACAAATTTTGAGTAACGTTGGGTATAAATCCAATAAGCTCACCGGTTTGTGGGTCACGTTACTGGTAGCAGATCGCTGTTGATTCCTGGGTGGTTTGATAATCAATGGTGTCCTTGTCGCACGCTCCCAAAGAGACATTTTTGCAAATTTGCCCTTTTCGCCAAGCTGATAACCATGATCCCCCCAAACCACGACCGCGGTATTATGTGCATACGGACTGGTTTCTAACGCATCCAAAACGATACCAATGCAAGAATCGACAAAGGTGACACTGGCCAGATACGCTTGAACCATATTCTTCCACTCACCATTTTCAATCGCCCACTCGGTACTCGGCATTTGCGGTAGTTCTGCAACGGCTTTTGCAATCGCCGACACGTCATCCAAATCATCTGCTTTATAATTTGGCAGGGTTATTTTTTCGATGGGGTGCATATCAAACCACTTTTGCGGAACATGCCACGGCACATGCGGTCGTAAAAAACCGCCAGCCATAAAGAAAGGTTTTTCATGAGTCTGATGCAGCTGTTCGGCTAACCAATGGGCGCTGTCAAAATCAGGCATTTGATCATCGCGTTCAGGAAAAGCTCCCCAGTCGGTATTGGTTCTGGGATCATGCCACTTCATACGCTGCTCAGGATAAGGTCCAAACTGTTTTACGCGACCACCGTAAACGTCAAAGCTGCCGTCTGCCACCTGATCATGAAAGACTTTTCCCACGGCTGCGGTGTAATATCCATGTTGTCGAAAGTACTCACTCAAAAACACCGACTGTGCCGCCTTTTCGTTAGCGAGCTTAATGTCATTATCGCCAACATGACCGTAGATACCGGTAGTGGCAGGAGCAAGCCCTGTCATCACACTGGCTCTGGAAGGACCACAAATAGGTGCGGACGCATGGGCATTGGTGAATACGGTTCCCTGCTCTGCCAATCGATCGATATTCGGAGTTTTCGCGTTCGGGTGTCCGTCTAAAGGGCCAATCCAGTCATTTAGATCATCGACAATCAGCATAAGTACATTGGGGTACTCTTGCTTCAGCTTTTTAAACCAGCCTTGTTGAAAAATTGCCGCTGCAGCAAAGGCGCTAGCACCACCAACCAGAAAATGTCGTCTATTCATATCACTGCGTTGAACTTATTATTTGGATTGCCTATCAGACCAGATAAATTAACTCAGCCACCTCAAAGTTGCAACAACGCTCACAATAGTGCAACATCAATCAAAATTACAAAATAAGTTGAAAACTCTGCAAAAAGCCGATGGAGCCTGATCAACGTCGCTTTTGATACAAACAAGATGCTCCAGCCTGAAAGTACTGGTATGGCTTTCTTTACCTATGGTTTAAGCTTGGGCGTAAATCATGGTGTACTGAGTGAATCGGAATATTGAAAATAAAGGATAAAGTTATGACAACACGTTACGTAAAACCAATAAATTCATTACTGGTGTTGTTGGCCAGTAGTATATTGCTAAACGGTTGCACCGGCGCCAGTGATACACAACCAACAAGCAAAACGGCAACGGCACAATCGACCCCGGCGGCGAATACGCAAGTGATGGCATATGGTCGGTTTGTCCCAGAACGCAATGACGATTTTGCCTGGGAAAACGACAAAGTTGCTTTCCGTGTCTACGGACCAGCTGCACCATTAAAAGGGCACTCCAGTGGCGTTGATGCCTGGTTAAAACGGGTAGATTACTCGATTATCGACAAATGGTACCAAGGGCACCTTAATGGTATCTCCTATCATGTTGATCACGGCGAGGGCTATGACCCTTATCATACCGGCATTAGTAGAGGTGTTGGTGGTTCTGCGGTTTGGGTTGATGGCACAGCATACGCCCCGCACAGTTATAAAAGCTACAAGGTTCTTAAAAGTGGTGCTGATGAAGTGGTCTTTAACTTAGTCTATGAATGGTATACACCGTTAGGTATCGTTAAGGAATCGAAAACGGTCTCCTTAGCATTAGGCAGTCAACTATACACCGTCAACTCTGAGTATACGTTGGACGACAAACCCGCTGCTTTACCCATTGCCATCGGAATTGCCACCCATGATGAAAAAGCAGAGACTTTTTCCAACCCCGCAACTGGCCGAATCTCAGCATGGGAAATCATTGACGGTCAAGGGTTAGGTACCGGTGCACTTGTTGAACCAAGCAATGTTAAAGAGATTAAACATATAGCAAGCGATATTAAAGATGAGAGCCATATATGGATTTTCACCGAATCCGATGCTCAGGGAAAATTGTCCTATAAAGCAGGATTTGCCTGGCAAACTGCTGCAGAGATCACCACAGCAGATGCTTGGCATACCTATCTAGACACCTATCAATAATAAGCACTCGCTTGAGTCACTGGCAATACCCGGCTAGTGACTCCGGTTTACTGCTCGAATCAATCACTAACCCCTATATTGGATAAAAACCATGGAAAAAATTGCCTTTGTTATGACGCTTTTACCTGGCAAAGAAGCAGAATATAAAAAACGACATGATGATATTTGGCCGGAACTGGTAACCGCACTTAAAGCTGCTGGGGTTTCGGATTATTCAATTTTTCACGAAAAGTCCTCAAATAAATTATTTGCGGTGTTAAAACGCACTTCGAATCACAGCATGGATAATTTACCGTTACAGCCAATCGTTAAGAAATGGTGGGCATTTATGGCAGATATTATGGAAACCCATAGTGACAATGCTCCTATCGCCGAACCTATCGACTTAGTTTTCCATTTGGAGTAAATACGGATGAACCGTATTTTGCAAATGGCGCTCATAGCGACGCTGTTTTCTACCTTAATCCTAGGTAGCGCCCAGGCTTTCGATATAAAGCATGGCCTGCGTGACAGTGACGGGCGACACATGATCCCTCGCGGTTTTGTTATCAACACCAATGATCATGCAGGCTCAGTCGATTTTAATCCTGACGATTATCTTCGCATGGTGCGCATGGGCGCTAACGTTCAGGTAATTCGCCTTGAGTTGGGCAGGTTAAGTGAGTTTGGTCAATCATCATTTGAACCTGAGTATTTGGCTCGGGTAAAGAGAGCGACAACGTTAGCGAGAGAAGCCGGTATAAAAACCATTTTTAAATTGACTGTCTACGGTGCCAAGGGGTTTTCCTGGTCGGAACTTTACCTCGATGAAAACCATGCTCAGCAAACGTATATCAACGCATGGCGGCATATATGGGATACTTTCAAAGACAATGATGCGGTAATTGGCTATGACCTTGTTAATGAACCTCGTAAAAAAGACATGGATATTGCCTATGATGATTTAACCAATCAGTATTTGATCCCTTTTTACGAAAAGCTTATCGACGCAGCCTTGCCGTATAGCGAGACAAAACAGTTTTTAATACAAACCGTTTTTATGAATAAAGGTGACGCCATTAATAACAACCAATATGCCGAGATTAAGCAAAAAATCAAACGAAAAAATATTATTTTTGCGCCGCATATTTACCAAAAAAACATGGATTACATCGTTCCAACCATGGAACGATTTGCTAAAGAGTCGGAATTATTACAGGCGCCTATTTTAATTGGTGAGTGGGGTTTTCCAACGTTCGTGACCACCGATAATTCAGTAAAAGAGCAACTTAATTATATTGAGTTTTATATTAAAACCGCTGAAATATTTGACCAAATGGGCGTTGGCTCAATTAAAGCCTGGTTTTTAGGGAATCGCAGCTATCAAAACTTTTTACCCGGCGGCCAATCAACCTGGGCAATTTTTCGGGATAAACAAGCCATTGGCACGGTGGAGCGCAAATACATCACGGATATTATCGCCCGCCCTTATCCACAACTGATTGCCGGGGATATTAAAAGCTTTCTGTTTGACTTTGCAAGCAGGACATTAAACCTAACTATGGTAAGTGATAATCGTCAAGGTGCCTCGCGCATTTTTATTGGCGCGGATCGCCACTATCCCGACGGATTTACCTTACACATTGGTGACGACATGATTTTAACCAAAAGTCCTCTTACTCGAGGTTTTGAAGTTAAACATTCAAAGCCAAACACCAATCCTGGCAACATTATCTGGGATGAAGACAGACAACAATTAGTCATTCTTGCCTGGCCATCTGATAAATCCGAGCTAGACGTGCAAATCACGCCGGGTTTATACAAGCATCCAGACCCAGCGGTAAAGGATCATTAATCGTTAACTGTCAGATTGAATCTCGACATTCTAATACCAATCACACTAAGTTTGTGCACAACTCAGAGTTAGGGCAGAGGTTCAGTTACAACATAGATTTTATTGATATAGTCATTCTATATTAATGAAATATAGGGCCGTAAATGGACCTTAAGATAAACTCCCTACGGGTGAGTTTTAAAGGCATTTATCCTGTGTTAGTGATTTTGACCGATTTTGAGATAATGGAGCGACCATTCTCTGTAATCAAAGCCTTGCCTAAAAGCCTTTAAATTCTCACTGAGTGAGCAATAATTTAATGTGATTGGTATAACGCATTTTTTAGGACGCAAATGAAGGGAAAGTGGTTACCTTTCCCTGCTATTCATCATATTGGTACCATCGACAATGACAAATAACACGTTACTGACAATTTCATTGAGCTTTATCGCAATCGTTTTAAGCGGCGTTACGAAAACCCAAGCAGGGGACAATGCATCAACAGCTCTGGCGCATACCAATAAGCCAAGCATTATTTTTTATTTAGCCGACGATCAAGATGTTTACGACTACGGTGTTTACGGCAATGAAAAAGTACATACTCCGGCGATCGATCAACTCGCTAATCAGGGCATGTTATTTGAAAACGCCTTTACGGCTCAGGCAATTTGCGCTCCCAGCAGAACGCAACTTTTTACCGGTAAATATCCATTAAAAAATGGTGCTTTTGCCAATCATACTCCGACTCGACCGAATATAAAGTCGGTGACCAAGCACATGCGAGCATTAGGTTATGATGTTGTTTTGGCTGGTAAAAGTCATGTTAAACCGGAAAACATCTATGACTGGGATCATGAGTGGCAACCGATCCCCAAAGCTGGCGTCCCTAGAGACTATATTCCCCTGGCAGACATCGAAACCTACTTTAAAACAGTCAACAAGCCTTTTGTCATGTTTATCACCTCAAAGTATCCCCACGGTAAGTATTTTGACGTAAAGAATCCAAATCCAGAAGACCTTAAATTTCATCCTTACGATGAGCATTTAAAACATAATGAAACCTATGTGAAGAAAAAAGCCGGCTATTACCGAAGTATTGAAGAGGACAATACCCAACTGGAACATGTTCTGGCATTGGTAGACACGCATTTAACCGACAATACGCTGTTTATTTATAGCGCTGATCACGGGGTCTCAGGCAAGTTTGGTGTTAAAGACATCGGTTTAAAAGTCCCTTTTATCGTGCGCTGGCCAAATGTCATAAAACCTAACTCTCGTTCTGAACAGTTAATTCACTATACTGACGTACTGCCAACCTTTATCGATATTGCCGGTGGTAATGCGGATCAAAGCATGGACGGAAAAAGCTTCTTAACCTTGCTAAATGGCGCCGACAAAGCCATTCACCAATACGTATATGGGGTCAGAACCAATCAAAATATTATTAATGCGCATATTTTTCCCTCGCGGATGATCCGCAGCAAGCGCTATAAATATATCCGTAACTTTAATGCGCTTGAGGTACTCGATAAAAACCTGGGCGACAAACCGAATATCAATGCATTTTTACGGCTTGGTGCAATGCAGCACCCCAATGAACCCTTTGAAGCATTGTATGACTTAGAGTCGGACCCGTTTGAGCAGCATAATTTAATCGCCGTTCCAGAATTGACCAACATCAAAAACCGACTACAAAAACAGTTATTTACATGGATGTCTGAACAAGGTGACTTTCTCACGGAAGGCTTTGGTAATATTCCTGTAATCACAGCACCAGCATTTAAGTTAGATCAAAACAATCCGCCACGCAGGACAAGTGTCGACAAAGCACTGGAAAATACCTTAAAACCACAGGATTATCTGCTAATAGAGCATTGGCAAGAGTCAATGCCATAGTGTGCACCGGGCATGAGTGACCGAATACAGATTTTGATACAAGGTTTCCTCGAGAGGAACGTCATTGATCCGAGGCAGGTGATAGTATTCACTATAACGGGGGAGGAGCAACCACCACCGCAAAGACCGTGTTATCGCTTGCCAATACCGATTAAATTACCCGGATTATTGACTCGTTGAGTACCCCTCACTTTGATTTTTTAATTGCTGAAGCTGTGCCGATAAACGTTTAACATCGCTGTGATAACGAGGCTCAAATACAACATTGGTTGTTTCCTGTGGATCTACTGCCAGATCAAATAACATCCTCTGCAGATGACCGTCAGCGGTCACATACTCCGTATATATTAATGTTTCAGTGATAACCGTATCTCCTTGTTTGAAACGAGAATAAACCACGGGTTTATGTACATCCTCAGGATTGGTTAATAACGGTACCAGGCTACGTCCGACCATTTGTTGTGATAATTGCTGATCAGGTTTCAACCCGGCAAGCTCAATCAAGGTTGGAAAAACATCAACCAGGCTCACCAAAGCATCCGATGTTAATGCCGCTTCACGGTCAGGCGCATCAATGATCAAAGGAATGTGTAACGCACTATTGAGCATATTATGCTTTCCCCAATAATTGTGTTCGCCTAAGTTAAATCCATGATCGCTGGTTAACACCACTATCGTATCGTCACGTAGTCCTAACGCATCTAGAGTAGCTAATATGTCACCCACCTGCTGGTCGATAAAACTCACAGCTGCGTAATATCCCAGTAACGACAATCGATGAAATTCATCCGAGTTATACTGGTGATTTTTAAAGTGATAGACGTGAATTTCACCAGAACCCGTTAAAGACTCCGGTGCATTGATTGGCTTAGTTCGCAATGTTGACGGTTGAAAGTCCGTCTGATTGTATAACTCAAAATACGTTTTTGGGGCGTTGAAAGGCAAGTGCGGTCGGCGAAACCCTGCGGCTAAGAAAAAGGGTTTATCCTGTTGCGCTAATCGTTTCAAATCAGCAATGGTTTTTTGTTTTACCTGACCATCATAATACGCCTCATCGTCGTGATTTGAGCGTTCGTACCAAGGTCCTCTATTGCCAAAACGTTTGCTCGGTTTCACATAGTTTTTTGAATCTTCACTAAAATATGCCGGTCCTTTGGCCTTGGGCTCCCATGCTGATTCGCTCCAACTCTCTTCATTTGAGTCTTCTCTACTGTGAAATACTTTGCCATTAGAAATGGTATGGTATCCGGCACTTTTAAAAAACTCTCCCATAGTCACGGCGTCAGGGACTTCGCGCTCTGCATTGGCGAGGTAATCAATAAATCGCGTTTTGTGAGGGTAAATACTGGTCATCATACTGGCTCGTGATGCGCCACAAACGGGAACATTCGCGTAGGCACGATTAAATAACATTCCCTGAGAGGCCAATTTATCTAAATTCGGGGTTATGGCTCTGGTATCCCCCATGGCGCCCATCGCCGTGCGATAATCATCGACCATGATCAGCAATACGTTCGGCTGTTTTTGAATGCCCGCCCCTGGTTGTTGCGTTAACGATACCGACTGGCAACCTGCCAGGTATAGAGTACATATCGAAAGTAACGCCGAAAGTTTAACTGACATACGCGCCCTCATAGTTATCATTGTCCTGCGGTTGATGCGCATAGCGTTTGTGATACATAGCCGTAATAATCGGTACTAAAATAGAGGTGACAATGACGCTTGTGGCAATTAATGCCGTGGCACTTTGTGCCGCGAGAGCAAATTTAGGCTCAATCGCTGCAATGGCAGCAGGGTTTGCGATTGCAGCGCCAGCCGTGGATGATGCGGCGACTCCCGCGGTGCCATTGCCTTTACCAATCCAGCGATCCGCAAGAACAAGTGGGATACCGGTAATAACAATGACTGCAAGCCCCAAAATGATACCCAGCAATCCAGTTTCCATGATAACGCTCAGATTAATCGTATTGCCTAATGCAAACCCGACAAATGGGATCATCACGGCACTGGCTCGGCTAAAGAATTCCCGTAAACTTACGTCTAAATTACCGAGAATGAAACCCGCAAGAAACGGTAAAACTGCGCCAATAAAATGGTGAAGTTCAAAGGATGCTGCGCCAACAGACCCCAAAATTAGCATGGTCATTAGTGGGCCCGATTCAAGCGACATTAAGATAAACGCACCGGATTCTTCTTTCGAGCCATACTGGTTCATCAAACTGGCATATAAACCTCCGTTTGTCATATCCATTGCAGAAACTAATGCCAGAGTTGAAAGCCCGGCAAATATGCCAGCTTCAACGCCATGTTCCGGTATTAGCGCCGCTGCAATTATCGCCACAAGCCATGCGGTAGCAACTTTGGTGATTACCAGAGTGCCGGATTTACGTAACACAGTTCCGGTGGAACGTAGGTTAATACTTGCACCAATACAAAAAAACCAAACGGCTAAAATGGGTAATATCCCGGTCATCATTCCTTTGGTAAAACCGCCAAAATAATCCGCCGAATTGGGTGCAAAAGTATTTATGAGTGCCCCTAGAAATAATGGTACCAGCATCATTCCACCGGGTACGCGCTCTATCGATTGTTTAATGTTCATGGGTATCTCACCTAATCTCGTTTCTATATTAGTTTTGTTGTTAAGTCTTGTTGTCTAGGGCTATTCGTGGTCGATGGCCGCATTATTACCAAGCGCTCGCTTTGGATGAAATGAAGGCGCATCGGCGGGAATTTCCTATCAATGTCGCCATTTCACGTTTAGGTTCCATTCAGGTTGATCTGCAGAACATATTGCCCGGCAGAATACTTTGCCGGTTGTTTTGTTTTAGCTCCCTTTGCGTTTATCTCAGGCACGCTCACATAAGCCACGGTGTTGTCAGGCACAGTGAATTTCCAGACAACGGTATCCGTTTCTCGCTGCCAGTGACTTTTTATCGTCCCATAATGGGTTTGGTAACTCACTTTGACCCAATCCAATCCGTCTACAAATTCAGGCTGTAACGCAAAATGTTGGTAACCGACGCTATCGTCCAGAGGCCTTATTCCCCCTAACCCTTCGTAAAACCAACCATCATAGCCACTGTGAAAAGGATGGTTTAGAGAAAAACCTGGCGCTTCGGTGCCATCCGGATCTTGCTGAGGATCATAAAACCCTTTGCGCTCCCAGAGTGTGGTGGCATTGAGCTCATTAAACATATAGTCATAACCCGGATAACCTTTGGCCTTAAAAATATTAAACGCCGTGTTGGCATAGCCAAAATCGCTTAAAGCCCGATAAAGATACGTTTGTCCAAGCGCGCCAACCGAAGCATGTCCATGCCAGTCGCGGATCACATTCTCATTGAGAGCATGAGCAATCGATGGCCGCAAATGTGCAGGGGCAATAGCAAACATAATTGCCATTGCATCGGCGGTTTGACTCCCATAATGACCAGTTTTAGGGTCGTAGAACTCCTGATGAAATTGCTCAGAGATACGCGTAAACAACTGCGAATAGTGTTTCGCTTGTTCGGGCTTGTTCAATTGCGTTGAGATGTTTGCCATCAGATCAGCGGTATGGGCAAACAATGCGGAACTGGTTATGGTTGGCGTTGTATGCTGCGGGCTGCACCTGCCATTGACACGCGGCGTGCCTGGCTTGACCACAGGATCACACCAGTCGCCATAACCGGCTCTGAGCAATGAATTCTCCAGTTTCGCTTCTCCAGCCTGCATATATTCCTGCATGCTTGGGTATTGATTTTGCAATAATTGCAGGTCGCCATAATGTCGATAGTGCTCCCAGGCAATAATAATCTCCGCGGCAGCCCAATCAAAATTGCCACCATGGGTGCGTTTTCCGGGAACGACGGCGGGTGCAACATAGGCAGCGGTTTTAAAATCTCCAAGATATTTTTGCCAGAAGTTTCCCATTTGATAGTTATAGTTACCGGTGATCAAGGCGGCGTGCGCATCACCAGTCCAGCCGGCGCGTTCACGAATAGGGCAATCCATTGGCAATGCCATCAAATTACTTTCATAGCCCCACAAAGCCGTCTCATGAATCCGATTTAACAGTGGATCGGAACTCTCAAAGGTGCCTGCCACAGCGACATCACTGCGCACTAAATGCGCAGAAATTGCGTCCAATGCTGGTTGTTCCTGCAACCCTGTCACTTCAACGTAGCGAAAACCATGCCAGGTAAATATTGGTGTCCAGGTACCTTGCTCATCACCAGTAGCAATATAGCCATCGACTTGTTTTAACAGGGGCGCACCGCCACCGGATTTAAGGCTAATGTTGCCAAACGTATCGACCCACTCCCCATAACGAAAGTAGACTGCCTGATCCTTTGATAAATTTAATTTCGCCAAATCAATGGTTGGTATGCCGGTGAAGTTTTGGCCGAAGTCGAATACCCATACATTGGCCTGCGGATTAAACATCGCCACCGGGGTGAGCTTTTTAATCGCTTTTATCGGGGGCAATAATTGCGGTTCTAACACCTTTGTTGGCCACTGGTTCAGGACTCTGACAGGCTGCCAGTCTTTTACCTCAAGACCAGTACGATTCCAGCCATCAATGGCTAAGTTAGCATCGAGTAATTCTCCTGAGAAAACCCCTTCTTTTACAATGGGAGAAGGATGACTTAACCAAGATTCATCTGACACGATAAGCTGACTCGAACCGTCATCATAAGTAACGTGCAATTGCGCAATAAATTTTGGTTGGCCGTAAGATAATGATTTTTTCTTGGCGGTTGAGGACTTTTTGTCGGGGTTGCTCCAGCGACTAAAAGCGATATTTTCGTCATACCAACCGCTCCCTAAGTGAACTGCGATGGTGTTTTTACCTGGCGACAAAAAATCAGATACGGCATCGGTATTGTATAAAATGCGTTGGTCGAAATCGGTTTGCCCGGGGTCCATGATACGGTCATCAACATTCCTGCCATTCAAATAAACTTCATAATAGCCTGCGGCGGTACTATGCAGTTTAGCCTTAACAATCTTTCTACCATCAAGGTGAAAATCATGCCTGAACAAAGCAGCGGTTGGTTGCTCGATTAGCTGTTTCAGCACCTGGTGTTGCGTATCTCTTTTGCTTTGATTCAATTTTGGATTAGTTAAATCCGCGGCCAAACGCATCCAGTGTTCAACGGCATCATTGTTCTGTACCGCAACTTGTTGTTCCGCCTGAATCCATTTGGCCTGCCAGGAATGGGCACTAAGCAGACCCATCTCCCAATATTCTGCCTGACTCCAGGCTCCCGGATTAATAGCATCATCCGACCAAACCCGGACACGCCACACAGCCCGTTGATTCGCCTTCAACGTCTTACCTTGATATGGGATATTGACCGAGCGGCTCGAATCGACTTTACCGCTGTCCCATAAATCAGACTCGCCGTCATGTAGCTTAGCCAGAGTCGTTGCAACCTGAATCTGGTAGTAACGTTGTCGTTCGACATTCGCATGCCATGACATATTGGCATTGCCATTATGGACATTTAAGGGCGTTTTATTGCCCTCAATAAGTAGATTTGATGGACTTAACGACGTTTCCTGTGTCGACTTCTGTATCGATTTAGCGGTAATTTCTTCAGCGGTTGGTTGCGGTGAACACCCCAAGCATATCGCGCTGATCGCTACCCAGAAAATCAATCTGCTACGCCCATTTTTCATCATACTCTTCTCTGTTTATTTTATGATCATGCTGCCAACCCAAACGATTGAGGCGAAAAGATTCAATCCCATCGAAGCCGGTCCAGATCTGTCTAAGCCCTGCATTCTCTCAATACACAGAGGAAACCCGACGTGATGTTATTAAACTAGCGCATGATATTTTGTTATAGGTGCTAGCCAAACTAACAAACTTCAGATTGAAACTGAAGCAATTAATGAGCACAAATGATTATATGTGACCACTTTTGAGCTGTGCAAAAAAACGAGTAACGCTCATGGCATAGAAAAATGTTGAGTTGTACAACGTTTAGGAAACGCTGTAACAGAAGATAATGTAAGGAGTTAACACCGCGACCGATGCAAGCCGCGTATATCCATCAGACATCCGGTAAGACTTTGAAGGGGTGTCGTTCAGGATATAAGCCACAAATAGCTGTGCAAACCAATGTTCGCATGAGTCGGATAATTACAGACATGAAAATAACCCGTTTTTTCGATGCATTAACATAAATCGGTTATGCAACATTATGGTTTTCCCCATCCATCGTGATAGTTCAAACTTCGCCGCGATCAACTCGGGCTTGTGGTTTTTCGCGACTTTAAAAGTTGATTTATCGGCGTATTCCAATAGCGCTAGCTATTTTTAACCAGGGCCATCCATCCTAATATCACTCAAACTTTGTGTGTATTTTGAGCTCATCTATCAGTTGTTGATTTATATCTGCGTCATATTCAGGGTTAAGCTGTGTTGGCATATCTGCGCCCGTTTTGAGTCGCCATGCCTGCAGTTTTGCTTTCAGTTCATTCAACTTTTCTGGTAATTTCGCGGCCAGGTTATGTGTTTCAGCCATATCTTTGGCAAGGTCGTACAATTCATACTCATCGTCCTCAAAGTAATGAATCAACTTCCAGCTGCCACTGCGCATCGCACTACCCGGGCGAGTCCGAAATAAGGGATCCTGGCTCTGGTCTGTTGCTGCATTACGTGCTTGCAGGTATACAGGAAAGTGCCAAAAAAGATCGCGGGATTCTATGAATTGCTGGTCCAACAACACCGAACTTAAATCGATACCATCCAACACTTGATTTGGCCGTTGCGCATTTGCCACACTTAGTAATGTCGGGTAAAAATCGGCATTGATTACCGGCGTGTGGTTGACGCCAGATGGGATGTGATCTGGCCAACGAACCAGCAATGGTACACGCAAGCCGCCATCGTAATAAGAGCCTTTGCCCGCGCGCAGAGGCGATGGGAAATTAGACATACGATAACCACCATTATCTGAAGTAAAAATCACTAAGGTGTTGGCCGCTATATTTTCAGCCTCCAATGCTGTCAAAATACGACCGACATTGCTATCCATCAGTTCAACCATTGCCGCGTAGGTTGCTTGTTTTTCGTCTGTTATACCTTTTTGATGGTATTTTTTGACTTTATCGGCAGCTGCTTGGAACGGTGTATGCACGGTATAGTAAGGAAGATATGCAAAAAATGGCGTGTCTTTCTGGGTTCTCACCCAGTCAATCACTTCCGATGTCAGGCGATGAGTCAAGTACTCGCCTTTTGGACCATCCTGAATATTAGGTAACTCGTATGGACTAAAGTAATGAAAGGTCATTCCCTGATGACTACCGGCAACATTGATATCAAACCCTTGGGAATCCGGATCTGCACCTAAATGCCATTTGCCAAAATGGCCGGTGGCATATCCCGCAGTTTTTAACGCTTCAGCTAGGGTAATGACGTCTGGTTTTAAACCACGCTGATTTTTTATCGGAATTAATTTGCGTGCTTTTGCATTTCCTCTTGCCGAAGGCGATACCGTATAGACACCATGGCGAGGGCCATATTGTCCTGACATCAACACCGCCCGGCTTGGGGCGCAATTCGCCGCGCCAGCATATGCATTATCAAACTGTAAACTTTGTCGGGCTAACGCATCAATATTGGGTGTCTCAAATAAATCCGTTGTTTGGTTATAGCCAATATCAGACCAACCCAAATCATCGACCACAATCATGATGATGTTCGGTGGCGTTTTAACGCGAGTAGACATCGAGGAAAATGCGAATGCCGTCAGGCTTAAGGCACATGTCGACAATGCTGCGGTTAATAGCAATAAGGAATGGGATAATTTCATTTATGCTCCTGTATTCTTATTTTTATGGCGTATTTCTATGATTCGAAACGTTAAGTCACGCCACCCCTGGAGCAGACCCAAAACGGCGTTTTTGATTACCCGATCATTATAAAAACCATGTTTCATCGTTAACTTAGCGCCCCTGCTTTCTCGCAGACGCCGATCAAATTAACAAACTTCCGGTTGAAACTGAAGTACTTCTTGAGTAATTATGATTTATAATGACCAAGTTTGATTTTTATAGTATAAGTTATCAAAACTTGTCGAATTGAAAGCTGTCGATGTATACGGCTATCTCTAAAAATTCTGCCATCGGGAAAGGAAATCATGCCAGTTAACATACCAATATTCTGTTCTTCATTGTTATTTCTATTGGCGTTTTATGTCGGTAGTGCCGCAAGTACAGAGCAGCACGATTGCTCGCTGCCGGATACAAATACGCCGGCAGTGCAAGCTCCGACTCAAGGGTGTGCTGTGATACTTGGCAATAAAGTAGCCCAGTGGCAAATCAATCACCTAGACAATTTTGATTACCTGGCACCGCGTTACCACCACGCGTCATCAAATCCACAGGGCTGGATTCAGGCAGCATTTTATATTGGCTTAACTCGCTGGGTCGATACGGTTAATGATCCGCACATGCTGGCTCATATTGAGACAATGGCGAAAGCACAGCAATATTCATTGCGTCTGTCTCGGGGCAAACACGCCGACGATCATGCCATTGGCCAAACCTATTTATGGCTGGCCGAGAGAACCGGCAATAAAGCCGCTTATCAACCTGTAAAAGCATTGTTCGATGAAATTCTCGCCAACCCTTCAACGGTGAGTTTGGAAATGAATGAATCGCTCCCCAAACCCAAAGCTTATGAAAGCGTTTGTCAGGACCGCTGGTGTTGGGCAGATGCGTTGTTTATGGCCCCAAGAACCTGGCTTAAACTAAGCAACATCACCCAGGATAAAAAGTATTTTGACTTTGCCGATCAGGAGTTCTGGCTCACCGTAGACTACTTATTTTCAGAACAACATGGGCTATTTTACCGCGACAGTCGCTATTTTGATAAAGTCAGTGATAACAACCAACCTGTCTTTTGGAGTCGAGGCAATGGCTGGGTTTTTGCTGCGTTACCGCTATTGATCGAGGAACTTCCTCAACACCACCCTTCACGAAATAATTATATCGAACTCTACAAAAAATTCGCCAAAGGGTTAGTGAGCGTTCAAAAACCTGATGGTTATTGGCCCGCCTCGTTACTGGATCCAGATAAAGTAAAAACGCCAGAAGTTAGCGGCACTGGATTCATCACCTTTGGATTGGCATGGGGTGTAAATAACCAGATCCTTACTGACGACATCTATAAACAAGCGGTAAAAAATGGCTGGCAAGCGATTACACGTGCGATTGCCACAAACGGACGTGTTAACTGGGTACAACAAGTTGGCAAAGCACCTGATCCGGTAAACAAACAAGACACTCAGCTTTATGGTGTTGGAGCTGTGTTACTGGCAGCGTCAGAAATGACCCGTTACGAGGAGTAACCATGACCGCCGCTACCTATATGCACCGTGGCTTGCTGCCTTTATTCGTTCTGGCTCTGAGCTTGGGCTCTAATTTTACCGTTCAGGGTGACGAAGGCGTCCCACCAAATACTGAAAACTCTCTGGTAATCGAGGCAGAAAATTTCGCCAGCCAACACCTGGACAGCAAACGCCGCTGGATCGTGTTTTCTAAAGAAAGCCAGCCTCATCACTACCCTGATGCAGATCAGCCTCACTATCACAACGCCAGTGCGGGAAAATACATAGAATTGTTGCCCGACACACGCACCAATCATCATGAATTGCTGGAACAAGGTGAAAACTTTAGTCAACAACCCGGAAAACTCGCGATACTTAGCTACCCAACCTATTTTGCCTCGCCGGGAAAATACTACGTTTGGGCTCGCGCCTATAGCACGGGCAGTGAAGACAATGGCGTCCATATCGGTCTTAATGGGCAATGGCCAGCTTCCGGTCAACGCCTGCAATTATGTCAAGGTAAACACCAGTGGACCTGGTCTTCGGCACAACGCAGCAAAGAAAACCATTGTGGCGTTGCCAACACCATAAGCCTGGATATCCCTTCCGCGGGTGTGCATACCATCCAGGTATCGATGCGTGAAGATGGCTTTGAATTAGATCAGTTATTGCTGACCATGAATAAAGATGTTCAGCCTCAAGGTATAGTGCCAGGCAAACCCAAGGTCTCTTCGGCGCCCCTTGAGAAGAAAGTGATGTTGCATCAGATTGATAATTATCAGCGAATATTGGCTGCCCCTACAGATTTCACGTATCCCACAAGCAATAATCATGACGTTGAGCAAATCCCATTTTATCACCACAAAAAAGAGCATGCCTTGGCAATCAATGCTGTACAGCAAACCTTTCGCAATCAATTTGCTTACGCCGAGTATCAAGTGCAGGCAAAAGAAGCCGGTCAATACACACTAACGCTGGTTACCCTCTCTGAAATTGATGGTGAATCAAAATACCAGGTCATGATTAACGATAAGATCGTCGGTCAATTTCAAAACCCAGAGACGGCAATCGATTATCAGGAAGCTTATTTTCATATCGATAAGGTTACACTTTTAAAAGATGACATAATCAAAGTGGCGGCAATGGCCGTCACCAATGGCAAAATACCTGAAAATGGTGGTACTGCGTTTGCTCGAGGCCGCTGGCGGGCATTAGTGTTGAGTCGTCCAGAATCATAAATGGAATGCAAATGAAGTTAGAAAAAGAACAATCCGCTGTTTTCTTTAACGTATCGATACCCAGCATTATTCTGCTAATGATGGTTAGTCTGACTATGATGGCCTGCAACAGCGCGTCAATGCCTGAACATGGCACTCAAGCTTCCCCAGCCAGGCCCAATGTTTTATTTATTCTTGCTGATGACCATCGCTGGGATTTGATTGGTAAATATCACCCTATTATCAAAACCCCGAATTTAGATCGGCTAGCGAATAAAGGGACAGTGTTTACCAACGCATTTGTAACCACCCCAATTTGTGCAACATCGCGGGTTAGTATATTAACGAGTTTAACCGAGCGTACCCATGATTTTACCTTTGGTCGCCCGGCTACCGGCATTGACGAAAGCAATAGCATTTACCCAAAAATTTTAAAGGATAATGGCTATCGCTCTGCATTTGTTGGTAAATATGAGATTAAGCTGTCAGGCAAATCGGAAGATAAATTTGATTACTTTAAAGAATTGCTACAAACCAGAACGGTTGAGTACCAAGGTGAAGAGATACCACAGACTTATCATATTGCAGAATTAGCCAAAGCGTTTATCGCACAACCGGAAAATGACAACACCCCCTGGGTCATGGCCGTCAATTTTTGGGATCCGCATGCACACGATAGCGATCAAGAAAATCAATACCACTATCCTGAAGAATTCGAACAGTATTATCAGCATGTCACAATTCCAGACGCCAAGTTTTCTCGTGATACAACCTTCGCCGAACTGCCTCAATTTTTACAGGAATCGATTGGCCATGTACGTTGGCAGTACCGTTACGGCAGTGATGAACTCTATCAAAAAATGGTTAAACGGCATTACCGGGCAATTAGTGGTGTGGATAAAGCCGTTGGGATGATTTACGCCGAATTAGAGAAGCAAGGAATTGCCGATGATACGGTGATTATTTATGCCGGGGACAATGGCTATAACATCAACGAACGTCAATTAGCGGGCAAATGGTTTGGTTGGGAAGAAGACTTGAGAATTCCTCTTATCATTTACGACCCTCGCAACAAAGCGGCACAAGGGCAGGAAAAATCTGAAATGGCCTTAAATATTGATATTGCGCCGACGATTTTAGCGTTAGCTGGTGTGCAGGCACCAAAGAGCTATCAAGGGGAAAGTCTGGTTCCATTATTACAAAATGACCAACACGCAAGTGATTCCTGGCGCCAGGAATTCTTTTTCGAACATATGTATCAACCTAAACGCGTATCAATTCCGCCAACGGTTGGTATGAGAACTAAACAGTGGAAATATGTAGATTTTTACAAGCACGATTTTCAACAGCTATATGACCTAACCAAAGATCCACAAGAAGCTAAAAATCTTGCTAACTCTCCTCAACACCAGGCCATATTAAAAGAGTTAAGCGAGCGTACCGATGTTTATATCCAAGAATATGAACGTCAACGCACATCCGAAGTTAAGCAACGAACGTCATTTGTTAACCAACGTAATGAACAAGATTCACAAAATAAGAAGAATAACGAATATGAATAGACGTAAAGTTTTAAAATATGCGGCTATGGTTACGGGGACTGCGATTTGTGCCCCCCTGACCTCGGCTTTGCTAATGGGCTGTAGCGAACAATCCGTGACTGACACCGCCAAGCCAATCCCACTGACTGCCTCACAAGTGCCTGAATTTTTTGATCGGGAAACCTTTGAGGCAATCACCCAAATTATGGATACGATTTTACCAAAAACAGACTCGCCATCCGCTTCCGAGGTGAAGGTCCATTTGATTATGGACAATATGTTTCACAAGGTCTTTGATGAAAAGTACCGTCAGCGCTTTTTAAAACAATTCGCACACCTTAATGATTATTTGGCAAGTAACAACTTTTATCACGCAGGCCCTCAGGCACAATTAAAGCAATTACACCGATTAGAAGCCATGACATCTGAGCCTGAAAACCCTGTGTACCGAGCGTATATCGATTTAAAACAACAAACCATCTCTTACTATTTATCAACCGAAGAAATTGGTGAGAATTACCTTAACTATTTACCCATCCCTGGCGGCTACACACCTTGTGTAACCGTTGCAGAGGTTGGTGGCAAAGCGTGGGCTGAATAATGAATAATAATACGTTTGACGCCATTGTCATTGGCTCTGGAATTTCAGGTGGCTATAGTGCCATGGAACTTTGTAAAAAAGGCTATAAAACCTTAATGCTTGAACGTGGCCGTATGGTCAATCATGGTGAATACCCAACCGCAATGATGGATAAGTGGGATTTACCTAATCAAGGCGAAGTAAGTCTGGAAGAAAAACAAAAACACTACGGTAAACAAGAAAGACTGCATTGGTGGGTTAAAGAAGACGTTAAGCATTTTATTAATAAAGATGACGAATACCCATATGACGAAGATGAACGCTTTGACTGGATCCGTGGCCACCATGTTGGCGGTCGCTCCGTTATGTGGGGACGTCACTGCCCACGTTGGAGTGATATCGACTTTGAAGCCAATAAAAAAGAAGGGATCGCTATCGATTGGCCGATTCGTTACAAAGATATCGAGTCATGGTATGACTATGTAGAGACTTTTGTCGGTGTGGCAGGGCAAGCAGAAGGCTTAAAACAGGCTCCCGATGGTAAATTTATTGCCCCGTTCCCACTCAATTGTGTCGAACAAAAAATGCGTGAGGCGGTTAACGAAATGTATCCGGAACGAGTTGTCACGCCTTGTCGAATCGCGAATTTAAGCGAATACAATCCTGAGGTGCATTTAGGCAGTCGCGGACAGTGCCAGGCCCGTAATCGCTGTAAACGTGGTTGCCCATTCGGGGCGTATTTTAGCACTCAATCGGCAACCTTACCGGTCGCTCAGCAAACCAACAATCTCACTTTGCAATCGGATGCTATCGTGATGGAAATTATCTACGATACGCAGCTAAAGAAGGCAACCGGCGTCAAAGTGAAAGATGCCAACACAGGTGTGATCACCGAATATTACGCACGCATTATATTCTGTAATGCGAGTACCGTAGGTACCGCCGCGATTTTGCTCAATAGTCGCTCAGAAGCCTTTCCAAATGGATTAGGTAATAGCAGTGGTGAATTAGGCCATAACTTAATGGACCACCATTATGGTATGGGCGCTTCGGGCACACTGGATGACTATGAAGACGCCTATTACAAAGGCCGCAAGCCAAAAGGCTTTTTTATACCACCATTCACCAACATTGATGAACGGACCAGACAAAAAGACTACCTGAGAAACTTTAGTTATCAAGGGGGTGCCCGACGAACACACAACAACCCAAGCGGTGTTGTTGGTGCAGACTTAAAAGAGGCCATATTAAAACCCGGTAAATGGCGTATTGGCATGGAATGTTTTGGCGAAATTTTGCCATATCATGAAAACCGTATGTACCTGAACTTTGATAAACGCGATAAACATGGCATGCCGATTATCACTTTTGACGCTAAACTACGCGAAAATGAATTAAAAATGCGAGAACATGGCATAAAGTGTGCTGTAGAGATGCTTGAAGCTGCAGGCTGTACCGACATTCGTACGCACAATCGAACAACGGCACCTGGCGCATGTATTCACGAGATGGGCACCGCTCGAATGGGCCATGACCCAAAGACCAGTGTATTGAACAAGTGGAATCAACTCCATGATGTGGAGAATGTTTTTGTTACCGATGGCGCTTGCATGACAAGCTCAGGTACGCAAAACCCAAGCATTACTTACATGGCATTATCAGCACGTGCGGTTGATTATGCCGATAAACAAATCAAAGCTGGAAAGCTATAAAACGATAAGGTTTGGAAATTAATACAAGGTATTATGGCATCATTGGCGAAATTAACCCGCAGCAGGTTTACCGCAAGGATATCGTCTAACCCCAATTAGAGGTGAATGTTAACCGTGGCAATATCAAATATATATGATTTGATATTGCCGATGCGCCGCCGTTAATTAAAGCCGAAACTTTCGTTCAAAATAAGTAGCAATTTGAGTATTACAGAAATAGGACAGCTGGTTGGCGGGATCAGTTTTCTTCTCGCCGTGTTGGCCTTCTACCAAAAAGACGACCGTTACTTAAAAACCTTGTTAATGGCGGTGTACCTGATCCACGGAGTGCACTTTTACCTGCTCGATAGTTTGGTGCCCGCTACGCTTTGTTTAATAAGTTTTCTCAGAACTCTCATTTCTCTTTATATACGCTCATCGCGAATGGCAATCATCTTCATCGTTCTGATCGCGCTGTTGAGTTATCTCAACTATCAATCTCTTATTGACTTGCTCCCTATCGCCGCCAGCGTTCTTGGTACCTACGCGCTGTTATGTTTAAGTGGCATTAAAATGCGACTCGCAATCTTAATCGGTTCAGCCTTGTGGTTAATTAACAATATATTCATCGGCTCCATCGGCGGTACATTAATGGAAATATTTATCATTTCGACAAATGCATTCACGATCTATCGATTAATGGCGACGGCAGAGCCTCGAGGATAACTCAAGACACCCTTCCACGTGCATTAAAGGTGTCTAGTTCGGCTTGGGTTACGCAGCCTCGATAGGTTCCTGGGATCAACATAAAGTCAGGATTTGCCGGCTCTGAGGTGTAGTAAATATGAAAAATAATTTTCTTTAATTTGCGATAGCTTTTCGATAATTCAGACGTCTGATTAGCAAAAGCGCGTTTATCCAGTTGGCTCACCAATGCAACCCGCTCATCCTTACCTAGGTTGAGATAGTGAGTCTGAAACGAAGCCTTGGCAATTTCATTGAGTTTAACCAGCAACTGCAGAAACTGTTTTTTTGTCCCGGCTACCGCCCAGGTTAACATCATCGCATCCAGCACAGGAATAACATGAGCATCTGTCGCCCCTGCCGTGTCGCTGATGGGTATCATAATTTCGGCAATATCCGCCAGCATCGTCATATGCTCTGCCGAAAAAAACTGACCGCTATTGCTGATAACAAGCAGCTCTTTTTCTGTATTAGTTGTGCCTGCAAGTATTGGCGCGGCAACCAAAACCATCGCCGAGCCGATAAATACACGACGACTGATAATAAATTCACTACTGAATGTCCTCATCCTTTAAAGACTCCCTTTTTGCATCAATTTAGCGGCATAATCCGCAGCTCGCACGGTAATCGCCATATATGTTAAAGAAGGATTTTGGGTAGCACAGGAGGACATACAAGCGCCATCGGTCACAAATAGATTATCGACATCATGGGCTTGAGCCCATTTGTTTAATACGGAGGTGTTTGGATCATTTCCCATACAAGCTCCGCCCATTTCATGGATACGATCGCCAATAGCAATATGTCTGTCTTCAGGTGTTGTGTTGACATTGATATCGACGCAGCCCCCAACATCGAGTATTTCACCAATATCTTTAGCCGCTTGCCTGATCATTTTTCGCTCGTTGTCTCGAACGCGGGCATCAATATGTAACTGTGGAATCCCCCATTGATCGGTCTTAGTCGGATGCAAAGACGCCACATTATCAAAATACGGTAGCATTTCACCGTACATAATGGCTCGGAATTTCCAGGGGCCTGGCTGATTCGCGACTTCCTTCACATCTACACCAATTCCTGCCTTGTTCGCATGGGTTGGAGTCTTGGTTCGATGTTGAGCCGTTGCCTGAAACCCATAACCGCGCACAAATTCAACACCATCTTTTTGGTCATGCCGGTAATTGGGAATATAGGTTGCGATGGGTCGACGACCTGTTGCAAATTTATCGTCAAGCCCCGGGACAATGCCATCGGCCAGAACACCGCTAAAATGGTCCATTATATAGCGCCCGACGACGCCGCTTGAGTTGGCGATACCATTGGGAAACGTTGCGGATTTGGAATTTAACAGAATTTGCACCGACCCTAGTGCTGAAGCACATAAAAACACCACCCGTGCCTTGTAGCTGCGCTTTTCTTTGCTGAGCGTATCAATGATACTCACGCCCGAAGCCCGGCCGAGCTTTTCATCATAGTCAACGCGCTCAACAATGGCATTCGTGATCAGAGTAAGATTACCGGTATTATTCGCTGCTGGCAGCGTTGCCGATAACGAACTGAAATAGCCGCCAAACGTGCAACCCCGTTTGCAATAAGCGCGAGCCTGACATTGACCCCTTCCTAATTTCATTTGTTCTGCGGTAGGCTCGGTGATATTTGCTGCCCGGCCAATAATCAACCGGCGATCAGAATAGGCTTTGCGAAGGTTTTTTGCGATGACTTTCTCGGCACAACTCATCTCCCAGGGTTTTTGAAAAACACCATCCGGTAAGTCTTCCAACCCATCGCGATTTGCGGATACGCCAATAAATGATTCGACATAATCGTACCAGGGTGCCAAATCCTCGTAACCTATTGGCCAAGGAACACCGTTTCCATCTTTCTTATTAGCCACAAAGTCCTTAGGCCCCCAGCGCAGAGACTGTCTACCCCAGGTAACGCTACGACCACCTAATTGATAGCTTCTCACCCATTTAAACGGGCGAGCATCCGGATAGCTATAAGGATGTTCTTTGTCATCCGCAAAAAATTGCTTAGTTGCTCCTTTAAAATACCCTTTCTGCTTTATCAATTGGTATCGCCCTTGTTCATCGAAATCTTCAGGGACCAGATTACGATTTTCAATTTGCCAGGGCGCCTGCATATCCGTATATTCCGAACCACGGTGCTCCACATTGCGTCCTCGTTCGATGACTAAGGTTTTAAATCCTTTTTCGGTAAATTCCTTCGCCGCCCAACCGCCGGTTATGCCGGAACCGACCACGATAACATCATATTCCTGCGCCATAGTTTTATTCGTAACCCCTGTGTTTGTCCGCTAATCGAGTAGATTGCGATATGTGTTTCTAGATAAAAAGGATGTCTACAACTCAACGATGTAAATATTACGGAAGCGAACAATATTGTCGCTCTTTCCCGTTTCCCTGAGTTGTTTGCTGCCATGATGTTGTAAACCAATCACCCCTTTACTGTCTTTGCGATCGATAATATGGGTCGTCAAAATGCCATTGACGGTAATTTTTATCTCTGTGCCACGACATTCAATACGATAGTGGTTCCAGGCATTGGCTTTGAAAGTGCTTGCCAACTCTTCATTCCAGTTTGCTATGTATGATTTAATAAAGTCTTTATCCCTGTTGCTACGCACAGGATGTTCAGGGTGCAGCCACTGCCGCCGGCCCTGATCAAACAAACCGCCACTCCATCGTCTCGGGCTGGGATCGACTTCAGCCTGATAGCCAACAACGACTTTGCCCTGATCTAGATCGCGAATTTGACCTCGAAAAATAAAGCCAGAATTACTGTATTCGGTAACGTCAGGCATTTTAATTTCGGCAGTTAAAATGAAGTCTTGATAGGTTTTTCGGGTTGTTAAAAACCAATTGGATTCTGACTGCAAATGTAACTCGCCATCCACCATTGTCGCATTACCAAATGGGTAAACATTTTCAAACTGAGAGAGTTGAGGGTCGAGCAAACTGGCTTTATTAACCGTGGCGCATGATGCGCATAGAATCGCCATGTTCATAGCCAGCATGAGTTTAAAATTTCCTATTTTCACCGAAAATTCGCCTTTACTTAACGATCAATAATGATTACTTTTGATTGAATATAATCGATAGTTACATATTTTTATTCGGTTAAGCAACTGCAAATATTTGAATGAAGAGGAAGTTTCATTAGTGGGTTTAAAAAAACGATGTTTGATCTGGCTTTGGTCGTTGATATCGCTCTGGCCGATTGTCTTTGCAACGGCGGCGCCATTAAAAATAAGTGCGCAACTTCATTCCGTAAAGGATGAACTGAGCAGAGACTTTGATAAGACCCTAAGCGAATTAGCAAAAATGGGCTTTTCCGGGGTAGAATTTGCCGGACGATATGGCCCCTATGTTAACAACCCTGATGGCTTAAAGAAACGCCTTGCCGAGCTGCAACTCAAGGTCAGCGGCGTACACGTTCCGTTACAACAACTGCGTGGAGACGCTGGTGCTCGCAATCTTAGATTTTACCAAAGGATTGGCGCCGAAACGGTCATTATTCCTCACGATATCAGGGTCAACGACCCGAATAAAATCGACGAACTGATAAACGAACTGAATAAAATTTCCAGCATTGCTCAAGGCTATGGTTTAAAACTTGGTTACCACAACCATGCTAAAGAGTTCGATACCTACCTTAGCGGTTCGTACTGGGATTATTTGAATACTCATACAGACAACGCTGTGGTTATGCAATTGGATGTTGGTTGGGCACGCTTTGCCAAACAGGACCCCGTGCAATTACTCACACAACACCCCAATCGAACATTAACAACCCATTTCAAAATCCGAACCTATAAAGGCCGTCCTGGCAGTGTTGCAGCAGAGACTAAAGTACTTCTTGGAGAAGATAATTATGATTGGCATGCGCTGATCCAAGCTTGCAAAACTAAAGGTGCCACGCAATGGATTGTCATCGAGCAGGAAGAATACCCGCAAGGGCTAACCCCGCTGCAATCAATCGAGCGCTCTTTAAACGGCATTGCACCTTTCTTGGTGGGCAATTAACAAGCGCGGACGCCAGTATTAGCATTATTTCTGATGGAATAACCCTAGTCTTTTAACAGACAAACACAAAGGAAGTCTGGATAATAGATATATGCGTAGTGGTGCTTGCTCGAATACCCGATATGGATGACAAAACCTGTATCAATTGATTTGGATTCAACAGTGGACGTCGAGAATAAACACTGTTTGCAATGAAATTTCTATGAAGAGGAATGGCGCTCTCGGCAGGAATCGAACCTGCAACTTAGACTCCGGAGGTCCACGTGATATCCATTTCACCACGAGAGCCGCACATTGAAAGGGAATTTTATTCTAACCCTTTTGAATTTGCCATATAAATCTGTCGATAGCAGCGTCTTTGATGGCTATTTGTACAAAATATCGGCCTCAACCCTGCCTTTAAAGGAAATGAATCCTATTGAACATAGCGAAGTACCCGTGTCGTTCTTCACAATCATCATGCTCGTAACAAGATGCACCAGGTACGATTAACCTTGTAGCGGTTAAATCCGATACATTGTTGCCTGACTTAATACGTTTTAAATATTCTGCCATTGAATTCTGCGCAGGCCAAAAGTGCTACTCCTGGCGAATTTCCATCGCAGTGCAACCAGCCTGAACGCAGCTATTTTCCCGTTGCGGCAAATGCTATATGATGTATCTTTTGTACGCAGAAAGTCGTTATGGATCAATCAATCAAGCCGCCAAAATGGCAACAATGCCAAGTCGTATTGGCCGGGAATCTGGTCGCAAAGCCAGAGGTTCGTTATCGCGCCAATCCCGCCACGCCAGTGTCGGAATTCGTTATTGCTACCCACCAACGTTGGTTTGATAAATCCACTAATAGCTACAAAGACTGGACGACCTATTTAACCTGTCTTGCCCAGGGTGAGTCTCTGGAACGTGAATTTATTCATGCGGATAAAGGCCAGCTGGTCATGCTTAGTGGGAAACTCGGTGGTGACAATAACAAGCACCTTATTTTGACCGACGATGTATCGGTCGTCGGTAAAGGCCTGCCGCAGAGCATTAATCAATTACACATGCAGGCGACGTTAATTTCTGAGGTGAAACTGATGCAAACCCAGAATAATGTCAGCATGGCTGAATTTACCGTACAGTGTCAGCAGTCTGGGTTACCGGCAAAACATGCCAACGCCGAGCGAATCGTCCACGTTTTCGGGAAATCGGCACAGTTTCTAGCCGATAAAGCCATCCCCAATCAGCAGGTCATCATCGAAGCGAGTCTCGCTCAACAAGGTGACCATAAACAGTTACAGCTTATCGATGCCAAGCGGGTTATAATCTGCCCAGAATAATAATGCATAAGAAGTTGTTTACCCTTGTCCTTTAGTCGCCGATTTCTCGCCCTTGCAACCTGGCTTGGTCTAAGCCTGTTTTCGCCTTTTTTGTTCGGTAACTATGGCAGCGTCACCGTTGCCAGTATCGTCAATGTCTATGACGGCGATACCTTTCGCGCCAATATTGCCCACTGGCCCGATGTTATTGGCAATAATACTCCGATACGAATCAACGCAGTGGAAACACCGGAAATCCGCGGTAAGTGTGCAGCTGAAAAACAATTAGCCATTCAAGCCCGGGATTTTACCCGGGAACAATTACTAAAAGCAGAGTTAATCGAACTGAGGAATATTGAGCGCGGCAAGTATTTTCGTCTTGTTGCCGATGTTTATCTGGATGGTCAAAGTCTGGCTCAGCAATTACTGGCCCATGGGCTGGCGCGACCTTATGATGGTAATAAGAGGCATTCCTGGTGTACCGGCACGTCCTGAATCGAAAACAACTAAAACAGTGGTGGCTACGTCATCGCCTGACCATCAAGCTGATCTTAGGTTTTTTGCTGCTCGGCATCCTCATTAGCGCCGGCATTCACTATTCGGGTCTAAGCCAATATTTTAACCTCAACACTCTGGAGCAATTCAGGACTCAGTTTGCGGAAAATCTGGCCCTAAACTTTTTGCTCCTGATGATCCTGGGTACAGCTGTTGGTTTGCCCAGGCAAATTTGTGCATTTAGTGCCGGATATTTATTTGGTGCCATGTCAGGCATATTTCTGGCAACGACTGCAGCCATCCTTGGTTGCTTAATCACGATTGTTATCGCCAGATATGGGCTCAGACACCTGCTAGTGCCCAAATACCAACAGCAGGTGGATAAAATTCACAAGCTTTTGGCGCATCAAACATTTCGAAAAACCCTGATGGTTCGTTTTATCCCTGCGGGAAATAATTTTCTGTTTAACCTGTGTGCCGGAGCCGCCCATGTGCCGCTAAAGCCCTATTTGCTTGGCTCTTATCTTGGTTATATTCCCCAGATGAGTATTTTTGCGTTGATGGGAAGTGGGATTAAAATGCAATCGAGTGCACAGTTTAGCGTAAGTGTTGTGCTCGCCTGTATCGCCGTGGTGATTGCCTGGTCACTGAAATCCAAACAATAGGGCCCGTCCCCCCTCAGTTATCACACTGACCTGACACCAGAGAACATTGCTCGGCAAATTATTCGCGTTAAAGGCCAACTATCAGACAAAGAAAAAGGCGCTAAAAGCGCCTTTTAAAAACTATAATCTAATTATTAATCTAACTGGCTTAGATACACCACGATGTTTTTATAATCCGTCAGGAAATCTGCACGGTCTAGCTCATTGGCATTAACACGATACTTACCGTTAACCACAATCGTTGGCACGCCCGTTAAAGCTCGCTTGGCCACCAGATCATCTTGATTTTTCTTTTGCTTTTTCGCTTGCGAGTTTACCGCAAAGCTTTTAAACATTTTATCAAACGTTTCACCTTCAACACCGTTCATCACAAAGATTTTACGGATATCTTCTGGCGAAGTGATTGGACGACGCTGTACTTGAATTTCATTAAAAATTGCGCCAATTAGCTGATTTTTCTGTGGCAGTTGCTCAGCAACCACTAACGCTTTAGTGATGTCGAACTGTACTTGTTCGCTTGCAGCACGAAGAAAGTCCACATGATTTTTTTCAAAGCTTACGCCTTCAGGTAATGAGCGCGCTAAGTCCTGCATAAAGGGTTCAAAGCGTAAACAATGAGGACAATAAAAAGAGAAGTACTCGCGCACTTCCGGTTTGGCAGACGCGGTTTCACTCACCTTAGTGTAGTGCTTGCCTTCTACATACTTCGCGGCCTGACTACTAAACGCAGCAAGTGCGGTAATCAAAAATAAAGAGATTAACTTCTTCATGTAATTCTATTCCTTACGTATTTCTAATTCTAATTTGTGTGATACCAAATACGATGGTTTTATGATCGATTCCAAATGTCTAACGGACATTCCCGTATAGGTGAATGTTTTTATGACACCTTCACCTTGAAAATGTTCAACAAAGCAAAGCATTCTTGTCTTGGCGTGCGGTTTTCTGTTCGCTGAATGATCAATTTTCTGTCGTAATTGCTAATGAATATACCATTATGGCATTAAACTCAAGGGCGGTTCTTGTAAAGTGGCCACCTGTTCTTTTAATGCAAGTATTTGTTGTTCCCAATATTTCTCGGTATTAAACCAGGGGAAATTACGGGGAAAAGCCGGGTCTTGCCACCTTCTGGCAAGCCATGCCATATAATGCACTACTCTCATGGTTCTAAGCGATTCTATCAGTGACAGCTCACTACTATCAAATGAAAAGAATTCTTCATAACCCATTAATAATGTATCCATTTGTAACATTTGCTGCTGTCTGTCACCGCTGAGCATCATCCAAAGATCCTGGATTGCCGGTCCGGTTTTGCAATCATCGAGATCAACAAAATGTGGGCCATCATCGGTCCAAAGGATATTGCCGGCGTGACAATCGCCATGAAGTCGTATTTGACGGTTAGGCGCATAACGAGCGCTTGCCAACTCAATGACCTGATCCAGTATGGTGTAAAATGGCGTTTGCAACCCCAGCGGTAGCATCTGACAATCCTGCAATACCTGTCTGGCATCGAGCAAACTTTCCTGAATGGAAACGGTTGGGCGATGCTTAAAATCTTGCTGAGAGGAGACCGCATGTATACGGCCGACAAAACGCCCCATCCACTCTAGTTGCTCGAGATTATCAACTTCAAAGATTCGACCACCGCGACAGGGGAATACCGCAAAATGAAAGCCATTATGATGAAAAATGCTGATCCCATCACGCTTTAAAGGTGCCACAATCGGCAGTTCTTGCTCGTCCAACTGGAAAGAAAAATCGTGTTCTTCCTGAATTTGCTGCAACTGCCAACGGCCTGGGCGATAAAACTTGCAGACAAATTTACGACGCTCTTCATCGTGAAACTGGTATACCCGATTTTCATAGCTATTTAAGGCCAACAGACCACTATCGACCTGAAACCCGGCACTCTCCAGACCATCAATAATGGTTTCAGGTGACAACGATGAAAAATTAAAATCTGTCATAGCAAACCCAGTTTAAACAATAGAACGAAATTGTAACCTGTATCGAACCAATCCCCTAGGATGTATTTTCTTTGGCGTTAACGTCTTTATCGCCTTTACGGCCGACGATTAAAAAATTTGCTCGATTGCTTAATAATGACATCATTGTCCTTTGGCTCGATTTGCTGAACCACAAATGAAATATCTGTCATGTATTCCTTTAGTTCGTATGGGTCAACGGCGATACTGACGGTGACCGTTTCTAACTGCGCCGCTTTTACCCTGATTTTTTTCTTTCCTTGCCACTGAGTATGGTCCAGACCTTCTATCGATATTTTGTAAACACTGTCAATTTGCGACTTATTCAACACCTTGAGGGTATAAACATTTTCAATCAACCCTTCATTGGTTTCCCGGGATAAAGCATTGCGATCCCGAATAATATCCAGTTGCAGCGGCACTCGAGTCGCTAAATCTCCCACAAAAAATCCGGTCATCACCAATAAAATCGTCGCGTACATAAATAGTTTCGGGCGCAGTATATGTACCTTTTTGCCTGTCAGTTCATGTTCGGTGGTATAGCGGATCAGACCTTTGTCATAACCCATTTTATCCATAACACCATCACAGGCATCGGCACAGGCACCACAATTGATGCACTCATATTGCAAGCCATTACGGATATCTATGCCGGTCGGGCAAACCTGCACACACAAATTACAATCGATGCAATCACCAAGCCCCAGCTCTTCAGGGTTGGCTTTTCGTGAACGCGGGCCACGTGTTTCACCACGGTTAGTATCATAAGACACGGTAAGTGTATCTTTGTCGAACATGGCCGATTGAAATCTTGCATAAGGGCACATATGCAAGCACATAATCTCACGCATCCAACCCGCATTGCCGTAGGTCGCAAACGTGAAAAACACAATGCAGGCCGTCGCCATAACACTGGCATTGAAAGTAAAAAAGTCGAGTACAAGTTCACGCATCGGAGTGAAGTAACCAACAAAGGTAATCGCCGTCAACAATGCGAAGGCAATCCAGCAGGCATGTTTTGCCGCTTTGCGCCAAAATTTATTAAGCGACATGGGTTGCTGATCCAGTTTTTTACGCTGATTAGCGGTTCCTTCAAACCGTTCTTCAAACCAGATAAAAATAAACGTCCAGACCGTTTGCGGGCACAAATAACCGCACCATACCCTTCCCAAGAACGTAGTCACAAAAAACAGTAGGAAAGCGCCAATAATGAATAACCAGGCCAGTAGGGTCAGATCCTGAGGCCACAGGGTTAATCCCCAGAGATTAAACCGCTGTTCACCGATATCAAATAAAATCGCCTGTTGGCCATTAAACTGGAGCCAGGGTAAAACCGCAAACAGCGCCAGAAAGAAAAAATTCATTTTCTGGCGGACCTGTTGAAAGTAACCACTTACTTTTCGAACGTAAATTTGATCGCGAGGTTTATATTGCTCGACTTCAGCATTGCGGGGACGGTGAACCTTGATTTCTTTTACCGGTATCGTTTTGATCGGCACGGATTTAGAGTTATTTTCTTCCATCAGACGACAATCTCACCCTGGGACTATGTCATTAATTTGTTAAATTATACCTTAAGAGCCAAACCATAGTATGATTTAACACAAGTTTTATGGCTTTTTTCAAACAAAATTAGGTATCATGGGGCCAATAATAATTATCGGGTCCTGTTATGAAAAAAATACTGATATTGATCGTTGCAGCTGCAGTGTACCTTCACTATTACCCGTCACCACAGTTAAACGCCTGGTGGGAGGAACAAAAAACTGCGATAGATAACAAATTTAATGATGTTATGGATACGAAAGCCCGTGTTAGCCCGTCAAAATTACTTAGTGTTATGGCTGGCGATTTGAGGAAAGCGAGCAAAAATGAGCGCGCGTATATTGAACAGCTAACAGAGTCTCGCGACAATATCAGGAATTATTACAATGAATATTGTAGTACTGGTAAACACAACCGCCGGTTAAGTAAAAACTTGCAACTGAACCTGTGTTCAAATATCGAACAGCACCGCCTGTACTAAAAATCTCAGGCAGGTTATATCTGTCTTGTTTCTGATTTATGATAAACAACGTTCCGCCCGTCTCGGGCAAAGCCTACCAGATTCATATTACTTTTTTGTGCCAATGCCACCGCCATGCTGGTTGCTGCGGAAACCGTGACCAGGGTGGCAATCCCAAATAGTTGACACTTTTGCACCATTTCAAAGCTGGCTCGACTTGAGGCAAGAACAAAGCCTTGCTCACGATGAATGTTATGCTTGCTAAGATATCCAATAAGCTTGTCCAACGCATTATGTCGGCCGACATCTTCACTGATGTGGATTAGGTTACCGTCCTTATCAAAAAAACCACAAGCATGGACACTGCCACATTGTTGATTGAGTACCTGGGCATCAGAAAAGCATTGTAACGATGCAAGAATTCGTAAAGAGCTCGGCATTTCACTATAAGGTAGTGGGTCTTTATTCGGCGCAATCAAATCCAGGGATTCTTTGCCGCATAAGCCGCAGCCACTCCCCCCTTTAAGCATACGACGCCGCTGCTTTAAGCGATTAAACTGTCTTGAGTTGATATCCAGCTGCAATTCCAGGCCGTTTTCCTGAACAACCGTTTCAATACCAAACACATCGCTAGTCGAGTCGATAATGCCTTCCGTTAATGAAAAGCCCAAGGCAAAATATTCTAATTCCACCGGGGTTAGCATCATCACAGCATGGGTTAAGCCATTATAAACAATGGCGACAGGCAGCTCTTCAACCAAACAATCCTCTATGATACGTTCCCCACTTTCACTTGAATGACGGACACTAACGTACGCGGACAACGTGCCACAACGGCGATCGTTACTATCGCTTTGGAGGTTCGGGGGTTGTGTCTGCTTGATGCTGATAATCAGTTCTCCGAAGATAAATGCGCTAGTACTCTGGCAAAGTCATCTGCACTTTGCTGTTGCTCGCGGTGCTGATACTCATGAATCACCCACCGTCCATTCACCATCACATCGCGCACCGCATTACTGGCATTGGCAAAGATAAAGCTGTCCATACGATAGTCGGCACCGCCAGCGTACAGACGCATTTTATCCTGATCAAGAACTAATAAATCCGCTTGTCGACCTACAGCTATTTCACCGGTATTGCTGGATGTCGCCAGCGCGCCACCCTGGCTGCTGTGCTGCCATAAATTAAGGCCAACAGATGCGGTCTGAGCATTAGCCAATACGGCTCGCTGTTGCTTTTGTAGGCGCTGTGCGTATTCCAGTAATTTCAATTCTTCCGTCGCACTGACACTGATATGACTGTCAGAACCAATAGCCAATTGCCCACCGGCTTGTAAAAAATCTGCGGTAGGGAAAATTCCATCGCCAAGATTCGCCTCGGTGGTAGGGCAAATCCCAGCAATGGCACCACATTTGGCAATCCCTTTTAGTTCCTGTTCATCAATATGAGTAGCATGGATCAGGCACCAATGCTTATCCACGTCGATATTATCCAATAACCATTGCACCGGGCGTTTTTGATAATGCGCCAAGCAGTCATCCACTTCCTGCATTTGCTCGGCAATATGAATATGAATCGGCGCTTGAGCATCAAGACGTTTAACATGATTTACCACGTCATGTAGCGATTCTAAATCAACCGCACGCAATGAATGGGGAGCAATACCGACGTTGGCATTTTCTATCGATTTGGCGTAATCAAAACAGTCACTGACTAACTGATTGAACTGCTCAACACTATTAATAAAACGACGCTGTCCATGGGTTGGCGGCAAAGGACCAAAGCCGCTAAACCGATAAAGCACTGGCAATAGGGTAATGCCAATTCCAGCATCGCCTGCCGCCTGAAATATTGCTCTGGCCATGGTACTCAACTGCGGATAGCAATTACCTTCAGGGTCATGATGAAGATAATGAAACTCAGCGACGCGGGTATAGCCGGCTTTAAGCATCTCAATGTACAACTGTCTGGCAATAACCCTCGCTTGCTCTGGACTGATATGATCGACAAATTTGTACATGATCTTACGCCAAGTCCAAAAGCTGTCCTGCCCTTCACTCCCCTGCTCAGAAAAGCCAGCAAAACCACGTTGAAACGCATGCGAATGGCAATTAACCATGCCAGGGATAACGGGTCCCTGCGCTTCTTCCGCGTGATCAACCTTGCCAGCAATAATCTCAGCGATTACGCCATTTTCAATCATTAAGGTTTGATTTTGGTGCCAACGGGTACCAATAAGAACATCCCGCGCAAATAACGCGTGTGAACAAGGTTGTGTCATTACTGCGAAACTCCAGACGAAGAACAGTTAGAATTGCTACGGTGAGAATGATGGTTATCAGACATATAATCCAGAAAGCTTTGTACCATCATCCGCAACTGCGGAATCACCTGTTGAGCTTTGGTTTCATTGTAGGTGCTGACCTGCACGGTGTCGCCATCTAACGCTTCATTCATATAGGTTCTTTGTGATAACTCCAACTGCACCGTCTCAATGTGTTTATCCAAATTCGCGTATGCGCGAGTTATGTAACCGCCTTTAAAGCGACCATCGATAACCTGAGAATAAGGTGAAAAATCCATGCGTTCCAGTTGTTGATGCAGCGCCTGACTACAGCTTTTACCCTGGTTGGTTCCAAAATTAAAATCAGGCAGCTGACCGTCAAAAAAGCGTGGAACCTCAGAGCAGATGGAATGGGCTTCCAACAACAAGGCTTTACCATGAATTTTTTGGATCTCGGCTAATGTATCAGCCACCGCCTGATGATAAGGCTGCCAGAATGTGGCAACGCGACGCCTAATTTCTGCTTCGCTTGGTTGCATATCGGTTTTGTACAGAGGCTGGCGCTGAAAATTTGTGGTCGGACACAGTTCGGTGCTGTCTGCACCTGGATATAAGTTCGCGCCATCGGGGGAGCGATTCAAGTCAATCACGTAACGACTATAAGTAGGCACAATTACATAAGCACCCAGCGCTTTTGCAAACGCATATAATCTATCCAGATCCCAGTCAGTATCGGCAACATTCAAGCCTGCGGCAGTCATGGTTTGTCGAATATCATCGGGAATTTCTATGCCATTGTGAGGCATAGATATCAGCAGCGGTTGGCTGCCTTGTTGTAACTGAAAAATAGATTGCGTCATAGGATTTTTCGAATACCTGGTAAAGACCTTATCAGCCATAAAATTAAACGTTTATGCTGCGGTCAAAGTTGTATATACAATATTGCGTAATGTAGCATTTTCAAGCCATATCTAAAACCCGACAAACCAAACAAACCGCACAAACAAGCGATAATCGTCGAACGCAGTTACGATTTATTACGGTTTGAATTTTGCTTTTATCACAATCTTTTGCTTTAATTATAACTTTCGAAACGAAACTTAAAAGAACACATTCGAAACTTATGTCGAAACGCAATACTCAACAACGCCGCCATGTAATTTTAAGCCATTTAGCGCAGCAGGGCGAAGTCAGTGTCGATCAATTGGCCATTCAGTTCCAAACCTCAGAAGTAACCATACGAAAAGATTTGGCCGCTTTGGAAAATAGCGGCCTTTTGCTACGTAGATACGGTGGCGCAGTCCCTCTTCCTCAGGAAATCATCCAGGCTGAAAACAACGAACAAGTTTCGAAACGAAAGCTTTCTATTGCCCGTGAAGCGGCTCGCCATGTCAAAGACCATAACCGCATTATTATTGACAGTGGCCGGACAACTGCGGCGATCGTTCCCGAACTGCGTCACAAGCATGGTCTGGTGGTGATGACAAATTCACTGTCTATCGCCAATCAAATTCATGAGCTGGAAAATGAACCAACTTTATTGATGACCGGAGGAACCTGGGATGCCAGATCGGAAGCGTTTCAGGGAAAAGTCGCGGAACTGGTATTACGATCTTACGATTTCGACCAGCTGTTTATCGGTGCCGATGGCATAGATTTAGACCGCGGCACCACAACCTTTAACGAGTTAATCGGGCTGAGCCAGGTAATGTCTGAAGTCGCCCGTGAAGTCATCGTGGTAGTGGAATCGGAAAAAATCGGGCGCAGGATCCCAAATCAGGAACTGCCCTGGAGCTCGGTCGATACGCTAATCACCGACTCCCAATTAAGTAAACCATTAAAACAACAGATAGAAGCGCATCAAGTCAAAGTCGTTTGTGCGCAACCCCTAGACTAATGAATCGGATTACGATTCAGATAATGATTTAAATAACCAATATTTAAAAACAGGAACGAATTATGTGTGGAATTGTTGGTGCAGTAGCGCAACGTGATGTTGCCGATATCCTTGTAGAAGGTTTGCGTCGTCTTGAGTATCGTGGCTATGATTCAGCCGGTGTCGCAATTATTAATAACGCCAATGAACTGCAACGAGTCCGTCGTCTGGGCAAAGTGCAGGAGTTGGCCGATGCCGTCAATGCAAATCCATTAAGTGGCGGTACTGGTATCGCCCATACTCGCTGGGCTACCCATGGTGTACCGAGTGAAGAAAATGCTCATCCTCATGTCAGTAATCAAAACATTGCCGTCGTCCACAATGGCATAATTGAAAATCATCAGGAATTGAAAAACCTGTTGATTGAACAGGGTTATGAATTTACCTCACAAACTGATACCGAAGTGATTGCCCATTTAGTTGATCACCTGTTAAAAACGGAAGAAACTCTGCTTGCTGCAGTGCAAAAGGCCTGCAAACAGTTTATTGGAGCCTACGGTACGGTAATTATGGACCGCCGTGATCCGGAGCGCGTGGTTGTTGCTCGTTCTGGCAGTCCTTTGGTCATTGGTTATGGTCTTGGTGAGAACTTTCTGGCATCCGACATGATGGCACTATTACCTGTTACCCGTAAATTTGCTTTCTTAGAAGAGGGTGATGTCGCTGAAATTACCCGATTTGAGGTAAATATCTTCGATAAGGAAGGCAATGCCGTTGAACGTGAAGCGACTGAAGCTCAGGTCAGTCATGATGCAGGTGACAAAGGCGAATACCGTCACTACATGCTCAAGGAAATTTATGAGCAACCAACAGCCATTCGCAATACGCTAGAAAATCGCATTGTTGGCAATCAAATCAACACCGACGCTTTTGGTGGCGAGAATGTGAACGCCGATGAGCTATTAAAACATATCGATCATGTGCAAATCATTGCCTGTGGTACCAGCTACCATTCTGGCATGGTAGCCCGTTATTGGCTGGAGCAATATGCGGGAGTTTCCTGTAACGTAGAAATTGCCAGTGAATTTCGCTATCGCAAATCTTTTGTTCCTAAAAATGCGTTGCTGGTAACCATCTCTCAATCCGGTGAAACCGCCGATACCCTGGCCGCGCTTCGCTTAGGCAAAGAGCTTGGATATTCCTCAAGTCTGACAATCTGCAACGTCCCAGGTTCGTCATTAGTCCGTGAATCGGATATGGCATTTATGACCAAAGCCGGAGCGGAAATTGGCGTTGCGTCAACCAAAGCATTTACCACACAGTTGGTGGGCCTGATGATGATGACCATCGCCATCGGCAAAAACAAAGGCATGGCGCCAGCATTGCAACAAGATCTGGTGCAATCGCTAATGAGCTTACCAGCGAAAATTGACGAAGTGCTGGCATTGGCCAAAGATATCGAGGCGCTCGCCGAAGATTTTGCCGACAAGCAGCACTCGTTGTTTTTAGGTCGCGGCGATCAATATCCAATCGCCATGGAAGGGGCGCTAAAGCTTAAAGAGATTTCCTACATTCATGCCGAAGCTTATGCCGCTGGCGAGCTAAAACACGGACCGCTGGCGCTAATCGATGCCGATATGCCGGTTATCGTGGTGGCACCAAAAAATGATTTGATTGAAAAATTAAAGTCGAATGTTGAAGAGGTTCGTGCCCGTGGCGGATTGATGTATGTGTTTGCCGATACCGATGCAAAATTTGCCAGTGATGACACCATGAAAGTTATCCAGGTACCTCATTGTGATGAAGCCATAGCACCGATTGTTTATACCTTGCCGCTACAGTTACTTTCTTACTACGTAGCGATTATCAAGGGTACCGATGTCGACCAGCCGCGTAACCTGGCAAAATCTGTTACCGTTGAATAAATCGACTAAAACGCTAGCATAAAAAAAGGCCTGACTGATCGTCAGGCCTTTTTGGTTTAAAGCTCGGTGTGGTTATTTACTAACCGCTTCCATGCCCTCGCCCGATTCAGCTAATTTAATACCACTCACGTATTCCAAACCATGAGGGATCTGAATACTGCTATTTGCAAACGCCTCGCCCTGGGGTTCTGCACGACCACCATTACATGACGCTAAGAATGACTCCGCCACCGCATAAAAAGACAGGTTATTTTCAGGCTTGGCAAAACCATGACCTTCGTCAGGGTACAACACATAAGTAACCGGAATGTTTTTCGCTTTCATTGCTTCCACAATTTGATCCGATTCTGCTTGTTTGACCCTCGGGTCATTCGCACCTTGAGCAATCAATAGAGGTTTACGAATTTCATCAACTTTAAACAAAGGCGAGCGATCCACTAACAAGGCTTTACCCTCTTCTGTATTGGGATCGCCGATGGCGCGATAGAAGGTTTGTTTAAAGCTTTCCCAGTACGGTGGAATCGATTCCAGTAGCGTTTGCAGGTTCGATGGACCAACAATGTCGACACCGCAGGTAAATTCATCCGGGGTATAGGTCAAGCCAACCAAGGTTGCATAACCGCCATAGCTTCCGCCCATGATGGCAACCGTGTCTTTTTCAGTGATACCTTGTGCAACAGCCCAGCGTTTGGCATCAATTAAGTCATCATGCATGGCACCGGCCCACTGGCCATTCCCGGCATTAACAAAGTCTTTACCAAAGCCCGTTGAAGCGCGGAAGTTAACCTGCAACACCGCATAGCCACGATTCGCCAGCCATTGGATATCGCCGCGGTAGCCGTAACCATCGCGTCCCCAGGGGCCGCCATGAACGAGTAACACCATCGGCACAGGTTTATCCGCTTTGCCATCCTGATCAGGATCCGCTTCCAACGGCAAGGTGTAATAGGAAACCAAATCCATATTATCCCGAGATTTAATGACAGTACCGTGCATCTTCACCAGAGGCAGGCCTTGAAGGTCTGGATTGGTGACAAACAACTCATTCAATTCCCCTGACTGTGTGTCAAATACCTTGTAAACCGGGGACTCATCACTTTCATCGGTATACACCGTCCAGTAACGATTATCTGAGGTTTGCGCCAATACCTGTGAGCCTCCTGACAGTTGCTCATTGAGTTTGGCGATGGTGCCTTCCATATCGTCATCAATGGCGTACCAAATAGGACGAATTTTATCGATAGAATAAGCAATAGGCGCATGATTGTCGGGATCAAAAAGCACGGCGCCGATATCGACATTGTCGTCGCTGGCAATCACTTTTTTCTGCTTTGACGTTAAATCCATATGGACAAGTGCCGCTGTATTGCGCTCGCGACTATCGAGCATATATATGCCTTTGTTTTCACTATCAAAGCCAATGATATTGGTGGTAAGTGTATCGGCGAAGGGAATTGAGAAAATCTCATTCCAACCCGCCCCATCACGTTCCAGAATTTGATAGCTGCCATCAGCCAAGGACTTCATTGCCAGACGCACATCGAGGTTATTGTCCACCAAAATAGCGCCAAGACCCGTCGCATCAGCAAGCAGGGTTCTTTCACCGCTTGCCATATCCAGCAAATAGGCATCGTGCCATTTAGGGTCCCGATCATTAAGACCTACCACGACCACTCCGGGTTTGGATTTGCTTTGAGCGAGTACTTCGGCGCGGGTATTCTCATAAGGGGTAAGGTTTTTAGTTTCACCCGATTTGAGGTCAACGGCATAAAGGTGCCAGTTCTCATCGCCATTTTTGTCCTGGGTATACATCACATACTGGCTATCTTTCGACCAGAAATGCACGGGAATACCTCGACCTGTGTCCTGAGTGATTGGTTTGACGCTTTCAAAATCTCCGCGTTTGCCGACAAACACGTTCATCACCCCATTGAGTGGCGCGCGAAAACTCATCATTTCACCATCAGGACTGATACGCCCCTGGAAACGGCTGGGATTGCCAAATAATACTTTTCGATCGATTAATTGAGGTGCCGACACTTCAACATCAGCCTGGTTACTAACAAGTGGTTCTTGTTGCGCCGCAGAATCGTTGGATGACGAGTTACAGCCCGCAAGAGCGGCACAGAGAGACAGTAGTACTGCTATAGATTTTCGCATAGGTCTTCCTTTTTATAGAGAAAATTTCACCATGGGGGAAAACCACAAAACGAGTCGCGGCAACAACCTTATGCCAAAACCGCTTAATAACCCTAACAGATTGTTCTTAATAGTTTTATATAAATGGAAAATTTGCAAGGCACGATTCATATTTACTTACATCTTTGCCGTAAAGATGGCGAGCTAGCATCAAAAAAGCACATGTTAATGAGCACAGTAACCTTCATATCATCAATTTCCGGTTTTAATCTTCGCAAAAGCGTTTAATATGATGGCTCAATAATTTATCTCGATACCAGCATAACAATAGACGTTTTTTCGTCATGGAGTTTTATTGCAATGCAGCAGTCCAAGCGTCAGATAATGGCACAACAAAAGTATCAAGCCATTATTAAAGCGGCGACCAAATTATTCGCCGAGAAAGGTTTTCATGGCACGACGGTACCAGAAGTTGCCAAACAGGCAGGTATTGGCGCCGGTACCATTTATCTGTATTTTCAGAATAAAGAAGACCTTGTAAACGGGGTATTTCAGGAAAGTAAAAGCAAGCTTAAGCTGTATCTGGCCAGAGATATCAAGATTGACCAATCTCAGGATCTACAACAGGCCTTCAATGTGGCCTGGCAGAATTTGTGCGATTTTGCGTCAGAAAATCCTCAAGATTTTTGTTTTCTGGAGCTTCACGAGCACAGCAAATACCTCAATAGAGAAAGTAAGCGAATCGAAATTTCGATATTGGCTCCCCTAAGAATGATAATTTTACAGGGTAAAAAACAAAGTAAAATCAAACCCCTGCCCGCCATCACTCTGATTGCAATGATCTGGGGTGTGTTTGTTGGATTATTTAAAGCTAACCTGCACGGTTACGCTAAACTCAATCAATCTACCCTAACCAGCGCCCGTGACATGTGTTGGGATATGATATCGCCATAGGTCGAAAAAGCATTTCCAGAACTCTTCAAAAAATAAATTCTTGACTTGAAACTAGCGAGATGGAACTATTCAGAAATAACTGAATGAACGTTCATTCAATTTATTTGAGAGACTATAATAATGAGAATCCAAAACAAATATCTAGTTTTCTTTTTTCCGCCAATGGCTTACGACCTATTGCAGTACCTATTTTTTCCCGTCAATTATTTGCTAGGTTTACTCTGTTATATCCAACCGCAGAAATCCGTGTGGAATGAACCAGGGTTTGAAACCCAAGAGCTAAATGGCACCAACATCGACCAGGCCGCATTAACAGATATTATTTTGAATAAGAAAAATCATGTCTATCACGAACATGATATCGTCAAATTGTATGACTCACTGCCCGCGGCAAACGCTCGAAAAGATCTTATCGGTAGAGCTTGGAAAGGCAAAGTTTTGCGAACCAATCGCTCAACGCTCGATTTTGCTCACTGGTTTATTGCAACGCCACTAAAACTTCTGGGATTTACCTGGGGCAAACGATATTGCACCGCAAAAACGGGGGACCCGTTATTTCTCCGCTGGTTAAACCTGTTTTATATCCCGCTCCCGCTATGGGGCAATGTCAGCATGGTTGACGTAAGGTGGCGTGGTGAATGCACTGCGACTATGGTTTATGACCATCAGCCATGGCGCGATCACTTTAAAGTGTTATCTGATAATGGCGAACACGTGGTACTGCTTGGTGTATGGACTCACAAGCACATTGCCGGAGGTTGGTTTACCCTGACCCTGGACAAAAATATTACCGCCAATGCCAAGTAAACGCCGCATGATGCCTTAATGGCGTCTCAGTATTCGTAACGTTTTAGTAGTAGAACAGCTAAGTAGTCTTATGAATTTCGATTTTATTATTGTCGGTGCCGGGAGCGCCGGAGCAGTACTGGCAAATCGCCTGAGCAGTAATGCCGATGTAACAGTGTGTTTGCTTGAAGCAGGCAGCAGCGATTCGTCGTTACTCACGCAAGTGCCCGGAGCAGTTGGCGCCCATATGTTTTACCATAAGTACAACTGGGCTTATGATAGCGTGCCGGATCCCGACAATACTAACACGGGACACTTCTGTCCTCGTGGCAAAGGCCTTGGTGGTAGTAGTTTAATCAATGGCATGGTCTACACCCGCGGTCATTCAAGTGATTATGACCGATGGCAGGAGCTGGGCAATCCTGGTTGGTCGTTCGAAGCGTTACTTCCCTATTTTAAAAAGTCAGAAAACTTTCAACATGGCGAAAATTATTATCACGGTGCCGGTGGGCCACTGCCTGTCACAACAATAGATAAAGGTTTTTTTGCTACTGATGAGAAGTTCATTGAAGCATCCCAACAAGCCGGACTGCCATTGAATGAAGATTTTAATGACGATCAATTATTAGGCGTTGGTTATTATCAATTCACCATGGCCAATGGCAAACGGGCCAGCGTTGCAAGCGGATACTTAGATCCAATCCGCCAACGAAGAAACCTAACCATTATCAGCGACGCCAGGGTCAGTAAGGTTCTACTCGACAATAAAAAAGCCACAGGTATTCAATATATTAAGGAAGGGCAACGGCATACGTTGTTCTCAGACAAGGAAGTTATTCTAAGCTCAGGTGCATTTAACTCACCACAGATCCTGATGCTTTCCGGTATTGGCGATGAAGCGCATTTACGGGATGTAGGGGTTAAACCCATTCATCACTTGCCTGGCGTAGGTAAAAACCTGATCGAACACCCAGAAATTGTTCTTGCCTACGAAAACCGTAAAAAAGACGGTTATTCGTTGTCCAACGTAGGCAAACGTGCCTGGGAAGTATTGCAGTACGCTAGTACGAAAAAAGGCCCTTTAGGCAGTTCAATTTTATCCGTCGGCGGTTATCTGCAAACTGATGAGCAAGAAACCGTTCCCGATATTCAAATACATTTTGGTTCGCTGCTCTTTGAAAACCACGGACGCAATATTGAGTTCCTCTTAAGTCATGGCTTTTCGATGCATTTGAACGTATGTCAGCCACTGAGTCGTGGCGAAGTCTCACTACATAGTGCCAACCCAACAAGCGCGCCTCGAATCAATTTAAACCTGCTAAGTGAAGAAAAAGACATCGAACGACTTGTCGAAGCTGTCAGGAAAACCCGTCACATTATTGACCAAGATGCATTTAAACAGCACCGCGGCAAAGAAATTATTCCTGGCGAGCAGGTGCAAAGCGACGCCCAATTAAAAGCGTTAATCCGTGAAAAAGTATCCCATGTCTATCACCCGGTTGGCACCTGTAAAATGGGTAACGACAACATGTCCGTCGTCAATCATGAGTTAAAAGTCATTGGTATTGAAGGGCTTCGTGTCGTGGATGCCTCTGTTATGCCAACAACGGTTTCTGCCAACACCAATGCGCCAACCATCATGATTGGCGAAAAGGCAGCAGATATGATCAACACCGAATGGCAACAGCATGTTGCCAAAACCTCTGGCAACCATTAAATGGCGAGTTATTGTATGAAGTTATTTGTCGTCTTATCCATTGTTCTGGCGCTAACAGCGTGCCAGGACCAGCCAAACGTTAATGAGAATGAAAACAACACGCTAAGCCTTCGAGACCAGGCAGATGCAAGCTATCAACCGGATGCCGCCAGTCGTTCCACCCAATTGCACCAGCAACAATGGCAACAAAAATTGCCTGTTGGTGACTTTCTCGATGGTTCATTGATGTCGCAGCACAGTAAGGAACAACGTATAGCTGCGCTTCCCAAAGATATCGCAGCGATCAGAACCGGAGATTTTTTATTTACTAATGAGCAACCTGATACCATAAATCCATCGTTGTTTTCTTACATGCAGCAGGATCTGCAAGATACCGGCCTGTTTAAAATCTCGGAAGGTGTTTATCAAATTCGCGGTGATTTGGCCGACGTCACTCTGGTTCGAGGAAATTCCGGTTGGATTTTAATTGATGCCGGGGTTACTAAAACCTTTACCGAAAAAGCCTGGCAAGCTTTTCATTCCGTTCTACCGGGCGGAACTGAAGTGCCAATAACCTCTATCATATTGTCACATAGCCACATAGATCATTTTGGTGGGATCAAAGGATTTGTCAGTCAACAGCAGGTTGATGATGGTCAGGTTAGCGTCATCGCTCCCTATGGTTTTATGGAAGAAGTCTTAGCGGAAAATATCATTGTGGGTAGTGCCATGCAAAGGCGAGCACACTATCACTTTGGTTTTACGTTAGATACCCGTCAAGATGGTCGTGAACGCTTTTATTTTCCTCTGGTAAAAGGGGATTATTCGCTGATCCAGCCAACCGAAATTCTGCCGCAGAATAAGTCCCACATTGAAACCCGTGTTATTGATGGTGTAACCATACAATTTAAAGACATCAGTGGTGCCGAAGCGCCCGCATCGACCCTGATGTATTTTCCAGAACACAATATGCTTTATAACTCCGAGCTCATGTATCGCGGCCAACATAATATCTATGCATTACGAGGCGCTAAAGTCAGAGACGCGTTAGCGTGGTCGAAATTAATTAATGAAGTGATTGTCAAGTGGGGCGATAAGGTTGAATTGATGACCGGCCCACATGGACCAACTTTTTCTGGAAACGAGAAAATCAATGAGTTCATGGAAATTCAGCGGGATAATTATGGGTTCATTCATAATCAAACCGTCCGTCTTATAAATAGTGGCGTGAAACTGCAGGACGTGGGGCATCGCATTGAGGCTATGGTCCCGCAAAGTTTAACGAAAGTCTGGCATACCCATGGCTTTCATGGCTCCTATAGCCACAATGCACGTGGTGTAGCCAATCGATATTTAGGCTTCTACGATGGCAACCCAGCCTATCTGAATCCATTACCAAGCGTCGATGAAGCGACATTGTTTATTCGTTATATGGGCGGCGAAGAGTCTGTATTTACACAGTTAAAACAGGATTACCAGCAAGGAAAATATCAAGAAGTCGCGACCATAGCCAACAAGCTAGTAACGGTTAATCCTGACCACTGGCCGGCTCGGCATTTACTCGCCAAAGCGTATGAGCAACTTGCGTTTCAGGCAGAAAACCCACAATGGCGTAACGCCTATTTAGCCGCTGCGAAAGAGTTACGTTTAGGCGAAATTCAAGTCCCGGATATGCAAATCAAACTCGATGACTTGCTGCAAGCCGCAACCGTAGAGAACATTCTAGATTCCCTTGCTGTGCGCATCAATGGCGTTGATGCGGCTGATGAACGTCTGGCGTTTAACCTAAGGGTGACCGATACCGATGAGATCTTTTTCGTGCAATTGTCAAATGGCAATCTCAATTATGCGCGTGTCGACAAGTCAAAAGATACATCCCTGACACTAACCATTAAGCGTCAGGATCTCATCCGCTTATTAAGCAAAAACATGTCGGCGACGCAAATTCTATCCTTTGCATACGAGGCTATTTCCGGATCACCTTTACCTTTGATCACCCTGATAACACTGATAGAGAAAGACCAACCTTTCTATCCTTTAGTACCGATGCCTGAAGATTAATAAAACCAAACAAATAGACATAACAATAATAATCACAATGATAACGAGAAAAATGAGGGAGACGCTATGAAAACAAAAGGCGCTACAACACCAAAGATACATGCTTTATCACTGGCGATAGCCGCAAGTCTTGCCACACCCTATGCGATTGCAGCAGAGGCCGATGCCCCTGCAAAATCGGAATTAGAAACCATTGTTGTGACGTCGCAAAAACGTCAACAAACCCTGAAAGAAGTGCCCTTGTCAGTTTCGGCCGTTAATGGCAGTAAACTGGAGCAATCCGGCATAACGCAACTTTCTGAACTATCTACATACATTCCGAATTTCGCGATTCAAAAAGGTTCGTTAGGCGACACCATCAATATCCGTGGCATGCAATCCGGTAACCAAGCGGGATTTGAACAATCCGTAGGTACCTTCGTCAATGGTATTTATCGCGGCAGAGGACCACAATCGCGTTTCTCTTTTATGGATGTTGAACGTGTAGAAGTACTTCGTGGTCCGCAAAGTATTTTATTTGGCAAGAATACCGTTGCCGGAGCTTTGAATATAACCACCGCCGAAGCCGATAGTGAATTTAATGGCAAAGTTTCCGCTTCCTATAATCTGGATCACGAAGCGACGGAATACAGCGCGATGATTACCGGAGCACTAACCGATGATCTAAACGGTCGAATGTTTATCGTTAAACGAGACATGGATAAAGGCTGGGTTCACAACAACTATTACGATCAAGGTTCTCCGCAAAACGATGAACTGATGGGCCGGGCAACTCTGGATTGGCAAATGACCTCTGATTCTCGGGTGAAGTTTGTTTATGAAGCCAGCGATTTTGATGCCGCGGTCGCACACAGCATGAAAGTTGCCGGTCCTCTCGCCGCATTTGGCGCTAAAGACGATAGCTGGGACGAATCTAACATTGGTAATGAAGGCCCAATATTTGATATTGGCTCCGAGCAATCCATGACGGGCAAACACAACGAATTCTCGCTAACCAGCGAAACGCAATTTGAAAATGGCCTGTTAACTGCAATTTTCGGTCAATCAAATTACGATTACTCACGATTTACCGATGCGGATTATTCTGCATTAAATGCGCTTCGTTATGATGATAGCGAAGAATTTGAACAAACCAGTTTCGAATTACGCTATAACTCGCAGTTAGGTGATAATTTTGAATATACCGCCGGACTATATTGGCAGACTCAAAAACTCACCACGGACAGCTTGTCTTACTTTAACCTGCCAACTCTGCAGAATGTCATGTATGCCGGTTGTGGGCAGGCATTAACGATGCTAGGTGGTGATATTAATCAGGTATTCGTGCCCGGTGATGCTGTGCAAACTGCCGCCGGTGTTGTCCTGGGGGTTCCAGGCGCACCTGCTTCAATTGTAAACGGATGTGGATTGTCTGCCGCATTCGTTGGCGCCCCAGCCATTGGCCGCTATGCACAATTGCAACAAGATACCGATACGTTAGGCGTGTTTGCACAAGGAACCTGGCATTTCAGTGATGATTTGCGCACCACGTTCGGTTTGCGTTACACCAATGAAGAAAAATCGGCAAATCAGAATGTACATACCAGCAACCTTACAAGCGCTGGCGACAAACAAGAATCGATGATCCCGCCGTTGATTGCATTAGGGGAAACCGTTGGCGAGTTTAAAACTCACCACTTCACCGATCAAGATCCTGGCATGAGCAGAGATGAAAACAGTCCAACGTGGTTGCTGAACCTGCAATATGACTTGTCAGACGCCACGACAACCTATGCAACAACCTCTACAGGTTACAAATCCGGTGGATTTAACTCCTTCTATATGGCCAGCATCGACACTCAAGGTAACCGCTACGCGGATTCAAATGATGTGAGTTTTGATGAAGAGCAAGCAACAACCTATGAACTGGGGTTAAAAACAACTCTGTTTGATAATCGCGCTGATCTAAATATTGCGTTGTTCAGAACCTCGTTCGAAGATTTACAGGTGTCGATTTTCAGTGGTAACACCACCTTTGAAGTACGCAATGCTGCTGAAGCGACCACTCAAGGACTGGAAGTTGATGGTCGCTGGTTAATCACAGACGATTTAACCATGTATGGTTCATTAGGATTGCTGGATTTTGGTTACGACGACTTCAAAAATCAGGCATGTACCAGCGATCAGTTCATTCAGCGACGCCAGGCTATTTACACGCAAATGTTAAGCTCGGGTAATGTACCAGGTGCGATTGGCACCGCGTTAGGGTATAGCAATGCAAACTGTGCGAGAGAAGAAATCAATGATTTAACTAACCGTACGTCTGAGCATTCCCCGCAAGTAAAAGCGTCTTTAGCATTTGAGCACTACCTTGAGCTTGGCAACTATCAACTGCAAACCAATGTTGATATGAACTATCTAAGTGAAACCTATCGTGTTGCCGATCTTGACCCTGTAGGACTGGAATCTGCGAAAACATTTTTCAACGCCAGCATGTCATTATCGCCTACTGAAGGGGATTGGAAAATCAGCCTGATCGGTAAAAATTTGAGTGATGAACGACATATGAGCTTTATTAATGACATCCCGATGTTTGCCGGTGCCCACGGCTTCGTGCCACAACCGGGAAGAAGCTTTACGGTGAAATTCGACTATTACTTCGGAGATTATTAATCCAATGGCCGAAACAGGTAGTCGCCAGAAATGGCGCTACCTGAATTTTCCTCCCTTTAAAACGCCACTGAAGGACATTTTCTATGAGTTCATCAATTTCTGACTTAAGCGAATTAAGTCATACATTGGAACAGCAAAAAATAGCGTTTACCAATAACCCTTACCCGAAATATCAGCAACGGATAACCGAATTAACCGCATTAAAGTCATTAATTTTATCGAATCAGCAAGAAATTATTACGGCTATCAGTGCGGATTTTGGCCACCGAAGCGCTGACGATACGTTAATCGGCGATATTCTCACTTCGGTTTCTGCCATTAATTACACCATAAAGCACCTAAGAAAATGGATGCAACCACAAAAGCGTCATGTTGGTGTTTTGTTTCAGCCTGCCTCAGCGAAGGTGCTTTATCAGCCTCTCGGTTGTATCGGTATTATTGCGCCGTGGAATTATCCGCTATTGCTTTCTTTGGGACCGTTAATAACCGCTCTCGCCGCTGGCAATCGAGTCATGATCAAAATGTCGGAATATACACCGAACACGAATGCATTATTGGCACAGCTTCTCGGACAGATATTCACCATTGAACAAGTTGCCGTTGTCGAAGGCGATGCCACCATGGCCGCGGCATTCAGTGGTTTACGGTTTGATCATATTTTATTTACTGGTTCTACCCAGGTCGGCCGTTTAGTCGCCCAATCAGCGGCTGAAAATCTTGTACCTGTGACCTTAGAACTTGGCGGAAAATCACCAGCCATTATTGATCATGAGATCGATATTAAAACGGCAGTCGAGCGCTTGATCCTGGGTAAAACATTAAATGCCGGGCAAACTTGTGTGGCGCCGGATTACCTGTATTGTCCGTCCGAAAAAATAGAACAATTAGTGACCACATTCAAATCGCAATTTAAATCCATGTACCCCAGTATTTGTGCGAATGAAGACTATACCAGCGTGGCGTTTGACAAACACTATGCAAATTTACAGGCATTGTTGCAAGATGCTAAAGATAAGGGTGCCATTGTTATCCCACTGCAGATGGTGGAGCAATCAACAGGGCACCGAAAAATGCCCCTAACGCTCGTATTAAATACCAATGACTCAATGGCGATAATGCAGCAGGAAATATTTGGGCCGCTATTACCGATCAAAGCATATCATGCACTAGAAGACGTACTTGCTGAGATAAACCAAAAGCCCAGACCGCTGGCGTTGTATCTATATAGCTTTAACAAAAAGACCCAACAACAGGTTTTACGCCATACCCATTCTGGCGGTGTTTGCATTAACGATGCATCGTTTCATGTTGCGATGGACGATTTGCCTTTTGGCGGAGTTGGCGATTCAGGCTCAGGGCGCTATCACGGTGTCGAAGGGTTTCAGACATTCTCCAACGCCAAAGCCATTTTACAACGCGGAAAACTTAGTTTTAGCAAATTGCTGTTCCCTCCCAATGGCACGGCTTTTCATAAATTAGTCTATAAATTATTTATCCGATAACTATTAGAACAAGGATTGAAAATGACAACACAACATCAATCACTCGCTGATCTTATTGAAGACAGTTTACAACAACATGCCGATGCGCCTGCATTTTCGTGTTTAGGTCAAACCCTGACTTTTGCGGATATAGACGCAAAATCCAAAGCATTGGCGGCCTGGTTACAAGCGCACCCGCAATTACAACCGGGTGATCGCATCGCCATCCAATTACCCAATGTTATTCAATATCCGATTTCGGTTTATGCGGCATTACGCGCTGAACTCGTTATCGTTAATATAAACCCCTTATATACACCCGCAGAAATGGCGCATCAGCTAAAAGACTCCGGTGCTAAGGCGATCATCATATTGGACGACCTGCTGGGAAAACTGCAGCAAATCCAGGAGCAGACGGCGATTGATTTAGTCCTTGCAACCAAGGCCGATGATTTACTATCTGGTAATGGTGGTTCGGCTTCCGAGAGCGTATTAAGCTTCAATCAATGCATTGAGGAGGGGCTATCGTTAGCGTTACAAAAGCGTAAAAGTGCCAACTCTGATGATGTTTGCGTGTTGCAATATACCGGTGGTACAACAGGGGTGTCGAAAGGGGCAATGCTGACCAATAACAATCTGCTTAGCAACGCTCAACAGACCATAGAGCGCCTAGGCGCACGATGTGGTGTAGAAAGCGAAATTTTTGTTTGCCCACTACCGCTTTATCACATCTACGCCTTCACGGTAAATATGATCGCATTTGCAAGTCGAGGGAACTTAAATATTTTGATACCAAACCCTCGTGACGTCACTGGTTTCATCAATGCCATTAAACCCTTTAAATTCACCGGTTTTTCGGGCATCAACACCTTGTTCGTTGGCTTATGTCAGGTACCGGATTTTAAAGCATTGGATTTTTCAGCCTTGCACCTAACGATCTCTGGAGGCTCAGCCCTTACCACGACTGCGGCTAAAACCTGGTTTGATGTTACTGGTTGCACCATTTCAGAAGGTTACGGCTTATCGGAAACATCACCAGTATTGTGTCTAAATACCCCTGGTGAAGAACAAATAGGTACAGTAGGTTTACCGTTAAAAGATACCGAAATTCAACTTTGGAACGAACAAAACCAAGCCGTAACAGACGGCGATGAAGGGGAAATTGTGATCCGCGGTCCTCAGGTCATGCTTGGTTATTGGCAACGTAAAGATGAAACGGCGAAGGTCATTACTGACGATGGTTTTTTTAAAACCGGAGACGTTGGGGTGCGATTGCCATCTGGCCATATAAAAATTGTAGATCGCCTAAAGGACATGATCATCGTATCTGGTTTCAATGTATACCCGAATGAAATTGAAGATGTGTTAGTGCAACATCCGGCTGTACTTGAGGCTGCCGTCATTGGTGAAGTTGATGATAAAACCGGCGAAAAAGTTTGTGCTTATATCACCACAACCTCGGCAATCTCAAACCAGGAAATTATCGATTTTTGCAAATTGCAGCTGACCAACTACAAAGTGCCTAAAAAAGTCGTCATTCTTGATGAATTACCCAAATCCAGTGTCGGTAAAATTCTGCGTCGCAAACTCCGTTAACCCGTCAATTTAGGGCTAGTTATACCAATCACACTAAGTTTGTGCACTAGCCCTCCCCCATACTTTATTCGTGAATGTGTGAGGGATTGCCAGGTTAATACATCTGCCAATACTTACCGGCCAGAATTAAAAGCTGGCACCAAAGATCAACATTGGCCCCTGGAATTGGTATTCAATATCCAGACCACCATTGTCACGGTTATCATCGACCGTGACTTCATAGTATCGCCAACCCAAATTCGTATGCCACGTGTCCGAAAACTGATATTTGATTCCCGCATGGAGATCCACCATCTGTCCTTCAATGTTATCTATTTTGATTTTAAAATAGTGTGCATGGGTATCAATAGACCAGTTGTCGGTCATCTGATAGGCAGCGGAAACCCCGATATCCGGCAATGGTGCAGTAACATCAGAGAACACCGAATTATCGGGATCGGATTGCCGGCAACCTAAATTGTTATCCCCTTGCTCACAAATTTCTACCTGGCCTTTAAATCCCAGTTCAAAATACATAACGTGCAGACCGAATGAGATCCCTAAATCCAGTTTGTCGCCATTATAAAATTTGTAGCCATAACCAATTCTGGAAATATCAACATTCATTGAACTGGTAAGCTCGGCGGAACCATCGACGATATACGTTTCATTTTCATAATCGAACTCAAACGGTTCGACATTACCTGTCGTGGTCGATTGCCGGTGTAAGCGTATGTAATCAAAGTAAATATAGTGGCGTTCATTAAACGCATAGTTGACCTTAAAGTAAGGTAATAACTCCGCATCTTCGAGCTCGAGATCTTTCTCGAAATCTAACTTCAAATCAACTTGCTCACGCAACTCATCAATAGCAGAACGGGCGTTCAACGAGGAATCTGTTTTGGCATAAAAACCGCCAAGTTCGATAGTGAATTCACCCGCATTGACTGCGGGCAACAAAATAAAAGGCATTAAGACCGCGGCGCAACAGCCCTTGCATATAACAGAGTTCATAACTACTTCTCCATTTGCCAGAATTCGCCTGTAAAAAAACCCTAGTCGAATAACCTGGTTAGCGCAAAGCTCCTCTCCCCCCTACGCCAGAAGACAACCAGGTTTGATTTTTAACCAGCTGATTCTATTTATGTTTTTGCTAGATAGGCCAGGATAAACAACTCATTCATTTATCCGGTCTAAATCACTTTATTAATAGCTAAAATCGATTGCGTTGTTTAAATGCCGTTTAATTTTTTCTAACCATTACCTAGGCGATGCCTACCAGCGTTCTATCATCTATGCTGTACATACACTTACTAAACGCGGAGTCCGCCATGTTTGAGAATCGAGAAGGTAAAAAAATACCCAGTGTCAGCTTTCCTATGCGCATAAATAATGAATGGAAAACGGTGAACAGTGACGAGTTATTTGCGGGCAAAACCGTTGTCGTTTTTTCGTTACCTGGCGCCTTTACACCAACATGCTCTTCAACACACTTACCCAGATTTAATGAGCTCGCCGCTACGTTCAAGGAAAATGGCGTCGATGAAATTGTTTGTGTTTCCGTGAATGACACCTTTGTGATGAATGCATGGGGCGCGAATCAAGAATGCGAAAACATTACGTTGATCCCAGATGGCAATGGCAACTTCACCGATGGCATGGGTATGTTGGTGGATAAGCAGGATCTTGGTTTTGGCAAGCGCAGCTGGCGCTATTCGATGCTGGTCAAAGACGGGGTTATCGACAAGATGTTTATAGAACCGAATATTCCTGGTGACCCATTTGAAGTATCGGATGCCGATACCATGTTGGATTACATCAATCCCGATGCCGCAAAACCGCAAGCAGTCAGCATATTTTCAAAGCCGGGGTGTCCATTTTGCATTAAAGCCAAAGAAATGCTGACCGAAAACGGTTACCGCTATGAGGAAATTCTGCTTGGAAAAACCGTAAGCCTAACATCGCTCAAAGCAATTACCGGCCTGGAAAGTACGCCACAAATATATATCGACGGCAAACATATCGGTGGCAGTGACGAATTAAAATCGTTTTTATCCCAATAACGACGTACGAGATAATTTGCACTTAGAACTTGCCTTTCAACGAGTCAGGTTCGCATACTACCAATCACATTAAATTATTGCTCACTCAGTGAGAATTTAAAGGCTTTTAGGCAAGGCTTTGATTGCAGAGAATGG